>DATMSA010000129.1:0-59474 GCA_035565675.1 Capillimicrobium sp. | reverse complement strand
CTGCTGAACCGGGCGCCGACGCTGCACCGCCTCGGCATCCAGGCGTTCGAGCCGATCCTCGTCGAGGGCAAGGCGATCCAGGTCCACCCGCTCGTCTGCTCCGCGTTCAACGCGGACTTCGACGGCGACCAGATGGCCGTGCACCTGCCGCTGAGCGCCGAGGCGCAGGCGGAGGCGCGGATCCTGATGCTGTCGGCCAACAACATCCTGTCCCCCGCGCACGGGGCGCCGCTGGCGACGCCGTCGCAGGACATGGTGCTGGGCGCCTACTACCTCACCTACGGCCCCGAGCCGGAGGAGCTGGCGAAGATCGACCCGGCGAGCGTCGAGCCGCGGCCGCACGTGTTCCGCACGGCCCAGGAGGCCGAGCTGAGCTACGACTTCGGCGCGGTCAAGCTGCACGACCTGGCCGAGTACCGGCCGGTCGGGCGCGAGGGCGGCCACGTCCTCACGACGGTCGGGCGCATCATCTACAACGACCGCATCGAGCGCGCGCTCGAGGCGGCGATGGGCGACGAGTTCGACCCGACGACCTACGAGTTCGTCAACCAGCCGATGAAGAAGCGCGACACCGCGCGGATCATCGACTCGCTGGTGCAGACGTACGGGGCGCCGGTCGTCGCGCTGGTCCTCGACGCGTTCAAGGACCTCGGGTTCAAGTACGCGACCCAGGCCGGCATCACCGTGTCCAAGAACGACGTGGTCGTGCCGCCGTCGAAGGCCGACATCCTGGCCAAGTACGACGACCTGGTCGCGGAGATCGAGGACCAGTATGAGATGGGCCTCATCACCGAGGAGGAGCGCAAGGACGCGATCGTCGCCCAGTGGGACGCCGCGACCGACGAGGTGGCCGACGCGATGGTCGAGAACCTCGACCAGCTCAACCCCATCTACATGATGGCCAACTCGGGCGCCCGCGGGTCGTTCAAGCAGATCCGCCAGCTCGCCGGCATGCGCGGCCTCATGGCCAACCCGAAGGGCGAGATCATCCCGCGCCCGATCAAGGCCAACTTCATCGAGGGCCTGTCCGTGCTCGAGTACTTCATCTCGACGCACGGCGCGCGCAAGGGCCTCGCGGACACCGCGCTGCGCACCGCCGACTCGGGCTACCTGACCCGGCGCCTGGTCGACGTGTCGCAGGACGTGATCATCCGCGAGCCCGACTGCGGGACCGAGGAGTACATCGAGCTGCTGGCGTTCAACGACGCCGGCGAGCCCAACGACAACCTCGTCGGGCGGATCGCCCCGGTGGACATCAAGGCCGCCGACGGCAAGAAGGTCCTGGTCGAGAAGGGCGCCGAGATCGGCCGCGACGAGTTCGGGGCGATCATCGACGCGTTCCGCGCGCAGTACGACGACGAGGGCGTCAACCAGCGGATCCCGGTCCGCTCGGTCCTCAAGTGCGAGGCGACGTCGGGCGTGTGCCAGGCCTGCTACGGCCGGTCGATGGCGACCGGCAAGCTGGCCCAGATCGGCGACGCGGTCGGCATCATCGCCGCGCAGTCGATCGGCGAGCCCGGCACGCAGCTGACCATGCGGACGTTCCACACCGGCGGCGTCGCCGGCGCGGACATCACGCACGGCCTGCCGCGCGTCGTCGAGCTGTTCGAGGCGCGCAAGCCGAAGGGCCTGGCGCAGATCAGCGAGGTCGACGGCGTCGTGTCGATCGAGGAGACCGACAAGGCGATCACGGTCGTGGTCACCGACGACGGCGGCGACGAGCACAAGTACTCGTTCCCGCGGCGCACGCGCATGTTCGTCGAGGACGGCCAGCGCATCGAGAAGGGCACGCAGCTCAACGAGGGCTCGCTGTACCCGCACGACGTGCTGCGCATCCAGGGGCGCACGGCGACCGAGCAGTACCTCGTCAAGGAGGTGCAGGTCGTCTACAAGTCCCAGGGCGTCGACATCAACGACAAGCACATCGAGCTGATCGTGCGTCAGATGCTCAAGAAGGTGCGCGTCGACCAGAAGGGCGACACCGACTACCTCCCGGGCGCGTTCGTGGACCGCTACGAGTTCGCGCGCGAGAACGAGAAGGTGATGGCCGAGGGCGGCGAGCCGGCCCAGTACGAGGAGATCATCCTCGGCATCACGAAGGCGTCGCTGAACACGGACTCGTTCCTGTCGGCGGCCTCCTTCCAGGAGACCACCAAGGTCCTGACCGACGCGGCGCTCGAGGGCAAGATCGACCGCCTCAACGGCCTGAAGGAGAACGTGATCATCGGCAAGCTGATCCCGGCCGCCACGGGGCTGAAGCGCTACCGGCGGATCGAGATCGAGCCGGCCGAGCCGCTGCCCCGGGCCGACGAGGTCGGGCTGCTGGACTCCGACGACATCGCGGCCGAGCTCGGCCTCGGTGGCGAGGGGCTCGGCGGCTTCGGGTTCGACGACCAGGAGCTGGCGTCGCTGGGCGAGATCGGCAACGGCGGCGGGGCCGACCCCGGCTTCGCCGAGGAGCTCGCCGACCTCGACGTCCCGCAGGAGGGCGACGACAACAACTAGGACCCGTCGCCGAGCGCGTGCGCCCAGTCGCGCAGGCGCTCGGCGTGCGCGGCCGTGAGGCCGCTCTGGGGGGCCGTCTCCACGATGAGCGTGGGGGCGGCCCTTCGCGCTGCCCAGGTCCGGACCGCGTCGTTGAGGTCGTCGTCGATCCACGCGAGCGGCCGGTCGCCGGCGTGGCGCTCGACGGCGTCGAGCTTCCAGTGGCCGGGGCTGTTGCCGAACGTCAGATGCGGGTAGGGGCCGAGCTTGAGCACGTGCGGCAGATGGTCGTTGGCGCGGTCCTTCCAGCCCGAGCACCAGACGACCTCGTACAAGCCGTCGAGCGCGTGCAGGTGCTCGGCGGCCTCGTGCGAAAGGAGATGCACGATGCCGTCGACCTGGTGCCAGCTGCAACGAGCGGGGACCGCGCTCGGATCGAATCCGAACAGGCTCAGGACCCCGTCGATGTCGACGAACAGCAGCGGTTTGTCTCCTCTTTGCAGCGACTCTGTGCGCATTCGACCGACTGGCGCCGAAGTTCGGCCCGGAGCGCTATGGTGACATTCGACGTCGGGCATCAAGGTTGGAACCGCGGCCGCCGATGGCTGGAGAGAACCCGGCACCGCGATCTTTCTTCCTCACCGGCGTTCCACCTACCTGAATGACTCTTCACCTCGGCATCCTCATGGCGCTGCTCTGCGCCTTCGTGACGAACCTTGCGTTCCTCTACAAGCACCGCGGAGCCTGCGCCGCGCCGCCCGTGGACATCCGCCGGCCGGTCGCCTCGGCCGTCGGCCTGTTCCGCTCCACCTGGTTCGCGATCGGCATGCTGGTCGCGCTGGGCGCGTGGATCTTCCACGTCGCCGCCCTCGCGCTCGCGCCGCTCTCGGTGGTCCAGGTCGTGCTGGCCAGCGGCCTCGTGCTGCTGGCCGTGATGGCCGACCGCCTCTTCGGCTTCACCGTCGGCCGCCGCCAGTGGCTCGGCCTGGCCGCGATGGCGATCGGCATCGGCCTGATCGCGATCACGCAGCCCGGCTCCACCGGCGCGCACTCCAGCTACCGGGTCATCGCGATGGTCGCCTTCGAGGGCGGCCTGCTCGGCCTCGGCGCGCTGCTGATCGCCGGCCCGCGCGTGGTCGGCGCCCGCGCCGAGCACCACGGCCTCGCGCTCGGCGCGGCGGCGGGCGTGCTCTTCGGCGTGTCCGACGTCGCGATCAAGGCGCTGACCGGCCTGGTCGGCATCACCGGGGTGTTCGGCCTGGTCTCGCCGTGGATCCTGGTCGCCGGGCTCGCCTCGGTGGCTGCGTTCTACGCCTCGGCCCGCGGCCTGCAGGTCGGCGAGGCCGTCCCGGTCATCGCGATCACCGGCACCGCGGCGAACGTCTCCTGCATCGCCGGCGGCATCCTCGTCTTCGGCGACCCGCTGCCCGGCGACGCCTTCGGCATCGTCCTGCAGTCCGTCGCGTTCGTCCTCGTGATCGTCGCGGCCGCCCTGACGCCCGCCCCGGTCCGCGCCGCGCGGGTCGAGCCGGTCGCCGCGGCGGCGTAGCCCGCTCGCTCCCCAGGCCGCGTCGCTCCCGGGGCCGCCCCGCTCCGGGGCCGCTCCGTTGCGCCCCGGGGACGTGTGGCACATGGCAGCCGCTATCCGGACGCCATGTGCCACACGTCGGTCGGACGCGAGGCCGCTCGGCGTTCCGCGCGGGCGTCGACGCCGCGCGGAGCCGCGTCGGTTTGGCATCGAGGGCACGTGGGCGGTCCCGTCGGTTGCGGCCGCTCGGGCACACGGTGGGTGCCGGTTGCCCGGCGCCACCCGGACCGCTCGCCCGGCGCGCACGGGCCGACGTGTGGCACATGGCAGCCGCTATCCGGACGCCATGTGCCACACGTGCGACCGGGGGAGGCGGGGACGCGTGGGGAGGCGGGCCGGTCAGGCCAGCACGACCGCGACGCCGACGGCGCTGCCCAGCGCCAGGCACGGCGCGAAGGGCATCGTCGCCGCCCGCGCCGCGCGGACGCCGTGGGCGAGCAGGATGCCCACCCCGTAGAGCCCGCCGGCCACGAACGCCGCGGCGAGCGCGACGGCCACCGCCGGGCCCAGGCACAGACCCATCACGCCCGCGAGCTTCGCGTCGCCCATGCCCATGCCGTCCGGCCGGACGAGCGCGGCCGCGAGCAGGATGCCGCCCGCGCCGGCGGCCGCCGCCAGGCGCGCCGGCTCGCCGCCCGGATCCGCCACCAGCCCGACGGCGATCGCGGCGAGCGCGGCCGAGCCCGTGAGCCGGTTCGGGATCACCCGGCGCGCGACGTCGACGCGCGCCGCGACGGCACAGGTCGCCAGCAGCAGCGCCCCCAGCGCGACCTCGACCGCGGCCACGGCTACAGCCCCGCCGCGCGGAACGCGTCCGCCCGGCCGGCGCCGACCTCGACCACCGACCGCGCCCGCAGGCACGTCCGCACCCGCCACGGCGGCACGTCGCGATCGACTCGCACCACGCGGCCCGCGCCGTCGAGCCAGATGAGGTCCAGCGCGAAGCGCATCCCGATCGTGTGCACCGAGCGGCACGGCGCGAGGTGCAGCCCCACCGCGTCCGGGAGCGCGTCGAGGCCGGCCAGCCCGCGCCGGCGCTCGCGGCGCGAACGGGCGAGGAGCACGGCGAGGCCGCCGGGGAGCAGCCGGGACGGCAGATCGAGGGTCATGCCCCGACGAGGCGCCCGGCCCCGCATGCTCGCCCCCGGCCGCGGGTACCGACCCGCCCATGCGACGACGGCTGCTCCTCCCCGGCGCTGCTGCGGCGGCGCTCCTCCTGGCGCCCGCGGCCGAGGCGGACGCCCCCGGCACGGACGGCGGGCCCGCCCAGCGCGCCTGCAAGCCCGTGCGCGGCGGCGACACGTACGTGGGGGCCACGAACGTGCGCTGCCGGACCGCCCGTCGGGTGGCCCGGCGCGGCGCGAACACCGGCCGCGCCAAGCGCTGGCGCTGCCACGTCGGCACCGGCGGCGCCCCGCACGCGTTCGGCCACTGCCACGGCACCGGCTCGCGCCGCGGCGCGAAGGTCCACTGGGCCGTCAACGACTGAGCACGCCCGAGCGATGCGACCCGACGCGAACCGCATCCTGGCCGGGCTGGCCGCCGCCGGCTCACTGGCCCTGACCGCCCCGGCCGCCGCCCACGCCGCCGACCGCCGGTGCGACCCGGTGGAGGGCGCGTTCGCGGGCACCCGCTACGCCGACGTCGCCCTCACCGGCATCGTCGCGTCCGGGATGCGGTGCCCGCGGGCCCGCCGCGTCGCGGTCGGCGCGCAGCGCGCCGCGCTGGGGCGCGCGCCCGCCGGCCCGGTGCTCCGGTTCCGCTGGCACGGCTGGACGGTGACCGGCGACCTGCGCCCCGCGCGCGATCGCTACCGGGCCGTGAAGCCGGGCCGGTCCGTCCGCTGGCGCTTCTGACCGCGCCGGGGCCGCGCGCGCCGCCTTGCCCCGATCCGTCCTCCGCTAGCGTGTCCGTCCGGCGCGCCCATGCGCCAGATTGGAGAACGAGCACAGCCACCATGGCCAGCACCGAGCCCGTATCGCGCCACGCCATGTCCCATCAGGAGCAGGCGCGGCGCCACCTGTGGATGCACTTCAGCCGGATGGGCGCCTACGACGCCGATCACGAGATCCCCGTCATCGTGCGCGGCGAGGGGTGCCACGTCTATGACGAGCACGGCCGCCGCTACTTCGACGGCCTCAGCGCGCTGTTCTGCGTGAACATCGGCCACGGCCGGGCCGACATCGCCCAGGCCGGCGCCGACCAGGCGAAGGAGCTCGGCTTCTTCACGAACTGGTCCTACGCGCATCCGCGCGCGATCGAGCTCGCCACGCGCGTCGCCGGCCTCGCCCCCGGCGACCTCAACCGCGTCTTCTTCACCAGCGGCGGCAGCGAGGCCGTCGAGTCCGCGCTGAAGCTCGTGCGCCACTACCACAAGCTCACCGGGCACCCGAACAAGACGAAGGTGATCGCCCGCGAGGTCGCCTACCACGGCACCAGCCTCGGCGCCCTCACCGCCACCGGCATCACCGCGCTGCGCCAGCCCTACGAGCCGTTCACGCCCGGCGGCTGCCACGTCCCGAACACGAACCTGTACCGGCTCAAGCCCGGCTACGGCGCCGAGACGCTGGCCGAGGCCGTGCGCGAGCGCATCGAGTTCGAGGGGCCCGACACCGTCGCCGCCGTGATCATGGAGCCGGTCCAGAACGCCGGCGGCTGCTTCACGCCCCCCGAGGGCTACTGGCAGCGCGTCCGCGAGATCTGCGACGAGTACGACGTCCTGCTGATCTCCGACGAGGTCATCTGCTCCTGGGGCCGCCTCGGCGAGTGGTTCGGCGCGCAGCGCTACGACTACCAGCCGGACATCATCACGACCGCGAAGGGCATCACCTCCGCGTACGCCCCGCTCGGCGCGATGATCGTCTCCGACCGAATCGCCGAGCCGTTCCTCGAGGGGAACACCTCGTTCACCCACGGGTTCACGTTCGCCGGGCACCCGATCGCGTGCGCGGTCGCGCTCGCCAACATCGACGCGTTCGAGCGCGAGGGCATCCTCGACAACGTCCGCGAGAACGAGCAGGCGTTCCGCGACATGCTCGAGTCCCTGCGCGACATCCCGATCGTCGGCGACGTCCGCGGCGCCGGCTACTTCCACGCGATCGAGCTCGTCAAGGACCGCGACACGAAGGCGTCCTTCGACGCCGACGAGTCCGAGTGGCTGCTGCGCGGGTTCCTGTCGGGCGAGCTGTACCGGCGCGGCCTGATCTGCCGCGCCGACGACCGCGGGGACCCGGTCATCCAGCTCAGCCCGCCGCTGATCGCCGGGCCCGACGAGTTCGCCGAGATCGAGTCGGTCCTGCGGCCGACGCTCGAGGACGCGTGGGCTCAGGTCCAACGGCGCCGCTGACCCGATGCTCACCGTCCAGGACCTCGTCCGCGACCTCGGCCTGGAGCTCCTGACGGGGCACGACGCGGCCGGCTCCCCGCTGCGGTGGGTGCACATCTCCGAGGAGCCGGACCCGACGCCGTGGCTGTCGGGCGGCGAGCTGCTGCTGTGCACCGGGCTGGGCCTGGGCGACGACGCCGAGCAGCGCCGCTACGTCGAGCGGCTCGCCGACCACGGCCTCGCCGGCCTCGGGTTCGGCGCGACGCCCGAGCGTCCGCAGACGCCACCGGCGCTGCTGGAGGCGGCCGCCGACTGCGGGTTCCCGGTGTTCGAGGTGCCCACCGAGATCCCGTTCATCGCGGTCACCGAGCGGGCGTTCTCGACGCTCGTCAACGAGAACTACGCGGTCCTGCGCCGGTCGATCTCGGCCCAGGAGCGCCTGCAGCGCATCGTGCTGTCCGAGCGCGGCCTGGACGCGATCGCCGGCGCGCTCGCCTCGCTGCTCGGCGGGGCGGTGCTCATCGCCGACGGGCGCGGCCAGTGGCTGGCGCGGCGGACGTTCCGCCGCGAGGTCGACGAGGACGTCGCCGACCGCGTGGCCGGCCAGCTCCACGCGCACGCGCGCGCGAGGACCGCCGACGAGTTCGCCCCCGGCGACCCCGAGCTCGGCGGCCGCGCGCTCGCGCTGCCCGTCGGCGCGACCGGCGACCCCGGCCGCCGCGCGACCGCCGCGCCGCAGGCCTGGATCGTGGCGATCAAGGACCGTGGCGGGCTGGACGAGTTCGACCGCCTGCTGCTGCATCAGGCCACGACCGTCGTCGCGCTCGAGCTGCTGCGCCGCCGGGTCGCCGGCACCACCGAGCGGCGGCTGGCCGGCGACATCCTCACCCAGCTCGCCGACGGCGAGCTGCGCGGCGCCGACCTCGCCCGTCGCCTGGAGCCGTTCGGCATCGGCCGCACCGTCGCCGCGCTCGCGCTCACCTCCCAGAGCGCGTCCGACCGGCTCGAGGACGTCGTCGAGGCGGCGGTGCGCGCCGAGGCCGTCGACGGGCTGGTGGCCCGCACCGGGACGCTCACCTGCGCGCTGGTGCCCGGGTACCCGGAGGACGAGCTGGTCGAGCTGGCCGAGCGCGTCGCCGCCCGCGCCGGCGAGGCGCTGGGGGAGGACGCGCACGTGGCCGTCGGCGCGGGCCGCGCGGTCGACGCCGGCGACGCGCGCCGCGCCTACCACGAGGCGCGCTGGGCGCTGGAGGCGCGGGCCATGGCCGCCGGGCCCGACGACGGCGACGGCCACCGCAACGGGAACGGCAACGGCAACGGGAGCGGGAACGGCCGCGCCGCCGCGGCGACGCTCGCCCGGCCCGTCGTCGCCACCCACCGCGACCTCGGCTCCTTCCAGCTCCTGCTGTCGCTGCAGGACAGCGAGGCGCTGCGCCTATACTGCGACTCGCTGCTGGGCCCGCTCGAGGACGGCGAGGGCGCCTACGGCAACGAGCTCATGCGCTCGCTGGAGGCGTTCATCGAGTGCAACGGCCAGTGGGAGACGGCCGCCCGGCGCCTCTACTGCCACCGCCACACGCTGCGCTACCGGGTGCGCCGGATCGAGGAGCTGACCGGCCGCGACCTGTCCTCCGCGCGCGACCGCATCGAGTTCTGGCTCGCGCTGCGCGGCCGCGAGCTCGCCGGCCGCTAGGTGACCGGCCGGCGGAACGGCCGCGTCCGCATCACGATCCGCGTCTCGGTCACCGCCGCGCCCGCCCGCCGCAGCGCGCGGACCGTCTGGTCGAGGTCGTCGGCGTCGCGGCACGACACGCGCACCTGGTAGTCGAAGCGGCCGCTGAGGAACGTCAGCTCCCGCACCGAGGGCAGCTCGGCGAGCGTGGACTCGAAGTCGTCGGGGTCGACCGCCGACCCCAGGCGCACGTCGACGAACGCCTCCAGCCCGCGGCCGAGCGCGCCGAAGTCGACGGTCGCGATGAACCCCGTGATCACGCCCGCGTCGACGAGCCGCCGCACGCGCGGGCCGATCGCGTGCGGGCTGAGCCCGGCGATCTGGCCGAGCTCCGTGTAGGTCGCACGTCCGTTTCGGATCAGCTCGCTGAGGATCTGTCGGTCGATGTCGTCGAGCGCAAGCGTTTTCACGGTCTTCGGTCGCAAACGATGACACGGATCGCCCGCCCGGTGATGATTTCTCGCCATGACCGTGATCGGCGTGCCCACCGAGATCAAGACCGACGAGTACCGGGTGGCGTTGACGCCGTCCGGCGTGCGCGAGCTGACCGACAACGGCCACGAGGTCGTGGTCCAGTCCGGCGCCGGGACGGGGTCGGCCATCGACGACGCCGCCTACGCCGAGCAGGGCGCTCGCATCGTTCCCGACGCCGACGCCGTGTTCGCGCAGGCCGAGCTGATCGTCAAGGTCAAGGAGCCCCAGCCCGAGGAGGTCGCGCGCCTGCGGCCCGACCACACGCTCTTCACGTACCTGCACCTGGCGCCCGATCCCGAGCTCACCCGCGGCCTGATGGCGTCCGGCGCCACCTGCATCGCCTACGAGACCGTCGAGGACGCGCGCGGCCGCCTGCCGCTGCTCGCCCCGATGAGCGAGGTCGCCGGCAAGATCGCCACGCAGGCGGGCGCGTTCATGCTCGAGAAGCCGCTCGGCGGCCGCGGGCTGCTGCTCGGCGGCGTGCCGGGCGTGGCCGCCGGCAAGGTGATGGTCATCGGCGGCGGCGTGGTCGGCCAGAACGCGGCCGAGATCGCGGTCGGCCTCGGCGCGGAGACCTACGTCTACGATCGCTCGATCGACCGCCTGCGCGAGCTCGAGGTCCTGCTCAACGGCCGCGTGTCCACCTGCTTCGCCTCGACGCTGGAGATCGAGGAGCGCCTGCCCGAGATGGACCTCGTCATCGGCGCGGTCCTCGTCCACGGCGCCAAGGCGCCGCGGGTCATCACCCGCGAGCAGCTCAAGCTCATGAAGAAGGGCGCGGTGCTCGTCGACGTGTCGATCGACCAGGGCGGCTGCTTCGAGACCTCGCACCCGACGACGCACACCGACCCGACCTACGAGGTCGAGGGCGTCACCCACTACTGCGTGGCCAACATGCCGGGCGCGGTCCCGATCACCTCCACCTACGCGCTGACGAACGCGACGATGCCCTACATCGTCAAGCTCGCCAACCGCGGCGTGCACGCGCTCCTCGACGACCCCGGCTTCCTCGCCGGGCTGAACGTCTGCGCGGGCAAGGTGACCTACGCGCCGGTCGCGCAGGCGGTCGGCGTCGACGCCGCCGAGCCGCAGGCGGCGCTCGCGTAGGGCGCGGTCACCCGCGCAGGCGCGGCAGCTTGCGCCCCAGCCACCGGTCGAGCGTCGCCGCGAACGTGGCGGTCAGGTGGTACGTGTTGCGGTACACGAGCACGTTGCCGACGACCGACGGGCAGATCCGCTGCGGGCACAGCAGCGGCATCGGGTCGATCAGCTTCACGCCGGGCACGCGCCGCGCCGCGCGCGCGTCGAACGCGTAGTCGACGGGACGGTCGGGCGAGAACGCGCACTGGTCCAGCGACTCGAGGTTGCCGGCGACGCAGTCGATCGGGTCGAACGGCAGCCGCGGCTGGTCGCGGATGACCGCCACCTTCGCGCCGGTCGCCTTCAGGCGCCGCAGCGTCTCCTCCATGCCGCGCTCCAGCAGCGGCTGGCTCTCCTCGCGGCTGAGGCGGGTGCCGTCCTCGGCCTTCACCTCGTAGCGGTCCATGGTCCCGGTCGTGACGACGACGAGCGCGGGCCGCGTGCGCGCGATGCGCCGCAGCGTGTTCTCGCGCCACTGGTCGCAGCGGGGCTTGAGCTGCACGAGCGCGACCGTGCACCCCGCGCGCGTGAGGCTCTCCAGCCGCCAGCCGCGGCGCTCGGCCAGGGCGATCATCCCCGGCGCGTACTGCAGGCCGTGGGAGTCGCCGAAGACGACGACGGTCGTGTCGGAGCGCAGGTCGCCGTACGCGCACTCGGGCGACTCGACGCGGTCGTCGTTCTTGATGTGGCAGCCCTCCTCGAACGGCAGCCCGCGGTCGTCCTCGGCCTTGGCGAGATCGGGCCGGATCGCGACCGCCTCCTGCTGGGGCGCCTCGCCGCGCTCGAGCACGCGCGCGCCGACGGCCTGCTCGCCGCTGGCCACCGGCACGCTCGGCTGCACCGCCGAGAAGGTCACCGCGAGCGCGACGGCCGTGACGGTGAACGTGGCGCCCACCCGCAGCGACAGGCCGGGGCGGCGGGCGAGCGTCGACGAGCGCCGGAAGCGCTCCTCGATCAGGTGGTGGGAGACGATCGTCGGGACCCAGGCCGCGAGCGTGACCAGCACGCTGTCGGTGACGCTCAGCGGGCCGAAGATCTTGGCCGCGAACACGAGCGCCGGCCAGTGCCACAGGTACCAGGCGTAGGAGATCTTGCCGAGGTACTGCATCGGCGCCAGCGAGAAGAGCCGGATCGGCGCGGCCGCGGTGACGGCGGTGCCGGCGACGATCCACGCCGCGGTCGCCATCGTCGGCACGAGCGCGTACCAGCCCGGATAGGGGATGTCGTCGCGGAACGTGAGCGTCATCCACACGAGCGCGGCGATCGCGCCGCCGCTGAGCACGGTGGCCAGCAGCCGCGGCATCCGCAGCCCGGCGGGCAGGACCAGCGCGAGCGCGCAGCCGACGCCGATCTCCCAGCCGCGCGACAGCGTCGAGAAGTACGCCTGCTGGGTCGAGACCTCGCTGAACCAGACGCCGTAGGCGAACGAGCCGATCGTGAGCGTGCCGATCAGCACCGCCAGCAGCCCGCGGTGGCCGAGGCCGCGGCGCCGCGCGACGACCAGCACGGCGAGCACGAGCAGCGGCCACACGAGGTAGAACTGCTCCTCGACCGACAGCGACCAGTAGTGCTGGACGGGGGAGACGTTGGGGTCCTCGAAGGCGAAGTAGTCGACCGCCTGCGCCATGAACCGCCAGTTGACGAAGTACAGCGCGGCCGCGATGACGTCGCCGGAGACCTCCTCGGTGCGGATCGAGGAGAACAGGACGAGCGCGCCGACGAGGATCACGATGAGCACGGTCACCGCGAGCGGCAGCAGCCGCCGCGCGCGCCGCGCGTAGAAGCGCACGATCGAGACCGTCCCGGTCTTGTCGATCTCGGCCAGGATCAGGCCCGTGATCAGGAAGCCCGACAGGACGAAGAAGATGTCGAGCCCGACGAACCCGCCCTCCGCCCACGGCACGCTCGCGTGGCAGAGGAGGACGAGGATCAGGGCGAACCCGCGGATGCCCTGGATGTCGAGCCGGAAGCCCTTCTCCGTGAGCGCGCCCGAGCGAGGCGCCTCCTGCTCCTGCTGTCGTGTCGTCGCCGGCACGCGCCACCACACCATAGGCAAGCCGGTTCCCACCGCCGCCGCCGATTACGCGCTGCTACGCTTCCTGGTCGCATGCCCACGACCTCGCAGCTGATCCGCAAGGGCCGCAAGGCCAAGCCCAAGAAGCTCGCGACCCCCGGCCTCAAGTCCGGCAAGGGTCGCAAGAAGCAGGTCGCCGCGCCCCAGCGCCGCGGCGTCTGCACGCGCGTCTTCACCACCACGCCCAAGAAGCCGAACTCCGCCCTGCGCAAGGTGGCGCGAGTCCGCATCACCGGGTCGATGGAGGTCACCGCGTACATCCCGGGCGAGGGTCACAACCTGCAGGAGCACTCCGTCGTGCTCGTCCGCGGCGGCCGCGTCAAGGATCTGCCGGGCGTGCGCTACAAGGTCGTGCGCGGGACGCTCGACGCCGCCGGCGTCAGCGACCGCAAGAAGGCCCGCTCCCAGTACGGCGTCAAGAAGAAGTAGGACATGCCCCGTCGCGCAGCCGCCCAGATCCGGCCGATCGAGCCGGACCCCGTCCACCGCTCCCGCCTGGTCCAGCAGGTCATCAACAAGGTGATGCTGGACGGCAAGAAGTCGACCGCCGAGCGCATCGTCTACGACGCGCTGGCGATCATCGGGGAGCGCACCGGCAAGGATCCCGTCGAGGCCCTCGAGCAGTCGATCAAGGCGCTCACCCCGGTCCTCGAGGTCCGCTCCCGCCGCGTCGGCGGCGCGACCTACCAGGTGCCCGTCGAGGTGCCCCAGCGCCGGGCCCGCACGCTCGCCGTCCGCTGGCTCGTGGAGTTCGCGCGCCAGCGCCGCGAGAAGACCATGGCGCAGCGTCTCGCCAACGAGCTGCTCGACGCCCAGCAGCAGCAGGGCGGGGCCTACAAGCGCAAGGACGACATCTACCGGATGGCGCAGGCCAACAAGGCCTTCGCGCACTACCGCTGGTAGCCGTTCCCGCGTCCCGCTTCGTCATCGGGCGGAGCGGGGGATCGCACCCTGGGGCCGATCGCGCTTTTTGCTATCGTCCTCTGCCGCTGCGGACTGGTGCCCAATCAGCGCAGCGCCCACGCCCGCACGGATGGTGACTTCGACCAGATAGCGACTTCGTTGCCGATCAGGACGGAGTCGTGTGCGGGCCCGCTGGGCCCGTTCTTTTTGCTCGAAATCACGCCGTAGACCCCGCCGACAGTCAGCCTTCTTTCATGCCCCGCAAGTTCACGCTCGAGAAGACCCGAAACATCGGGATCATGGCGCACATCGACGCCGGCAAGACGACGACGACCGAGCGCATCCTCTACTACACCGGTCGGACGTACAAGATCGGCGAGGTCCACGAGGGCGCCGCGACGATGGACTGGATGGAGCAGGAGCAGGAGCGCGGCATCACCATCACGTCGGCGGCCACGACCTGCGAGTGGCGCGACCACCGCATCAACATCATCGACACGCCCGGCCACGTCGACTTCACCGTCGAGGTGGAGCGCTCGCTGCGCGTCCTCGACGGCGCGATCGCCGTGTTCGACTCCGTCGCCGGCGTCGAGCCGCAGTCGGAGACCGTCTGGCGCCAGGCCGACAAGTACCGCGTCCCGCGCATCGCGTTCATCAACAAGATGGACCGCGTCGGGGCCGACTTCGAGGGCTCCGTGCAGACGATGATCGACCGCCTCGGGGCCAACCCGGTGCCGGTCCAGCTCCCGTGGGGCGCCGAGTCCGACCTGATCGGCATCGTCGACCTGATCGGCATGAAGGCCATCCGCTACCTGGATGACCTCGGCAAGGAGCAGGAGATCGTCGACATCCCGGCCGAGATGGCCGAGCAGGCCGACGCCGCGCGCGAGCACCTCATCAACGAGGTCTCCAACTTCGACGACGACCTGGCCGAGGCGTACCTCGAGAACGGCGACGTCGAGCCCGAGCAGCTCAAGGCCGCCATCCGCAAGGCGACGCTCGCGATCGAGCTGACGCCCGTCTTCTGCGGCTCGGCGTTCAAGAACAAGGGCGTGCAGCCGCTGCTGGACGCGGTCCTCGACTACCTGCCCAGCCCGCTGGACGTGCCGCCCGTCACGGGCACCGTCGAGAAGGGCGGCGAGGAGGTCGAGGAGACCCGTCCCGCCGACGACTCGGCGCCGTTCGCCGCGCTCGCCTTCAAGATCATGGCCGACCCGTTCGTCGGCAAGCTCACGTACTTCCGCGTCTACTCGGGCAAGCTCGAGGCCGGCTCCCGCGTGCTCAACGTCACGACGGGCCGCACCGAGCGCATCGGCCGCATCCTGATGATGCACGCCAACGACCGCGAGGAGGTCTCGGAGGTCTACGCGGGCGACATCGCCGCGGGCGTCGGCATCAAGCAGGTCGTCACCGGCGACACGCTGGCCGCCCCGGACGCGCCGATCAAGCTCGAGACGATCGAGTTCCCCGAGCCCGTCATCAAGGTCGCCGTCGAGCCGAAGACGAAGTCCGACCAGGAGAAGATGTCGGTCGCCCTGGGCCGCCTGGCCGAGGAGGACCCGACGTTCCAGGTCCAGACGAACGAGGAGACCGGGCAGACCGAGATCTCGGGCATGGGCGAGCTGCACCTCGAGGTGCTGGTCGACCGCATGAAGCGCGAGTACAAGGTCGAGGCCAACGTCGGCCGCCCGCAGGTCTCCTACCGCGAGACCATCCGCGGGACGGCCCAGAAGGTCGAGGGTCGCTTCGTGCGCCAGACCGGCGGCTCGGGCCAGTACGGCATCGTCTACATCGACATGGAGCCGGCGCCCGGCGAGGGCTTCGACTTCGTCTCGGAGATCAAGGGCGGCGCCGTGCCGACCGAGTTCATCCCGGCGGTGGAGAAGGGCTGCGAGGAGGCCATGGAGACCGGCGTGAAGGCCGGCTACCCGATGGTCGACATCCGGGTCAAGCTCGTGGACGGCAAGTACCACGAGACGGACTCCTCGGAGATCGCGTTCAAGATCGCGGGCTCGCTCGCGTTCAAGGAGGCGGCCAAGCGGGCCAAGCCGGTGCTGCTCGAGCCCGTGTTCTCGGTCGAGGTCGTCACCCCGGAGGACTTCCTGGGCGACGTCATCGGCGACCTGTCACGCCGGCGCGGCCGTGTCGAGGGCCAGGAGCGCCGGGGCAATGCGCTTGCGGTGACCGCGCGCGTGCCGCTGAGCGAGATGTTCGGCTACGCGACCGACGTGCGCTCGATGACGCAGGGACGCGCCACGTACACGATGCAGTTCGACGGATACGAAGAGGTTCCGCCCAACATCGCCGAGAAGATCGTCGGCGAGCGCTCGGGCGAGCCCGTCCCCGCGTAGCGATTTCCAGTACTTTCCAGCGGTTCGAGATTTCAAAGGGAGAAAGGCACAGTGGCTAAGGAGAAGTTCGAGCGCGGCAAGCCGCACGTCAACGTCGGCACGATCGGTCACATCGACCACGGCAAGACGACGCTGACCGCTGCCATCACGAAGGTGCTCGCCGACACGTACGGCGGCCAGGCCCGCTCGTTCGACGAGATCGACAACGCTCCTGAGGAGAAGGAGCGCGGGATCACGATCGCCACGTCGCACGTCGAGTACGAGACCGACAAGCGCCACTACGCGCACGTCGACTGCCCGGGTCACGCCGACTACGTCAAGAACATGATCACCGGGGCCGCCCAGATGGACGGCGCGATCCTGGTCGTGTCGGCCGCCGACGGCCCGATGCCGCAGACGCGCGAGCACATCCTGCTCGCCCGCCAGGTCGGCGTCCCCTACATCGTCGTGTTCCTCAACAAGGCCGACATGGTCGACGACGAGGAGCTCCTCGAGCTCGTCGAGGTCGAGGTCCGCGAGCTGCTGTCCGAGTACGAGTTCCCGGGCGACGACATCCCGTTCGTCACCGGCTCGGCGCTGAAGGCGCTCGAGGGCGACGCCGAGTACACCGCGAAGATCGTGGAGCTCGCCGAGCAGCTCGACACGTACATCCCGGAGCCCGAGCGCGACCTGGACAAGCCGTTCCTGATGCCGGTCGAGGACGTCTTCTCGATCACCGGCCGCGGCACGGTGGCCACGGGCCGCATCGAGCAGGGCGTGATCCACACGGGCGACACCGTGGAGATCGTCGGCATCAAGGAGACCACCTCGACCGTCGTCACCGGCGTCGAGATGTTCCGCAAGATCCTCGACGAGGGCCAGGCGGGCGACAACGTCGGCTGCCTGCTGCGCGGCACCAAGCGCGAGGAGATCGAGCGCGGCCAGGTGCTGTGCGCCCCCGGCTCGATCACGCCGCACACCAAGTTCAAGGCGGAGGTCTACGTCCTGAAGAAGGAGGAGGGTGGCCGTCACACCCCGTTCTTCTCGGGCTACCGTCCGCAGTTCTACTTCCGCACGACCGACGTGACCGGCGTGGCGAACCTCCCCGAGGGCGTCGAGATGGTCATGCCGGGCGACAACGTCCAGATGGAGATCGAGCTCATCCAGCCGATCGCCATGGACGCCGGCCTCCGCTTCGCGATCCGCGAGGGCGGCCGGACCGTCGGGTCGGGCGTCGTCACGGAGGTCATTGAGTAGGTCTCCGAGGAGACCCGGAAAGGAACTCGCTGATGTAGGGGGCGGTTGGCCCACCAACCGCCCCCTCTTCACGAACTGACGCACATGGCAACGGCAGCGCAGAACAAGATCCGCATCCGCCTCAAGGCGTATGACCACTCGGCCATCGAGGCGGCGGCCAAGGAGATCGTCGAGACGGCGACGCGCACGGGCGCGACCGTCTCCGGTCCCGTGCCGCTGCCGACCGAGAAGAACGTGTACGCGGTGGTCCGGTCCCCGTTCAAGGACAAGGACTCCCAGGAGCACTTCGAGATCCGCACGCACAAGCGGCTGATCGACATCCACCAGCCCACCCCGAAGACCGTCGACTCGCTCCAGCGCCTGGACCAGCTCCCGGCCGGCGTCGACATCGAGATCCGTCTCGCCTAAGCAATGACCGCCATCCTCGCCCGCAAGATCGGCATGACCCAGGTGTTCGCCGAAGACGGCCACGTCGAGCGCGTGACCGTCCTCGAGGCCGGCCCCTGCCCGGTCACGGCGATCCGCACGCTCGACCGCGACGGCTACGAGGCCGTCCAGCTCGCGTTCGGTCCCGCCAAGGAGAAGCACCTGTCCAAGGCCGAGCTCGGCCACCTCAAGAAGGCCGACGCGCCCCCGCTGCGCCACGTCCGCGAGTTCCGCGACGAGGCCGGCGAGCTGACCGTGGGCGAGACCGTGACCGTGGACGCCTTCAACGTCGGCGACGTCGTCAAGGTCGCCGGCATCTCCAAGGGCAAGGGCTTCCAGGGCACGATCAAGCGCCACAACTTCAAGCGCGGCCCCAAGAGCCACGGCAGCCACAACGTGCGCGCGCCCGGCTCGATCGGCGCGTCGGCCACCCCGTCGCGCGTCATGAAGGGCATCCGCGGCGCCGGCCAGATGGGCCACAAGCGCGTCACCCAGAAGGGCCTGACCGTCGTCGACGTGCGCCCCGAGCAGAACCTGCTGCTGGTGCGCGGCTCCGTCCCGGGCCCGCGCAACGGCGTGGTGGAGGTGCGGACCGATGGCTGAGCCCAAGGCCCCCGTGCTGGGCGGCAAGGACACGGTCGCGCTCGACGGCGCCGCGTTCGGCGCCGACTTCCACGGCCCGCTCGTCCACGAGTCGGTGCGCGCGGAGCTGAACGCGCGCCGCCAGGGCACGCACGCGACGAAGACCCGCGGCAAGGTCTCCGGCGGCGGCGCCAAGCCGTGGCGCCAAAAGGGCACCGGCCGCGCCCGCGCCGGCTCCAGCCGCAGCCCGCTGTGGACCGGCGGCGGCACCGTGTTCGGCCCGCAGCCGCGCCACTACACCTTCAAGGTCAACCGCAAGGAGCGCCGCGCCGCGCTGCGCAGCGCGCTGTCGCTGCACGCCGGCCGCGGCTCGCTGGCCGTGCTCGACCCGGCTCCGTTCCTGGAGACGCCGTCGACGAAGCAGGCCGCCGCGCTGATCTCCGAGTGGAACCAGCCCAAGGGCGTCCTCGTGGTGCTGACCGACGAGGAGGCCAAGGCGGCCCTGTCGTTCCGCAACCTCGACCGCGTGTCGGTGCTGCCGGCGGCCGCGGTGGGCGTCGCCGACCTCGTCGGCGCGTCGGCCGTGCTCGCCTCGCGCGCCGCGCTCGACCAGCTCACGGAGCGTGCCCGATGAACGCGACGCAGATCATCATCCGCCCGGTCGTGAGCGAGAAGAGCTACGTGCTCGCGTCGGTCGACAAGTACACGTTCCGCGTCCACCCGAACGCGCACAAGACGCAGATCCGCCAGGCGATCGAGGAGCTCTTCGACGTCAAGGTGGTGGGCGTCCACACGATGTCCGTCAAGAGCAAGCCCAAGCGCCGCGGCTACACGTCCGGCAAGACGCGCTCGTGGAAGAAGGCGGTCGTCCAGGTCCGTCCCGGCGACACGATCCCGATCTTCCAGGGCCTGCAGGGGCTGGAGGAGTCCTAGGCCATGCCCATCCGCAAGCCGAAGCCGACGAGCCCCGGGCGCCGCTTCGCGACGTACCCGGACTTCGCCGAGATCACCAAGACCGAGCCCGAGAAGTCGCTGGTCGAGGGCCTGACGAAGTCGGGCGGGCGCAACAGCTACGGCCGCAAGACGTCGCGCCATCGCGGCGGCGGCGCCAAGCGCCTGTACCGCCGGATCGACTTCAAGCGCCGCAAGGACGGCGTGCCGGCGAAGGTCGCCGCGATCGAGTACGACCCCAACCGCACCGCGTACATCGCGCTGCTGCACTACGCCGACGGCGAGAAGCGCTACATCCTGGCGCCCAACCGCCTGCGCGTGGGCATGACGGTCATGTCCGGGCCGGGCGCCGACATCGCCGTCGGCCACTGCCTGGAGCTCGCGCGGATCCCGACCGGCACCGTCGTCCACAACGTCGAGCTGCAGCCCGGCCGCGGCGGCCAGCTCGCCCGCTCGGCCGGCGCGGGCGTGCAGCTCATGGCCAAGGAGCGCGGCATGGCGACGCTGCGCCTGCCGTCCGGCGAGACCCGCATGGTCCCCGACGCCTGTCGCGCGACGATCGGGACCATCGGCAACGCCGAGCACCAGAACGTCACGATCGGCAAGGCGGGCCGCAAGCGCCACATGGGCGTCCGTCCCCAGACGCGCGGCACCGCGATGAACCCGGTCGACCACCCGCACGGCGGCGGCGAGGGCTCCACGACGCCGGGGCGCCACCCGGTGACCCCGTGGGGCGTGCCGACGCTCGGGTACCGCACCCGCAAGAAGAACAAGGCCTCCGACCGCCTCATCGTGCGCGGCCGGAAGCGTGGGAAGGGCAAGCGCTAACCGATGAGCCGTTCGAGCAAGAAGGGGCCGTTCGTCGAGGAGCGCCTGATGGCGCGCATCGAGGCGATGAACAGCTCCGGCAACAAGACCATGATCAAGACCTGGTCGCGGACGTCGACGATCTTCCCGGAGATGGTCGGGCACACGATCGCCGTCCACGACGGCCGCAAGCACGTGCCCGTGTTCGTGTCCGAGTCGATGGTCGGGCACAAGCTCGGCGAGTTCGCGCCGACCCGCACCTACCGCGGCCACGCCGGCTCGGGGAAGGTCCGCTGATGGCCGAGGACGACAAGAAGCCCGACGAGACGCAGGAGACCGAGGCCGCCGTCGAGGAGACGGCGTCGACCGAGGCTGCCGCGGCCGACGAGAAGCCGAAGCCCAAGCGCGCGCCGCGCAAGAAGGCCGCGCCGAAGGCCGAGGAGAAGCCCGCGGCCGAGGAGGCGAAGGCCGAGGACGAGGCGCCCGCCGAGGAGCCCGTCGCCGAGGAGGCGCCGGCCGAGGAGGAGGCGCCCGCCGAGGAGCCCGTCGCCGAGGAGAAGCCCGCCCGGAAGGCGCCCGCCAAGGCCGCCGCGCCGCGCGGCCGCCGCGCCGCGCCCGAGGCCGACGCCGCCCCGCCGGTCGTCCGCGCCCAGGCCAAGTACGTGCGCACCTCCGCCCGCAAGGCGCGCCTGGTGTGCGAGCACATCCGCGGCAAGTCGGTCGAGGAGGCCCGCGCGATCCTCGCCTTCACGCCCCGCGCGGTCGCCAAGGACTGGGCCAAGCTGCTGGACTCGGCCGTCGCCAACGCCGAGCACAACCACGAGCTGCTGGGCGACGACCTGAAGGTCGCCGCCGCCTACGCTGACGAGGGGCCGACCCTCAAGCGGTTCCAGCCGCGCGCCATGGGTCGCGCGACCCGGATCCGCAAGCGCACGAGCCATCTCACGATCACGCTGACGCCGAAGGGATAACGAATGGGACAGAAGGTTCATCCCGAGGCGCTGCGCGTCGGCTACATCCACGATTGGAAGTCGAACTGGTTCAACGAGCGCCAGTTCGCCGACTACCTGGCCGAGGACGTCGCGATCCGCCGCCACATCATCGGCAAGCTCTCGCACGCCGGGCTGAGCGACATCACGATCCGCAAGGACGCCGGCGAGGTGGAGGTCAACATCCACACGGCGCGCCCGGGCATCGTGATCGGCAAGTCGGGCTCCGAGGTCGACGCGCTGCGCAAGGACCTGCATCGCATGACGCAGAAGTCCATCAAGGTCAACATCCTCGAGATCAAGCGCCCGGAGCTGGACGCCAAGCTCGTCGCCCAGTCGGTGGGCGAGCAGCTCCAGAACCGCGTGGCCTTCCGCCGCGCGATGAAGCGCGCGCTGACGAGCGCCATGCGCTCGGGCGCCAAGGGCTGCAAGATCCAGGTCTCCGGCCGCCTCGGCGGCGCGGAGATGGCGCGCACGGAGATGTACTCCGACGGCCGCGTGCCGCTGCACACGCTGCGCGCCGACATCGACTACGGCTTCTACGAGGCCCGCACGACCTTCGGCCGCATCGGCGTGAAGGTGTGGATCAACAAGGGCGAGATCATGCCCGAGGGCTTCACCGGCGTCGATCTCACCGACATGAACGCCCCGGCGCCCCAGCAGGACCGCGACCGGCGCGATCGCCGCGACGGCCGTGACGGCCGCGGGCGCGGTCGCGGGCGCGGCGGCCAGGGCGGTCCCGGCGGTCGCGGGCGCGGCGGCCAGGGCGGCGGTCGCGGGCCCGGCGGTCCCGGCGGTCGCGGGCGCGGCGGCCAGGGCGGCGGCGGCCGTGGGCCGGGTGGCCCCGGCGGTCGCGGCGGCCAGGGCGGCGGCGGTGGCCGTGGCCCGCAGGGGGGTGGGCGCTAGATGCTGTCCCCCAAGCGCGTCAAGCACCGCAAGCAGCACCGCGGGCGCCGCGCCGGCATGTCGCGCGGGCAGACGACCGTGCAGTTCGGCGAGTACGGCATCAAGGCGCTCGACGCCGGCTGGCTCACCAACCGCCAGATCGAGGCCGCTCGTATCGCGATGACCCGCAAGATCAAGCGCGGCGGCAAGGTCTGGATCAACGTCTTCCCCGACAAGCCCTACACGAAGAAGCCGGCCGAGACCCGCATGGGCTCCGGCAAGGGCTCGCCCGAGGGCTGGGTCGCCGTGGTCAAGCCCGGCCGCGTGATGTTCGAGCTGGCCGGCGTGCCGGAGCCCCTGGCCCGCGAGGCGATGCGCCTGGCCGGTCACAAGCTGCCGGTGCGCACGAAGTTCGTGACCCGAGAGGACGGCGAGTGATGGCGACGCAGACCGCACGTGACCTGCGCGAGCTCGACGACACCCAGCTCGTCGAGCACATCCAGAACGCGCGCCGCGACCTGTTCGGCCTGCGCTTCCAGCACGCCACCGGCGAGCTGGAGAACACCGCGGGCCTCCGAAACTCCAAGCGCGCGCTCGCACGGGCCCTCACCGTGGCCCGCGAGCGCGGCATCGACACCAACCAGATCTGATGGCTGACGAAGAGACCAACGAGGAGACGCCCGTCGAGGCGACCGAGCCCGAGGCGCCCGAGGCCGAGGCGACCGACGCCGACGCCCCCGCCGAGGAGGCTCCCGCTCCCCTGACCGCCAAGGAGAAGCGGGCGCAAGCGAAGCACCTCGCGGCCTCGAAGCGTCCGCCGCGGACCCCCGAGGAGCGCCACGCCGAGCGCCAGGCCGAGCGTGCCCGCAAGGCGCGCCTGCGCCGCGCGCGCCGGCTGAAGGAGCGCGAGGCCCGCAAGGCCGAGCCGAAGACCCCGCCGCAGGCGCCGGTCGAGCACGTCCACGGCCGCAAGAAGGTCCGCCAGGGCGTCGTCGTCTCCGACAAGGCCGACAAGACGATCACGGTGCGCGTCGACATCGCGCGCCGCCACCGTCGCTACGAGAAGATCGTGCGCACCTCCACGACGCTGCACGCCCACGACGAGGCCAACGAGGCTCACGAGGGCGACACCGTGCGCGTCGAGGAGAGCCGTCCGCTGTCGCGGACGAAGCGCTGGAAGCTGGTCGAGGTCCTGGAGCGCGCCAAGTGATCCAGAACGAGTCCCGCCTCAAGGTCGCCGACAACACGGGCGCGCGCGAGATCCTCGTGATCCGCGTGAAGGGCGGCTCGCGCCGTCGCTACGCCCACGTCGGCGACATCATCACCGCGACCGTCAAGCAGGCCAACCCGCAGGGGTCGGTCAAGAAGGGCGACGTCGTGACCGCGGTGGTCGTGCGCACGAAGAAGCCGTTCGGCCGCGACGACGGCACGTACATCTCCTTCGACGAGAACGCGGCCGTGATCATCGACGCGCAGAACAACCCGCGCGGCACCCGCATCTTCGGGCCGGTCGCGCGCGAGCTGCGCGAGCGCAACTTCATGAAGATCATCTCGCTCGCTCCGGAGGTGCTGTAGCCCGATGGCCGCTAGCCTGAAGATCCGGCGCGACGACGAGGTCGTGGTCATCTCCGGCAAGGACCGGGGGAAGACCGGACGGGTCCTGCGCGTGGAGCCCCGCAAGCAGCGGGTCTACGTCGAGGGGCTGAACATCGTCAAGCGCCACCAGAAGCCGTCGGCCCTGAACCCGAACGCTCAGGCCGGCGTCATCGAGCGGGAAGGCCCGATCCACATCTCCAACGTGGCGCTGGTCGACCCGAAGGACAAGAAGCCGACGCGCGTCGGCATCAAGCGAGAGGACGGGAAGCGCTTCCGCGTCGCCCGTCGCTCGGGACAGCAGATCGACTGATGGCCACCGACACCCCCACCGCACCCGCCCGGCTCAAGACCCGGTACATCGAGGAGATCCGCCCGGCGCTCAAGGAGCAGCTCGGGCTGTCCTCGATCATGCAGGTGCCCAAGATCGAGAAGATCACGCTGAACATGGGCGTCGGCGAGGCCAAGCAGGACTCCAAGATGCTGGAGGCCGCGCAGGAGCAGCTCGCGACGATCGCCGGCCAGAAGCCGAACGTCCGTCGCGCGCGCAAGTCGATCGCGGCGTTCAAGCTGCGCGAGGGGATGCCCGTCGGGCTGTCGGTCACGCTTCGCGGCGACCGCGCCTACGAGTTCCTCGATCGCCTGCTGTCCATCGCGATCCCGCGCATCCGCGACTTCCGCGGGCTGAAGCGCACGTCGTTCGACGGCCGCGGCAACTACACGCTCGGCGTGCGCGAGCAGATCATCTTCCCGGAGATCGACTACGACGCCATCGACCAGGTCCGCGGCCTGGACGTGACGATCACGACGACCTCCCCGAACGACGAGGGCGCGCTCGCCCTGCTCACCGCGTTCGGCATGCCATTCACCCGAGAGGACCAGTAGGAACGCCATGGCGAAGACCTCGCAGCGCGTCCGCCAGGCGCGCCCCGCCAAGTACAAGACCCGGGAGTACACTCGCTGTCGCCGTTGCGGCCGCCCTCGCGCCGTGTACCGCAAGTTCGGCGTGTGCCGGATCTGCCTGCGCGAGCTGGCGCACGACGGCTACATCCCCGGGATGACGAAGAGCAGCTGGTAGCCCGACCATGTCCATGACCGATCCCATCGCCGACTTCCTGACGCGGATCCGCAACGCGATCCACGCGGCGCACGAGACCGCGGAGATCCCGTCGAGCAAGCTGAAGGTCGAGATGGCGCGCATCCTCAAGGAGCAGGGCTACATCGACGGCTACGAGGTGGAGGCCCCGACCGCCGAGCATCCGGGCGAGGTCATCCGCGTGCGCCTGAAGTACACGGACGCCCGCCAGTCGGCGATCAGCGGCCTGGAGCGCGTGTCGCGCCCCGGCCAGCGCCACTACGTCCCGGCGTCGCGGATCCCCAAGGTGCAGGGCGGCATGGGCACGGCGATCGTGTCCACGTCGCGTGGTGTGATGACCGGCCACGACGCGCGGCGCGCGGGCGTGGGCGGCGAAGTCGTGGCGAAGGTGTGGTGACGTGAGCCGCATCGGTCGCAAGCCGATCCCCGTCCCGTCGGGGGTCACCGTCACCATCGATCCCGACGTCGTCCGGGTCCACGGCCCGCGCGGCGAGCTGAGCGAGCGCATCCACCGCGACATCACGGTCGCGCAGGATGGCGACGAGCTCGTCGTCACGCGCCCCACGGACCGCGGCCCGCACCGGGCCCTGCACGGCCTCACCCGCTCGCTCGTGGCCAACATGGTCGAGGGCGTCACCAACGGCTACCAGAAGACGCTCGAGATCCAGGGCGTCGGCTATCGCGCGCAGCTCAAGGGCAAGGACCTGGAGCTCGCGCTCGGCTACTCGCACCCGGTGTCGATCAAGGCGCCGGAGGGCATCGAGTTCGAGGTTCCCCAGCCGACGCGCATCGTCGTGAAGGGGATCAGCAAGCAGCTCGTGGGCGAGGTGGCCGCCAACATCCGCAAGCAGCGGCCGCCGGAGCCCTACAAGGGCAAGGGCATCCGCTACGAGGGCGAGTACGTCGCCCGGAAGGTCGGGAAGCGCGCATGACGATCCTCACCAAGGAAGCGCGCCGCCTCAAGCGTCGCCGCCGCGTGCGTGCGAAGGTCGTCGGCACGGCGACCCGCCCGCGCCTGGCCGTGTTCCGCTCCAACCGCGGCGTCTTCGCCCAGCTCATCGACGACGAGGCCGGCCGCACCCTGGCCGCCGCCCAGTGGACCGAGGCCGACGTGCGCGGCCTGGGCCGCATGGAGCAGGCCAAGCGGGTCGGCGAGCTCATCGCCGAGCGCGCCAAGGCCGCCGGCGTCGAGCGCGCCGTGTTCGACCGCGGCGGCTACCAGTACCACGGTCGCGTCAAGGCCGTGGCGGACGGCGCCCGCGAAGCCGGACTGGCAATCTAGGAAGAGACCTCTGATGCAGATCGATCGTTCCGTCAGCCCCGCCGGCCTGGACCTCCAGGAGCGCGTCGTGGAGATCAACCGCGTCGCCAAGGTCGTCAAGGGCGGCCGCCGGTTCTCGTTCACCGCGCTCGTCGTCGTCGGCGACGAGGAGAGCGTGGTCGGCGTCGGCTACGGCAAGGCCAACGAGGTCCCGCTGGCGATCCAGAAGGGCGTCGAGCGGGCCAAGAAGAACCTCTTCCGCGTGCCCAAGCACGGCTCGACCATCACCCATCAGGTCGACGGCATCTTCGGCTCCGGCCACGTGCTGCTGAAGCCCGCCTCGCCCGGTACCGGCGTCATCGCCGGCGGCGGCGTGCGCGCGGTGCTCGAGCTCGCCGGCATCCACGACATCCTCAGCAAGTCGCTGGGCACGCAGAACCCGATCAACCTCGTGAAGGCGACCGTCGCGGGCCTCCAGGCCCTGCGCCGCCCCGAGGAGGTCGCGCAGCTTCGCGGCCTGTCGGTCAACGCGGTGCTCGGCCTCGACGGCGGCGCCGACACGCCCGCGCCCGAGTCCGCCGGCGAGACGGCGGAGGAGGTCACCGCCTGATGGCCGGCGCGGTGAAGGTCACGCAGGTCAAGAGCCGCAACGGCGCCAACCACGCGCAGCGCGAGACGCTGCGGTCGCTGGGGCTGCGGCGCATCGGCCACACGGTCGAGGTCAAGGACAACCCGCAGACCCGGGGCATGCTGCACCGGGTCCGTCACCTGGTGAAGGTCGATGGCTGACACATCTTCGAACGAGAACGAGCGGATCGGGCTGCACTCGCTGAGCCCGGCCCCCGGCTCCCGCCGCCCGCGCAAGCGCGTCGGACGCGGCGAGGGCTCCGGCACCGGCAAGACGTCGGGCCGCGGCCAGAAGGGCGCCGGCGCGCGGTCGGGCTCGAAGTCGCGCGCGAACTTCGAGGGCGGCCAGATGCCGATCCACATGCGGATGCGCAAGCTGCGCGGCCCGCACATGAAGAAGTCGATGCCGTTCGAGCCGTTCCGCACGCACACCCAGCCGGTGAACCTCGGCGACCTGGAGAAGCGCTTCGACGCCGGCGCCGAGGTGACGCTCGAGGACTACGCCAAGGCGGGCATCGCCAAGCGCAAGGGCGTGCCGGTCAAGGTGCTGGCCAAGGGCGACCTGAGCAAGGCGCTCACCGTGCACGCGCACGCGTTCAGCGCCAGCGCGCGCGAGCGCATCGAGGCCGCCGGCGGCACCTGCGTCGTCGTCGAGGCCTAGCCCCGGTGGGCTTCCTGATGCCCGCCGGGCCGGGTCGCCGGTAGTCTCCTGGAGCGGCGAATGCTCTCGACGATCCTCAGCGCCTTCACGGTCGCCGACATCCGCAAGAAGCTGCTGTTCACGGCGGCGATCCTGGCGCTCTACCGGCTCGGCGCCTACATCCCCGTGCCCGGGGTCAGCGCCGAGGGCGTCGAGGCCCTGCGCCGCCAGCAGCAGTTCAGCGACGGCGGCGTCCTCCAGTTCCTGAACGTCTTCTCGGGCGGCGGCCTGTCGCGGATCGCGCTGTTCGCGCTGGGCATCATGCCCTACATCACCGCCTCGATCATCCTGCAGCTCCTGACGGTCGTCGTGCCGTCGCTGGAGAAGCTGCAGAAGGAGGGCGAGGTCGGCCAGCAGCGCATCACGCAGTACACGCGCTACCTCACCGTCGGCCTCGCGTTCGGCCAGGCGATCGGCTACGTGTTCCTGTTCAAGTCGTTCACCGACGACGCGGGCGCGCCGCTGATCCAGCCGTTCAACGCGGGCACCGTCTTCCTCATCGTCCTGTCGCTCACCGCGGGCACGATCCTGCTGATGTGGATGGGCGAGCTGATCACCCAGCGAGGGATCGGCAACGGCATCTCGCTGATGATCTTCGCGTCGATCGTCGCCGGGCTGCCGAACGGCATCTCGCAGTGGTGGAACAGCGACGACCAGGTCTTCCAGGTGATGATGCCGTTCCTGGCGCTCGCCGTGATCGCGGCCGTCGTGTTCATCCAGGAGGGCCAGCGGCGCATCCCGATCCAGTACGCCAAGCGGGTGATCGGACGGCGGATGACGTCGGGCGGCCAGACCTACCTGCCGCTGCGCGTGAACATGGCCGGCGTCATCCCGGTCATCTTCGCCGCGTCGATCATGGCGTTCCCGCCGACGATCGGCCAGCTCATCAACCAGCCGTGGGCGACGGACTTCTCGAACTTCTTCTCGCCGTCCGACTGGCCCTACATCGTCGGCGAGTCGTTCTTCATCATCGTCTTCACGTACTTCTACACCGCGGTCACGTTCAACCCGGTCGACCAGGCCGACAACCTGAAGAAGTACGGCGGCTTCATCCCCGGCGTGCGACCAGGGAGGCCCACGGCCGAGTTCCTCGACCGCATCCTCGCGCGCCTGACGTTCCCGGGCGCGCTCTACCTGGCCGCCGTCGCGGCGCTGCCGACGATCCTCATCAACCAGACGTCGGCGACGTTCTACTTCGGCGGCACGTCGCTGCTGATCGTGGTCGGCGTGGCGCTCGACACGATGAAACAGCTCGAGGCCCAGTTGATGATGCGCAACTACGAAGGATTCTTGAAGTAGGATCTCGCGTCTTGTGTCGGAGCTGAACGTCATCCTGCTCGGTCCCCCTGGGGCTGGGAAGGGCACCCAGGCCGAGCGTCTTCAGGACGACTTTCATCTGCTGCACGTCTCGACGGGCAACATGCTGCGCGCCGCCGTCGAAGAGGGGACCGAGCTCGGCCGCCGCGCCAAGGAGTTCATGGACCGCGGCGAGCTCGTCCCCGACGACGTGATCATCGGCGTCATCGTCGCCCGCCTCGACGAGGAGGACGCCCAGGACGGGTTCCTGCTCGACGGCTTCCCGCGCACGCGCCCGCAGGCCGAGGCGCTGGAGACCGCGCTGAAGGACCTCGGCCGCTCGCTGACCGCGGCGCTGCTCGTCGACGTCCCCGACGACGTCGTCGTGCGCCGCCTGTCGGGCCGCCGCGTGTGCCAGAAGGCCGGCCACCCGTACCACGTGGACACGAACCGGCCCAAGCACGACAACGTCTGCGACATCGACGGCTCCCGCCTCATCCAGCGCGAGGACGACCGCGAGGAGACCGTCCGCAAGCGCCTCGAGGTCTACAACGAGCAGACCGCCCCGCTGATCGACTTCTACGACGAGCGCGGGCTGCTGAAGCGCTTCGACGGGACGCGCACCCCCACCGAGGTGCACGACCACATCCGCGCGACGCTCGCGACGCTGCGCCTCGAGGACGAAATCTAGGGTCGGCGCCGCTGCGCGCCCTGCTGAGAGGTGCGTGGGGGTGATCGGAGAAGTTGTCGCATGACAGCGATTTCTCCGACCACCCCCGGCCGGAATGCCGCGCCCCGGCCGCGTGCTGCGCGGGGCACTAGGCTTCGGTCGGCATGATCATCCGCAAGACCCCCGACGAGATCGAGAAGATCGCGGCCGCCGGCGAGATCCACCGGCGGACCATGCGGCTGATCGAGGGGAAGATCCGCCCGGGGGTCACCACGAAGCAGCTCGACGAGGCGGCCGAGAAGTACATCCGCTCCCAGGGGGCGGTGCCGTCGTTCAAGGGCTATCGCGGCTTTCCCGGGTCGATCTGCGCGTCGCCGAACTCGATGGTCGTGCACGGGATCCCCGGCGGCTACAAGCTCGAGCGCGGCGACATCCTGTCCGTCGACATCGGCGTGACGCTCGACGGGTGGGTCGCCGACGGCGCCCGCACGTTCGCGGTCGGGCCGGTCTCGCCCGTCGCGCGCAAGCTGCTCGACGTCACCGAGCAGTCGCTGTTCGACGGGATCGCGCAGGCGAAGGTCGGCAACCGCCTCGGCGACATCTCCCACGCGGTGCAGACGACGGTCGAGGCCGCCGGCCTGTCCGTCGTGCGCTCGCTCGTCGGGCACGGCATCGGGCGCGACATGCACGAGGACCCGCAGATCCCCAACTTCGGCGAGCCCGGCCGCGGGCCGCTGCTGGAGGAGGGGATGGTCCTGGCGATCGAGCCGATGACGACCGCCGGACGCCACGCCGTGCGGATGGGCAGCGACGGCTGGGCGATCTACTCCCAGGACGGCTCGCTGGCCGCCCACTTCGAGTTCACCGTCGCGGTCACCGCGGCGGGCCCGCGGATCCTCACGCCGTGGCATCTGGACACGGCTCGCGCGGCCGCGTGAGCGACGCGCTCGTCCAGGTCTCCGACCTCCACAAGCGCTACCCCGGATCGCCCGTCGAGGCGGTCGCCGGGATCAGCTTCGAGGTCCGCGAGCAGGAGATCTTCGGCCTGCTCGGCCCCAACGGCGCCGGCAAGACGACGACGATCGGCACGATCACGACGCGCGTGCGCCCGACCGCCGGCCAGGTCGTCGTCGACGGCTACGACGTGCGCCGCTCGCCCGTCGCCGTCAAGCAGCGGATCGCCGTCGTCCCGCAGCTCAGCAACCTCGACCGGTCGCTGACCGCGGTCGAGAACCTCGCCTTCCACGCCGCCTACTTCGGCGCGAGCCGCCGCGAGCGGCGCCGCCGCGCGCTGGAGATGCTCGCCCGCATGGGGCTCGAGGGCCGCGCGAACGACAAGGTCGACAAGTACTCGGGCGGCATGGCCCAGCGGCTGATGATCGCCCGCGCGCTCATGCACGAGCCGCGCCTGCTGATCCTCGACGAGCCGACCACCGGCCTGGACCCGCAGTCGCGCCTGTTCCTGTGGGAGGCGATGCTCGACCTGCGCGCCAAGGGCGTCACGCTCATGCTGACGACCCACGACATGGCCGAGGCCGACCGCCTGTGCGACCGCATCGCGATCGTCGACCACGGCAAGGTCATCGCGCTCGACACGCCCCGCGGGCTGCGGCGCCTGCTGCCGGCCGAGCACGGGCTCGAGGTCGTCGTCTCCGGCCGCGAGCCGCTGCCCGTCGGCGGCGCCGAGAAGGTCGAGGGCGCGCCCGACGACGACCGCTGGCGCGGGCGCATCTACGGCGAGCTGAGCCCCGGCGAGCTGGCCGACGCCGTGCGCGCCGCCGGGCGCGAGCTCATCGAGCTGCGGCGCATGGAGGGCTCGCTGGAGGACGTGTTCGTGCACCTGACCGGGCGGGAGCTGCGGTGATCCGCGCGTTCCTGGCCCAGTGCGAGCGCGACCTGTACGTGACGGTCCGCCGCGAGCCGGTCTCGTTCCTCAGCCAGTCGCTGCTGCAGCCGCTGTTCTTCCTGTTCGTCTTCGGCCGCGTGCTGCCGGAGATCGGCGCCGCCCAGGGCGACTACGGCGCCCAGCTCCTGCCCGGCATCCTCGCGCTGACGCTCGTGCTGACCGCGCTGCAGAACGTGGCGCTGCCGCTCGTCATCGAGTTCTCGTTCACCAAGGAGATCGAGGACCGCCTGCTCGCGCCGCTGCCCGTCACCTGGGTCGCGGCCGAGAAGCTGCTGATCGCGACCGTCCGCGGCGTCATCGGCGGCCTGCTGATCCTGCCGCTCGGCGAGCTGATCCTGCCCGGCGGCGTCGACCTCGCCGGCGCGTCGATCCCCGCCCTCGCCGCGATGCTCGTCGTCGGCGCGCTCGTCGGGGCCTGCCTGGGCCTCGTGCTCGGCACCGCCGTGCCGCCCAACCGCATCAGCGTCGCGTTCGGCCTCATCCTCACGCCGCTGATCTTCACCGGCGCGACGTTCTACCCGTGGGAGTCGCTGGTCTCGCTGCGCTGGTTCCAGGTCCTCACGCTCGCCAATCCGGTCACGTACGTGAGCGAGGGGATGCGCGGCGCGCTCACCGACGCGCCCCACATGGGGGCCGGCTGGATCGTGCTCGGGCTGGCCGCCGGGATCGCGATCTTCGGTACCTTGGGGGTCCGCGGATTCCTCCGCCGGGCGGTCGACTAGCAGGTCCGGCGGCCGGAACGCGCCCCCGCTCGGAACGTTTGCTATCTTCAACGGTCGCGCGTTTTGCGGGCCCCTGCCTGCGATCGCACCCGTTTTCTCACGCCGAAAGGGACCATGAAGGTACGACCGTCGGTCAAGCCGATGTGCGAGAAGTGCAAGATCATCCGCCGCCACGGCGCGGTCCTCGTGATCTGCTCCAACCCCCGTCACAAGCAGCGGCAGGGCTGACCATGGCGCGCATCGCTGGCATCAACATCCCGCTGAACAAGCGCGTCGAGATCGGCCTCACCTACATCTACGGGATCGGCCGGTCCACGTCGAACGAGCTGCTCGCCCAGACGGGCATCAGCCCGGACACCTACGTCCGCGACCTCACCGACGACGAGGTCGCCAAGCTCCGCGACGCCATCGACCGCAACCTCACGGTCGAGGGCGACCTTCGCCGCGAGCGCTCCCAGGACATCAAGCGCCTGATGGAGATCGGCTGCTACCGCGGCCTGCGCCACCGTCGTGGCCTCCCGGTCCGCGGCCAGAACACCAAGACCAACGCCCGCACGCGCAAGGGTCCCAAGCGCATGCAGGTCGCCGGCAAGAAGAAGGCGGGGAAGAAGTAAGTGCCTGCACCGAAGCGCCCCCAGCGGGGCCGCCGCAAGCCGAAGAAGAACATCCCCATCGGCCAGGCGCACATCAAGACCTCGTTCAACAACACGATCGTCTCGCTGACCGACCGCGAGGGCAACGTCATCGCGTGGGAGTCGGCCGGCGGCGCGGGCTTCAAGGGCTCGCGCAAGTCGACGCCGTTCGCCGCGCAGGTGACGGCCGACGCCGCCGCCCGCAAGGGCATGGAGCAGGGGCTCCAGAAGGTCGAGGTCTTCGTCAAGGGCCCGGGCTCGGGCCGTGAGACGGCGATCCGCTCGCTGCAGGCAGCCGGGCTCGAGGTCACCGGCGTGCGCGACGTCACCCCCCAGGCTCACAACGGCTGCCGCCCCCGCAAGCGGCGCCGCGTGTAGGAGATCACCTTGGCTCGAGACACCTCTCCCCAGTGCAAGCAGTGCCGCCGCGAGGGACAGAAGCTGTTCCTCAAGGGCGAGCGCTGCCTGACCGACAAGTGCGGCGTCGAGCGTCGCTCCTACCCGCCGGGCGACCACGGCCGTGGCCGCCAGAAGCAGTCCGAGTACCGCCTGCAGCTCCGCGAGAAGCAGAAGGCCAAGCGCTACTACGGGATCCTGGAGCGCCAGTTCGCCAACTACTACGACAAGGCCAGCCGCCAGCAGGGCATCACGGGCGAGAACCTGCTCACGCTGCTTGAGCTGCGCCTGGACAACGTGCTCGTGCGGCTCGGCTTCGCCGCCTCCCGCCGCCAGGCTCGCCAGCTGATCCGCCACGGCCACTGGACGGTCAACGGCCGCCGCGTCGACATCCCCAGCTACCAGGTGCGCCCCGGCGAGGTCATCGCGATCAAGGCCGGCAGCCCCGCCGAGGCCGCGATCCGCGACGCCACCGAGCTGACCGGCCAGGTGCCCGCGTGGCTGCAGGCCGACCACGACGCGCTGACGGCCAAGGTCCTGCGCAAGCCGGAGCGCCGCGAGGTGGCGGCGCCGGTGCAGGAGCAGCTCATCGTCGAGCTGTACTCGAAGTAACCCGCTTGAGAAGCGCGGCGCGCCCGGACTGTCCCCGCGCCGCCCACAGAGAACGACAGTAAGGCCCCCATGCTCGACTTCCAAGTCCCCCGGATCACCAGCGAATCGGTCGACGAGAACCGCGGCAGCTTCACGATCGAGCCGCTCGATCGTGGCTTCGGCTACACGTTCGGCAACTCGCTGCGCCGCGTGCTGCTCAGCTCGCTCAGCGGCGCCGCGGTGACGAGCGTCCGCATCGAGGGCGTCGCGCACGAGTTCTCGACGATCCAGGGCGTCAAGGAGGACGTCACGGACATCGTCCTCAACCTCAAGGGCATCGTCTGCAAGATGCACTCGGACGCCAGCGAGGTCGAGGCCCCGCTCGTCGTCACGGGCCCGGGGGACATCACGGCCGGCGACATCGACCTGCCGGCCGGCGTCGAGATCCTCAACCCGGACGTCCACATCGCGACGCTCGAGAAGAAGACCAAGCTGGAGCTGTACCTGACGATCGGCCGCGGCCGCGGGTACCGCCCCGCCGAGGAGAACAAGACGCCGGACCAGCCGATCGGCGTCATCCCGATCGACTCGATCTTCTCGCCGGTGCGCCGGGTGGCCTACGCCGTCGAGCAGGCGCGCGTCGGGCAGCGCACCGACTTCGACAAGCTGACGCTCGACATCGAGACCGACGGCTCGATCGATCCGCACGCCGCGCTGCGCGAGGCGGCGGAGCTGCTCATCAGCCAGCTCGCGATCTTCACCGACGCCGACCGCGTCGAGGAGCTGCGGGCCGGCCCCGCCGGTCAGCTCGCCGACGGCCTGGCCGCGGCCGGCAACGGCCACGGCGCCGGCGGCGCCGCCGCCGCGTCGGGCGGCCCGATGCACGACATCCTCATCGAGGAGCTCGAGCTCGGCGTGCGCTCGTACAACTGCCTGAAGCGTGCGGGCATCCAGACGGTCGGCGACCTGGTCTCGAAGTCCGAGGGCGAGCTGAACGCGATCCCGAACTTCGGCAAGAAGTCGATCGACGAGGTCATCGAGACGCTCGAGGCGCGCGGGCTGAGCCTCCGCGAGGACTGAGATGCGCCACCAGAAGACCCGTCACAAGCTCAGCCGCGACACGGCGCACCGCAAGGCGCTGCTGCGCAACCTCAGCAAGCAGCTGATCGAGCACGAGCGCATCAAGACCACCGAGGCGAAGGCCAAGGCGGTCAAGCCCGAGGTCGAGAAGCTCATCACGCTGGCCAAGCAGGGCGACCTGCACGCGCGCCGGCAGGCGATGGCCGACCTCGGCAACAACAGCGAGGACACCAAGGCCGTCGTCGCCAAGCTGTTCGAGGAGGTCGCCCCGCGCTACACGGAGCGGCCCGGCGGCTACACGCGCATCCTGAAGCTCGGTCCGCGCGCGGGTGACGCGACCGAGATGGTCTATCTCGAGCTGGTGTGAGGACCCCCGTGGGTTTCGCCCTCTGGGCGAACACCCGCTGAGGGACCGAGCGCCCCGGGCGAGCGTCCCCCGTGGGTTTCGCCCTCTGGGCGAACACCCGCTGAGGGACCGAGCCCCCAGGGCGAGCGTCCCCCGTGGGTTTCGCCCCCTGGGCGAACACCCGCTGAGGGACCGAGCCCCCAGGGCGAGCGTCCCCAGCTACCCTGGCCGCATGGCTGGGGTTCTCGCTTCGGATGACGATCGCGAGCGCTGCTGCCGCCTGCTCCACGGCGCCTACGCCGACGGCCGCCTGACGGTCGAGGAGCTCGAGCAGCGCCTGGAGCGCGTCGAGCGCGCCGAGTCCAAGCTGGAGCTCGCGCTCCTCACGCGCGACGTGCCCAAGCAGCGGATGCAGCGCTTCGGCGCGGCCGTCGACCGCTTCGACCGGATGGCGCTGAAGGCGCACGGCGCCACCGTGGTCGTCGTCAACGGCTCCCTGATCGGCATCTGGGAGCTCACCGGCGGCGGCACGTTCTGGCCGGCGATCGCGCTCGTCCCCACGGGCGTGCTGCTGGGCTGGCACGCGCTGTCCTCGTGGACGGTGCGCCGCTTCGTGCGCCGGCGGTTCGGCTGAGATGCTCGCCGCGGTCGCCCTCGCCGCGCTCGGGTTCGGCTCCGGGCCCGCCCTTCACGACCGGCCGCTGGACTGGGCGGTCGCCGGGGTGGGCACGGGGGCGCGCACGCTCGTGATCCAGCCGGGGATCGGCGGCGGCTGCGACGAGGGCCGCCCGCGCGTGGCGGTGCGAGAGGGCCGCGGCGTCATCCGCGTGTCGGTCACGATCCGCTCGGCCGAGGGCCCCGACGTCGCCTGCCCGGCGATCGCCTACTACCACGAGCCGGTCACCGTGCGCCTGGACGCCCCGGTCGCCGGGCGGGCGATCGGCGGTCCGCGCCGCAGCGCCCGGCCCGGCTTCGCCCTCGACTCGCGCCCGCCGCAGCCCGGGCCGGCCGTCGCGGTGCCGCGCGTGGCCGGCCTGCGCGCCGCCGACGCCCGGCGGACGCTGTGCGCGTGGCGGATCCGCGCCCGCGGCGCCACCGGCGCGGCGACCGTCACCGCCCAGCGCCCGCGCGCCGGCCGCCCGGTGGCGATCCCGCGCGAGGCCGCCCCCGATCGCTGCTCCGGCCTCCCGGCCCGCCCGGCCGTGACGCTCCGCGCCCGCTGACCGTTGTCGGATCCAGCCCGCATAGCGAGCTGGATCTGACAACGGCCGTACGCTCTGGCGCCGTGCCCACCACGCGCCTGACGATCGCCTACGACGGCTCGCCGTTCGCCGGCTGGGCGCGCCAGCCCGGGCAGCGCACCGTCCAGGGCGAGCTCGAGCGGGCGCTGGGGATCGTCCTGCGCCAGGCGGTGGCGCTGACCGTCGCCGGGCGCACCGACACCGGCGTGCACGCGTGGGGGCAGGTCGCCTCGTATCCCGGCCCGCCGCCCGAGCGCCTCGACGGCGTCAACGCGCTGCTGCCGCCCGAGATCGCCGTGCTCGACGCCCGGCCCGCTCCCGACGGGTTCGACGCCCGCCGCGACGCGATCGCGCGCACGTACTGCTACCGGGTGCTGGCCCGCCGCCAGCGCGACCCGTTCGAGCGCGGCCGCGCCCTGCACTGGCCCCACCGCATCGACGAGGCCGCGCTGCACGCGTGCGCCGCGCTGCTGCCCGGCACGCACGACTTCACCGCGTTCACGCCGACCGAGACCGACCACGTCCGCTTCGAGCGCATCGTGTCGAGCGCGCGGTGGGTGCGCGACGGCGACATCCTCGCGTTCTGGATCACCGCCGACGCGTTCATGCGCAACATGATCCGGGCGCTCGTCGGGACGATGCTCGAGGTGGCCGGCGGGCGGCGCGACGTCGACGGGTTCGCGCGCCTGCTGACCGGCCGGCCGCGCAGCGAGGGCGGCCAGACGGCGCCGGCGCACGGGCTCTACTTCGCGTCCGTCGACTACGGCGACCGCTCCTAGACTGGGATGTCCATGCGGGTTCTGCTGACCAACGACGACGGAATCTGGGCCGACGGCCTCCAGGCGCTGCGGCGCGCGCTGCTGAGCGTGCCCGACATCGAGCTCGTCGTCATCGCGCCGGACGGCAACCGCTCCGCGATGGCGCGCTCGATCACCACGCGCCGGCCGCTGTGGATCGAGCAGGTCGAGTTCGAGGACGGCACCCACGGCTACGCCACCGACGGCACGCCCGTCGACTGCGTGCGCCTGGCCCGGCTGGGGCTCGTCGACGGCTTCGAGGCCGAGGCCGTCGTGTCCGGCATCAACCACGGCGCCAACCTCGGCGACGACATCAGCTACTCCGGCACGGTCGCCGCGGCGCTGGAAGGCGTGCTCGTCGGCCTCCCTGCGGTCGCCGTCTCCCAGCAGTCCGCGCGCGGCGAGATGGACTTCCGCTTCGGCGACCGGTACCGCTTCGACACCGCCGCCGCCTTCGCCGCCTCGATCGTCGACCGCCTCGACGAGGTGCCGCTGCCCCAGGGCACGCTCCTGAACGTCAACGTGCCGGCCGGCGAGCCGTCGGGGGTCGAGGTGACCCGCCTGGGCAAGCGCGTCTACCGCGACGAGCTGAAGCTCAACGCGGAGGAGGGCGGGCGGCGCCAGTACTGGATCTACGGGCGCGACCACGGCTACGAGCACCAGGACGGCACCGACCTGGCCGCCGTCGCCGAGGGCCGCATCGCGGTGACGCCCATCCACTTCGACCTCACCGACGCGGCGGGCATGGACGCCCTGCGCCGCTACGACCTCGCGCGGATGGTCGCCCCGGCCGCGCGGGAGGTGGAGTGACGGCGGCCGACCCGGCCGCGCGGGCCGCCGAGCTGCGCGAGCAGCTTCGCCACCACGCGCATCGCTACTACGTCCTCGACGACCCGGAGATCGGCGACGACGAGTACGACGCGCTCTTCGACGAGCTCAAGCGCCTCGAGGAGGCCCATCCCGAGCTCGTGACGCCCGACTCGCCGACGCAGACGGTCGGCGGGCTGCAGGCGGTCACCCGCCTGGAGAAGGTCGAGCACCTGCAGCCGATGCTGTCGCTGGCCAACGCCCGCAGCGAGCAGGAGTTGCGCGACTGGGTCGCGCGCATGCGCAACCACCTGGCCCGCGAGGGGATCGAGGACCCGCGCTTCCGGTTCGTGTGCGAGCCGAAGATCGACGGCCTGGCGATGTCGCTGCGCTACCGCGACGGCGCGCTGGAGCGGGCGGTCACCCGCGGCGACGGGACGGTCGGCGAGGACGTCACCCACAACGTGCGCACGATCGCCGCCGTCCCCCAGCGCATCGACGACGCCCCGGCGCTGCTGGAGGTCCGCGGCGAGGTCTACATGTCGCTGCCCGACTTCCAGGCCCTCAATGAGCGCCGCGCCGAGGCGGGCGAGTCGACGTTCATGAACCCGCGCAACGCCGCGGCGGGCACGGTCCGCCAGCTCGACCCCGCGCTCGCCGCCCAGCGGCCGCTGTCGTTCTGGGCCTACGGGGTCGGCGCCGTCGAGGGCGTCGCGTTCGCGCGCCACTCGGAGGCGCTCGCGTGGCTGCGCGACCACGGCTTCCCGGTCAACGACCAGATCCGCGTCGTCGACGGCGAGGAGGACGTCGTCGCGCAGTGCCTGGACTGGGAGGCGCGGCGCGGGACCCTGGACTTCGAGATCGACGGCGTGGTGGTGAAGGTCGACGACGTCGAGCTGCAGCGCCGCCTCGGCGTCGCCGGGCGCGACCCGCGCTGGGCGATCGCCTGGAAGTTCGCGCCGACGACGAAGGTGACGAAGCTGCTGCGCGTCGACTGGAACGTGGGCAAGTTCGGCGACCTGCACCCGTTCGCGGTGCTGGAGCCGGTCGAGGTCGGCGGCGTGATCGTCAAGCTCGCCACGCTGCACAACGAGGAGGACCTCGTCCGCAAGGACCTGCGCGAGGGCGACGACGTGATCGTGCTGCGCGCCGGCGACGTGATCCCGCAGGTGGTCTCGCCGGCCCCGCACGTGGCCGAGCGCCCGGACCGCGGGCCGCTGCCGCGCCCGCCGGAGCGCTGCCCGGACTGCGGCACCCCGACGGTCAAGCCCGAGGGCTCGGTGTTCACCAAGTGCCCCAACCGCAAGGGCTGCCCGGGCCAGCAGTGGCAGCTCACCAAGCACTTCGTCTCGCGCGGGGCGATGGACGTCGAGGGCCTCGGGGAGCTGCAGGTGGGCCGGCTGCTGCGCGAGGGCGTCATCGGCGACGTCGCCGACCTGTACCGCCTCACGCCCGAGGACGTGCAGCGCGTCGAGGGCTACGGCGAGGTGTCGGCGCGCAACCTCGTCGACGCGATCGCGCGCTCGCGCGAGGTCCCGTTCGGGCGCGTGCTGTTCGCGCTGGGCATCGAGGAGGTCGGCGTCGTGACGGGCCGCAACCTCGCCCAGCGCTTCCGCACGATCGACGCGCTGCTGGCCGCCTCGCCCGACGAGATCGCGCAGACGCCGGGGGTCGGGCCGGCGACCGCGCAGGTCATCTGGGAGCAGCTCCAGGACGACGACATGCGCGCGCTCATCGACCGCCTGCGCCGCTACCTGCGCTTCGAGGAGGAGGGCCCGCCCCCCGGCGAGGGCCCGCTGGCCGACCGCACGTTCGTCCTCACCGGCACGCTGCCCGGCCTCACGCGCGAGGAGGCGACCGCGCGGATCGAGGCGGCCGGCGGGCGCGTGACGAGCGCGGTGTCGAAGAAGACCGACTACCTCGTGGCCGGCGAGGGCGGCGGGTCCAAGCGCGAGAAGGCCGAGCGGCTCGGCGTCGAGATCATCGACGAGGCGCGGCTGCTGGAGATGATCGAGGGCTGATCAGGCCGTCTGCAGCGGCGACGTGCAGAACGCGCAGCGATGGGCCTCCTTGGGCACGTCGCTCAGGCACTCCGGGCACGGGCGCGTCGGCGAGTCCGCCGGCGGCTCGCTGCGGAACCGCGAGATGAGCCGGTTCATCGGCAGCACGACGAACCAGAACACCGCGGTCGCGATCGTCACGAACGCGATCAGCGCGTTCAGGAACGAGCCGTAGCGGAAGACCGAGTCGTTGATCGTGAACGTCAGGTCCGAGAAGTCGGGCTGGCCGAAGATCGCCGCCACGATCGGCGTGATGAGGTCCTCGACCATCGACGTGACCACCGCCCCGAAGGCGGCCCCGATCACCACGCCGACCGCCAGGTCGACGACGTTGCCACGCAGGAGGAACTGCCGGAACTCGGTGAGCATGGGTCGGGGTTCGCCGCCCGGCCCCGCGCCCCTACCGCAGCTTGGCGATCGCGTTGACCATCCGGTCCTGGATGGCGCGCGCGCTCGACGGGTTCACGCCGTTCATGAGGATCGAGAACGCGACCCGGCCGCCGGGCGTGTCGCAGACGCCGGCGAGGTTGCTGACGTCGCGCAGCGTGCCCGTCTTGCCGCGGCAGCGACCGGCCGTCGTCGACGAGCGCATCCGGTAGCGCAGCGTGCCGGAGCGCCCGGCGACCGCCAGCGAGTCCAGGAACGGGTCGCCGAGGTCCTCGTCGCCGACCATCGCCGCCAGCAGCGTGACGACGTGGCGGCTGTTGGCGCGGTCGCCGCGCGACAGGCCGGAGCCGTCGACGATCGTGGGGCGCACGTCGATCTCGGCGAGGTCGTCGCGGACGACGACGGCGCCCGCGTCGGTGCTGCCGGTCTCGCCGTGGTAGGCGCCCAGCGCCTTGAGCAGCATCTCGGCGTAGTAGTTGTCGGACGGGACGTTCGTGCGGGTGATGAGCTCGCTCATCGGCGCCGAGCTCGTGCTCGCCAGCTCCACGGCGCCGCTGGGCGCCCGGCCCACGCGGGCCTTGCCGCGCACGCGCACGCCGGCCTTGCTCAGCGCCGTGCGCAGCGCGTCGGCCGCCACCGCGGCGGGGCGCTTCTGCCAGCTCCGCCCGGCGTAGCCGCGGGAGATGAGCAGGGCGCCGAGCTGGCCGCCGATCTCCCAGTCCACGCGCCCGCCGGTGTTGGCCGAGCCGCGCAGACCGTCGAACAGCGACTCGTCGCCGATCACGCCGCCCTCGACGCGTCGCAGGCCGAGCCCGGCCAGCTCCTCGGCCAGGCCAGCGATCCGCTCGGCGGTGAGCCCGGGGTCGCCGCCGCCGCGCAGCCACAGGCTGCCGTCGAGCACGCCCCGCTCGTCGATCTCGTCGCGGGCGAGGACGGTCGTCGGCAGGCGCTCCTCGGGGCCGAACAGGCGCAGCGCCGCCGCGGTCACGAACAGCTTGTTGACCGAGGCGGGGATGAGGGCGCGGTCGGCGCGCAGGCTGTAGACCGGCTTGTCGCCGTCCAGGCGCATCACATACGCGCTCGAGGCCGAGCCGGCCTGGCGCATCTGCGACGACAGCCGCGACTCGAGGGTCCGCTCGGAGATCGCCGAGGCCGGCGCGGGCACCGCCACGAGGACGGCGAGCACGGCGAGCAGCGGGCCGGGGATCAGGCGTCGGAACACGATGAAGGAGACACGCCCCGGGAGCCGGGGTTGCGGTCACGGTAGTGATCGACTGGACGGAAAACCGCCGGTCGGAGCCGGGATCGGCTCTAGACTGAGGGGGGCCATGGGCAACGTCGTCCCCCTGTCCGGGGCGTCGGGCGGCAAGCGCCGCCGCCGACGCAAGCGCTCCAAGACCGCGTTGGTGCTGGGAGGGGGCGGCTTCACGGGCGCCGTCTACGAGATCGGCGCGCTGCGGGCGCTCGACCTGCTGACGGTCAACCGCTCGGTCAACGAGTTCGACGTCTACGTCGGCACCTCGGCCGGCTCGTTCGTCGCCGCGCTCACCGCCAACGGGGTCACCCCCGAGGAGATGATGCGCGTCGTCAACCAGCAGGAGCACACGCCGTTCCGCGACATCGACGTCGGCACGCTGCTGCGCCCGAACCTCGTGAGCTGGGCGCGCAAGGGCGCGCTCATGCCGCTGCGGGCCGCCGCGCTCGTGCGCGACCTGGCCGGCCAGATCGGCTCGATCTCGGTGATGGACCTGCTGCTGGGCCTCGGCGAGGGCCTGCCGTCGGGCTTCTACAGCGGCGCCGGGCTGGAGCGCTACCTGCGCTCGGTGCTCTCGGATCCCGATCGCTCCGACGACTTCCGCTTCCTCGTCCCCGAGCTGTACCTGACCGCGACCGACCTCGACACGTGCGAGCGGATCGTGTTCGGCTCCGACGGCTGGGACGACATCCCGATCTCCACGGCCGTGCGCGCCTCGACCGCGCTGCCGATGGTCTACGAGCCGGTGAAGGTCGGCGACCGCGAGCTCGTCGACGGCGGCATCGTGTCGACGACGAACCTCGACATCGCGGTCGAGGCGGGCGCCAAGCTCGTCGTGGTCGTCAACCCGCTCGTCCCGTACGTCAACGACTTCAGCCGCGAGGTGCGCACGCTGTTCGGCACGCGCCCGCGCCGCGTGTCGGACATGGGCTTCCCGCAGATCGGCTTCCAGGCGTTCAAGCTCATGACCTACCAGCGCCTGCACGAGATGGCGCGCCAGTGGGAGGACCGCTACCCCGGCGTCGACATCCTGCTCATCGAGCCCGAGCCCGACGACGAGCTGATGTTCCAGACGTCGATCATGAACTACACCAAGCGCGTCGACATCGCCCGCCACGGCTTCGAGACCGTGACGATGCGCCTGGCCGCCGACTACGACCGCTTCGAGGGGATCGCGGAGCGCCACGGCATCGAGATCTCCGCCACCCGGGTGCGCAAGGTCATGGACCACTTCGCCGCCCGCGAGGAGGCGAGCGACGCCACGCGCGCCTGGCGCAAGATCCTCGAGCAGACCACCGGCGCGCTCCTGCGCCAGTCCGTCGAGGACTGACGCCCGCCGCTCAGGCGCCCGCGACCGCGGCCAGCGCGTCGCGCAGCCGCTCGGCGCTCGCGCGCTCGTGCACGGCGGCGCGCACGTGGCCGTCGTCGCCGAACGTGCCGCCGGAGGCGACCAGCACCTTGGCGCGCGCGAGGCGGTCGGCGAGGCCGGCGCCGTCCAGGCCCGGCGCGGCGATCCACAGCAGGTTGGCCTCGCTCGGCGCGACCTCCAGGCCGAGGGCGCGCAGCTCGCCGGCCAGCCGGTCGCGCTCGTCGCGCACACCCGCCACGCGCCGCTCGATCGCGTGCCGCGTCTCGCGCAGCGCCTCCAGGGCGCCGACCTGGGCCAGCTCGCCGACGCCGCCGGGCGGCGCGAGCCGCTCCAGCAGCGGCTCGCTGCTGGGCCCGCCGACCGCGTAGCCGACCCGCAGGCCCGCCAGCCCCCACGCCTTCGAGAACGTCCGCACCGCCAGCAGCCGCGGGAAGCGCTCGACGAGATGTGTCGCGGTGCGCGGCGCGTACTCGGCCAGCGCCTCGTCGAGGAGCACGACGACCCGCTCGGGCAGCGCGCCCAGCAGCTCGCTGAGGGCCGCCTCGTCCAGCCACGCGCCGGTCGGGTCGTTGGGGTTGCACAGCGCCACCACCCGGGTGCGCTCGCCGATCGCGTCGAGGACCGTCTGCACGCCGAAGCCCGGCGCGGGGACCGCGGTCGCGCCGGCCCGCCGGGCCAGCAGCGGCAGCAGCGGGTGCGACGGCCACGGCGTGACGAGCTCGTCGCCGGGCGACAGCAGCGCCTCGGCCGCGGCGGCCAGGAGCTGGGAGGCGCCGGACCCGACGACCACGCGCGCCGGCGGGACGCCGACGTGGTGGGACAGCTCGGCCCGCAGCTCGCCGGCCTGTGGGTCGGGCGGGCGGTGCAGGCCGCGCCGCGCCGCGAACGTCACCGCGTTGACGACCGCGGGCGGCGGCAGGTGCGGCCAGGTCGTCGAGGACAGGTCGACCGCCTCGACGCGGGCCAGCGCGCGGCGCCGGCGCTCCTCGGCCTCCTCGCGCAGCCGGCGGCTGGCCTCCTCCGGCGTCTCGGCCTCGAACTGGCGGTAGTAGTCGCGCAGGCCCACCGCGGTCACTGCTGCCCGGGGATCATCGACGAGCCGAGCCCGGCGATGAACACCAGCCAGATCGTGAACGCGACGCCGCCGACGACCGCGCAGACGGCGAACATCGGCCCGACGATCCCGCTGCGCTGGTCGTGGCCGGCGGCGCGGCGCACGAGGATCCACAGCGCGTCGAGGCGCTTGAGCACGACGAGGCCGCCCATCAGGCCGGCCAAGCACAGCGCGAACGCGGCGACGATCGCCAGGAAGATCCGCTCCCCGTCGCCGCCGATGCGCGACGCCAGCCACAGCGCGGCCACCGGGATCGGCCCCCAGAACAGGAGGTTCACGACGGCCATGAGCGCCGCGATCGCCCACGAGAGCACCTCGTCGACGCGCTGACGCCGCGACGAGCCCCGCCGCGGCGTCTCGCGGTAGCGCACCGGGGCCGTCCCGGGCCTGCGGCCCGTGAACAGCCCGCCGGTGTCCGTGGGATCGGTCCTCACTCAGTCAGCGTAGAGCGCATCGAACCGGTCGGCGTAGAGCTCGGCGACCACGTTGCGCTTCACCTTCAGCGAGGCCGTCAGCTCGCCCGTCTCCTGGCTGAAGTCGTGGTCGAGGATGAAGAACTTCTTCACCTGCTCGACCTGCGCGTACCTGGCGTTCGCGCGGTCGAGCTCCTCCTGGATGAGCGCGATGACCTGCGGGTGCCGCGCCAGGGCCGGGATCGAGGTGTCCTCGATGCCGTGCTCCTGGGCCCACGGCACGATCGTCTCCTCGTCGAGCGTGATCAGCATCGACGGGAACGGGCGCCGGTCGCCGTGCATCACCGCCTGCGAGATCCACCGCGACTGCTTCAGGTCGTTCTCGAGGTTCGCCGGCGTCAGGTTCTTGCCGCCCGCGGTGATGATGATGTCCTTCTTGCGGCCGGTGATCGACAGGTAGCCGTCCTCGTCGAGCGACCCGAGGTCGCCGGTGTGCAGCCAGCCGTCCTCGTCGATCGAGCCGAACGAGGCGTCGGCGTTGCGCCAGTAGCCCTGGAACACGTTCGCGCCGCGCACGAGCACCTCGCCGTCGTCGGCGATCTTCAGCTCGACGCCGGGCAGCGCGCGGCCGACCGTCCCGAACTTGTGGTGCTCGGGGGTCGAGACCGTCGAGGCGGTGGCGGTCTCGGTCATGCCGTAGCCCTCCATCACCGGCACGCCGCAGGCCCAGAAGAACTCGAGGATCTCCTTGGCGATCGGCGCGGCGCCGGTGACGGCCTCGCGCAGGCGCCCGCCGAACGCGGCGCGCACGTTGGAGAACAGCGTCGCGTCGAACTGGTCGTAGGCGGCCTGCAGCTCGTCGGGGATCGGCTGACCGGCGATGCGCAGGTCCTCGACCTTGCCGCCGACCTCGGTCGCCTTGGCCAGCGTGTCGGCGTCGACGTTCGCGGCGACGAGGCCGTAGATCTTCTCGAAGATCCGCGGCACCGACGGCAGGTACGTCGGCTTGACCTCCGACAGCTCGACGACGATCTGCTTGACGTCGCCGCCGAAGTAGGCCAGCGCCGTGCCGCCGTCGAACGCCGCGAGCTGGATGAGCAGCGCGAACGAGTGCGCCAGCGGCAGGAACAGGTAGACGAGGTCGTCGTCGCCACGGAACAGCTCGCGCTGGTTGACCATGTCGACGATCGCGCGGTAGTTGCCGTGGCTGAGGACGCAGCCCTTCGGCGGCCCGGTCGTCCCGGACGTGTAGATGATCGTGTACGGCTCCTCCGGGGTGACCGCGGCGGTGCGGGCCTCGAGCTCGCGCGGGTCGCGCGCGCGACCGCGGGCGCGCAGGTCGTCCAGCGAGATCGCGCCGTCGGCCGGCTCGATCGCGATGACGTGGCGCAGGTTCGGCAGCCGGTCGCGCACCTTCTCGACCTTCGCGACCTGGTCGGCGTTCTCGCAGACCACGGCCACGGCCTCGGAGTCCGACAGGACCCATTCGCACTCCTCGGGCGAGTTCGTCGGGTAGATCGGCACGACGACCGCCCCGGCCTGGGTGATGCCGAACGACGCGTAGGTCCACTCGGGCCGGGTGGTGCAGAGGATGCTGACCCGGTCGCCCGGGGCGACGTCGAGGTCGAGGATCCCGAGCCCGACCTCCCGGGCGATCTCCCCGACCTCGGCGAACGTCAGGTCGACCCAGCCGTCAGGCGTCTTGCGCTTGACGGCGAGGTTGCCTCCGTACATCGACGCCGCCCGCGGCAGCAGGTCGGCGATGGTGCGCGAGCCGGTCCCCGACGGCGTCGCGGTGGTGGTGGCCTCCATGTCCCTCTCCTGAATAGGCGGTCAGGAGGCCGATGTTATTCAGACCCTGGAGGGCTGTGCTTCGGTAGCGAGCGACCGCTCGCCCATGCCCGCCCTCATGCTCTCCATGAACAGGCTCTTGTCGATCCGGCCCTGGAAGATCGGCACGCCCAGCTCGACGCACTTGGAGATCACTTCTCGGCGCTCCAGACCTGCTTCTCGCGCGAGCTCGGTGGGCGTGAGGTGGATCGCCATGGGCCTCCCCCTTCTGGGTTCGAATTGACCGTGTCGGCGACGCTAGCGCACCCGGTGGACGTCCTCAACGTCGGCGGTCAGACCGGGTTGGGGATGTCGACGAAGGTGTGGCGCACGCCGAACCGCTCGGCGAGTCGGTCGCCGAGCGCACGGATGCCGAAGGTCTCGGTGGCGTAGTGCCCCGCGGCGAGGAACGTCACACCGCCTTCCTGGGCGATGGCCATGATCCGCTCGGCCGGCTCGCCCGTGAGGAACGCGTCGAGGCCCAGCTCGATCGCCTCGACGACGTCGTCGGCGGCGCCGCCCGAGACGATCCCGATCGACGCGACCCGGTCGGGCCCGGCCGGGAAGACGAGCGGTTCGCGGTCGGTGATCTCGGCGACGCGGGCGACGAGCTCCTCGCGCGCCGGCGCCGGGTCGAGCTCGGCGACGAGCCCGATCGCGCGGCCGCGGTGCTCGGCGAACGGGCGGGTGCGCACGGCGCCCAGCGCCCGGGCGATCAGCGCGTTGTTGCCGATCTCCGGGTGGGCGTCGAGCGGCAGGTGGTAGGCGGCCAGCGCCATGTCGTGGTCGAACAGCAGCTTCAGGCGGCGCTTGAGCGCGGGGGTGATCGGCCCGGCCGGCTCGCCCCAGAACAGCCCGTGGTGGACGAGGACGAGGTCGGCCTCCAGCGCGGCGGCGCGCTCGAACAGCTCGGCCGAGGCGCTGACGCCGGTGACGACGTGGGCGACCTCGTCGGCGCCGGGCACCTGGAGGCCGTTGGGGCCGTAGTCGGCGAACGCCGGCGCGTCGAGGAGGCCGTCGAGATCGGCGATCAGGTCGGTGAGGGCGGTCATGTGGACGCTGATGTTTGTGAACGCTGGCGTTCGGGTAGGGTGCCGCGCGGGAGATCCTGGGCGGGAGAGGTATGGAAGCAGCAACGCTGATGCCGGTGCGCGGCCACCACCGCGCCGATGCCGGCGACGACGAGCTGGTCGAGGCGACCCGGCGGGGCGACGACCGGGCCTTCGAGGCGCTGTACCAGCGCTACCACCGGCGCATCGCGGCCTACGTGCTCGGCATGGTCAAGGACCACCAGCGCGCCGAGGACGTCACCCAGGAGGTGTTCCTCAGCGCCCTGCGGCGCATGCGCGCGACCGACCGCGCGATCGCGTTCAAGCCGTGGATCTACGAGATCGCCAAGAACGCGTGCATCGACCAGTTCCGCCGCGCCCGGCGCACCGACGAGGTCCCGCTCGACGGCGAGGACGGGTCGGTCGCCGCGCCGGCGGCCGTGCGCCCGGGGGCCGACGCGGCCGTGCTCACGCGCGAGCAGCTCGGCGACCTGTGCGGCGCGTTCGGCGGGCTGTCGGAGACCCACCACCGGATCCTCGTGCTGCGCGAGCTCGAGGGGCGCACGTACGAGGAGATCGGCCGGGAGATGGAGATGACCCGCCCGGCGGTGGAGTCCACGCTGTTCCGCGCCCGCCGGCGGCTGGGCGAGGAGTACGGCGAGCTCGTCAGCGGCGAGCGCTGCCGCAAGGTGCAGGCGATCATCGCCGCCGCGCAGGAGGCGTCGCTGGGCGTGCGCGACCGCCGCACGATGGCGCGCCACGTCGCCCACTGCCAGCCGTGTCGGCGCGCCGCCTGCCTGGCCGGCGTGCGCGACCTCGTGCCCGAGCGGGCCGGCGTGCGGGCGAGGATCGCGGCGTTCCTGCCGCTGCCGGCGATCGTGCGCGGGCTGTCGGGGTGGCTGCCGGCGAGCGCGCCGGTGGGCGAGAGCGCGGCCGGGTGGATGAAGGCGGCGGTCGCGGCGGCGACGATCGCGGCGGCCGGCGTGGGGGCGGGGGCGATCGGCGGCGTGGGCGACGGCGACGGCGGATCGGAACGCGCGCCCGCGCGCGAGGCGGCGCCCGCGCGTCCGGTGGCGGCCCGCTCCGCGGCGACGTCCGCGCCCGCGCCCGCGCCGGCGCCGAGCGGCCGCGAGCAGGCGGCCCGCCCCAAGCGCGACCGCGTCCGGGCGCGCGACATGGGCGCGGCCCGGCGCGCGTCGGGGACGACGCATCCGGGCGCCGTGGCACCCGCGCAGCGGCCGGCCGGCGCCGACCGCGCGCCCGACGGCGCCGCCGGCCCGGCGACCGAGCCGTCGCGCGCCGGCGGCGGGTCGGGCGGCGGCGGCACCGCGCCCGCCCCGCGCGCACCCGCGGCCACCGCGCCGGCGGCGAGCGCGCCGGCCGCGTCCGACCCGGCCCCGGCCGACCCGGTCACCGGCGCCGTGGGCGCCGCGACGGGCGGCCTGCTGGGCGACGGCGTCCCGCTGCCGAGCGTCCCGCCCCCGCCGAGCCCGCCGGTGCTGGATACTTCCAACCCGGTGTCCGGACTCGGCAATCTCCCCGCGACCGTGCAGTCGACCGTCGAGCAGACCGTCGACGGGGTCGGCGCGACGGTCGCCGGCGCCGCCGGCACGGCCGGCGCGGCGACGCAGGGCCTGTCCGACACCGTGACCGGTGTCGGCCAGCGGCTCGGCGGCGGTTGATCCCCGCGGCGGACGCATCAGGCGGCGCGCCCGCGCCCTCCGGCGACCCGGCCGAGTTCGTCGCGTCGCTCACCGACACGAGCCTGTACTCGATCGGCGCCTACTTCGCCGACCGCCACCCCGACCTCGTCGACGACGTGGTCGCCCAGGCCCAGGAGATCGAGGACGCCGGCCTGGAGCAGTGGGCCGCCGGCGAGGGCATCGAGGTCGAGCGCGCCTTCCAGACGCTCATCACCGGCCTGGCCGTCCGGTACTACAAGGCCGTCGCCGGCTCGCGCTGAGCCCGTCGCGGGGCCCGAGCCGCCCGACGCGCGCGGCGGCGGCTCCGCGGCCCGGCTGCAGTGACCGGTGGCGCGCCCAAGGCGTGAATGGCGATTCAGCCCCGCTGAGCGGGGCTGAATCGCCACTCGCGATGCGAGCGACGCCGCGGCGGGCCCTGGCGCACGACCGCCCACGGGCGCGACCGCCCACGCGCTTCGATGATGCCGCTCCAGCCACGACCGAGCCGCCACCACGCCCGCGATCTTCTAGACTCAGCCCCCTCATCGGGGCGTGGCGCAGCCTGGTAGCGCGCACCGTTCGGGTCGGTGAGGTCCCCGGTTCAAATCCGGGCGCCCCGATTTCGTTCCGACCGCTTCGAGCCGCCGCCCGCGAGGGCGGCGGTTCGCGTTTCAGCGGCGCACGCGGAAGCGCAGGTGGAGCACCCGGTCGCCCGGGACGACCACGTGCGGGTCCTCGAGCCGGCGAGCTCCTGCGCCGTGGCCATGACCACCTCGCCCATCGAACCTCCCCTCAGTCGTTGGCTCCGGCGCGCAGTGTGGCGCGCAGGAACCCGCTCACCGCGCCGAGCGCGGCGGGGGACTGGAACAGCGGGTCCTCGTGGTTGGCGCCCGCAAGCAGCAGCAGCTCCGCGTCCGCGCCGTGCTCGAGCAGCGCGTCGTGCATGAGGCGGCTCTGGGCGTCGGGGATCAGGCCGTCGCGGTCGCCGTGCATCAGCAGGAAGCGGCAGTCGGCGGGCGCGGACGCGGCCCAGGTGAGCGGCGAGGCGGTGCGGGCGGCGTCGGCCGCGTCGGACACGCGCGTGGCGCCGAGCAGGCGGGCGCCGAACGTCGGCGACGGCAGCGCCGAGACGAACGGCGGCAGCGGCGCCTCGGTCCCGGGCGTGAACACCTCCATGCCGAGCAGGTCGATGGGCGGGAACCAGGCGACGACGGCCTGCAGCGAGCGGTCCTCGTCGGCGTGGTCGCCGAGGCGGCCGTCGAGCGAGGGCTCCGCGGCGGTGAGCGCGGCCAGCAGCGCCAGGTGGGCGCCGGCCGACGCGCCCCAGGCGCCGATCCGCGTCCCGTCGAGCCCGTGGGAGGCGGCGTTGGCGCGCAGCCAGCGGATCGCGGCCTGCACGTCGTGGAGCTGCGCCGGGAACGTCGCGGCGCCGGTGAGGCGGTAGCTGGCGCTCGCCACCGCGATCCCGCTGCGCACCACGGGCGCCACGCGGTCGTCGATGCGGTCCGTGCGCGCGCCGACCGTCCATCCGCCGCCGTGCAGGTACAGCGCGACCGGGACCGGCCCGGGCGTGTCGGCGGGCACGTGCAGGTCGAGCGCGAGATCCACGTCACCCGCGCGCGCGTAGACGAGGTCGGCGGTCGTCCTCATGCCGGCGCCCCCTCGCCCGCGAACGCGGGCGCCACGTGCGCGGCGAACAGCTCGGTCGTCTGCAGCGCTTCCTCGACCGACACGTCGCCGAACGCGAGGTCGAGCGCGAGGTAGGTCACGCCCGAGCGCTCGACCTGACCGGCGATGAACTCGACCGCGCCCTCCGGCGTCCCCGCGTACGCCTCGCCGGCCGCGTGGATGTCGGCGAAGTCGTCGGACAGGTAGATCGTGGGGCACGGGATCCCGGCGTCGTTCCACACCCACTCGAAGCTCACGACGTGGCGGGCGAACGCGCGGCGGGCGATGCGCATCGCCTCCGCGCCGGTGTCGGCCAGCACGATCGGCCGGCTCGCGCCCATGAGCGGCATCGCGTCGGGCGCGCCGCCGGCGTCGGCCCACGCCTCGCGGTAGCGGTCGGTGATCGCGCGCACCGCGGTCGAGGGGGAGAGCGCCATCACGTTCAGCCCCTGCGACGCCGCCCACGCCGCGCGGTCGCCGTCGCGCGCGCCGAACCAGAGCGGCGGATGCGGCCGTTGCACCGGGCGCAACGCCATCGGGACGTCGTCGAGGCGGTGGAAGCGCCCCTCGTAGGTCAGCCGCTCGGACGCCAGGCCCAGGCGCAGGATCTCGAGCTGCTCGGCGAACCGGGCCGGCGTCTCCTCGCCCGGCACCCCGTAGAAGCCGGTCTCGATCGCCGACGATCCCCGCCCGACGCCGAGGTCCAGGCGCCCGCCGGTGAGGTGGTCGAGCATCGCGACCTCCTCGATCAGGCGCAGCGGGTGGTACAGCGGCAGGACCGACACCATCGTCCCCAGCCGCAGCCGCGCCGTGCGCTGGGAGGCGGCGGCGAGGAACAGGTGCGGCGACGGCGCGAGGCCCAGCGGCGTGCCGTGGTGCTCGGCCAGGTGGTAGCCGCGGAAGCCGAGCCGGTCGTAGGCCTCGAGCAGCTCCAGCCGCGCGGCCAGGACCGCGGCGCCGTCGCCCGGGTCGTCGACGTGGTCGAAGATGCCGAAGCGCATGGCGGTGCAGTCTGCCGGTTTCGCGCGGTCGCGGGCGCCGCGCCGTTCCCGGGTTCCGCCCGCCGACAGGTCAGGATCGCCGCATGTCCGAAGCGATTGCCGTGCTCGCCACCGCCTACGGTGGCCCGGAGGTGCTGGCGCTGGAGTCGGTCGCGGTCCCCGCGCCCGGGCCCGGCGAGGTCGTCGTCGACGTCCGCGCCGCCGCTCTGAACCCGATCGACTGGAAGCTGTTCAGCGGGAGGATGGGCGCCGATCCCGCGGCGCTTCCCCGCCGGGTCGGCCTGGAGGCGACCGGGGTGATCGCCGAGGTGGGACCGGGCGGGGCCGACGGTCCGCGCGGCCCGCTCGCCGCCGGCGACGAGGTGATCGTCTACCCGGCCTCCGGCGCGTGGGCGAGCCGGATCGTCGTGCCGGCGTCGAGCTGCTTCCCCAAGCCGCCGAGCGTCTCGTGGGAGGCCGGCGCCGGGGCGATGGCCACGGGCGTGACGGCGGTCCACATGCTCGCGGCGGGCGATGTCGGCGACGGCGACGTCGTCCTCGTCCATGGCGGCGCCGGCGGCGTGGGCCGCACCGTGATCCAGCTCGCCCGGGCGCGCGGCGCCGCGCGCGTCATCGCCACCGCCCGGCCCGCCAACCACGACGCGCTGCGCGCGCTCGGCGCCGAGCCGATCGCCTACGGCGACGGGCTGGCGGAGCGGATCCGCGCGCTCGCGCCCGACGGCGTCGACGTGGCGCTGGACTGCGTCGGCACCGACGAGGCGATCGAGACGTCGGTGCAGTTCGCCCGCGACCGCGGCCGCCTGGTCACGATCGCTGCGATGCCGTCGGCCGACCTCGGCTTCAAGGTCCTCGGCGGGTTCCCGGGGGCCGACCCCGGCACCGAGGTCCGCGACCGCGCCCGCGGCGAGATCGTCGACCTGCTCGCCGACGGCACGCTGACGATCGCGACGGCGTCCTACCCACTGGCCGACGCCGCGGCCGCCGTGCGCGACAGCCGGCAGAACACGGCGGCGGGCAAGATCGTGCTCGTGCCGTAGGCCGAGCCGACGCGCGCGGCCGCGGCGCGCGATCATGGAGGCGTGGACGACGAGCTCGTTCTCGCCTTCCGGGTCGCGCGCAGCGGGCTGGCCGCGCGCGAGGCGCGCCCGCTCGCCGAGGCGGCCGCCTGCCCGGCCTCGGACTTCGCCCGCGACGCCGCGCTGCTGGCGCTCGCCGCCCGCAGCGACGCGGTGACGCCGGACGGGTTCGCCGCCGCCGTCGACGCCGGCGACGAGATCGTGATGGCGCACGTGATCCGGGGCGCGATCCACGCGGTGCCGCGGGCGGACTGGGCGCTCTACGGGCGCGCGCTGCTGGCCAGCGACGACGCGGAGCTGGGCGCCCAGCTCGGGCGGCAGGTCCAGAAGCTGTCGGCCGAGCACGACATCGCGCCGACGGCCGCCCTCGAGGAGGTCTCCGCCGCGATCGCCGACGCGCTCGGGGGCGGGGCGGCGCTGGACCGCGTCGCGCTGCACCAGGCGATGCGCGAGCGGGTGCGCCCGGAGCTGCTGCCGTGGTGTCGCGGCTGCGAGAGCCATCACGTCGCGCCGATGCTGTGGCGCTTCGCGACCGTGGCCGCCGGCGCCCGCCTCGACGACCAGCGCCGCTACGTCCTCGACGACCCCGGCGCGGCGCCCGACCCGGCCGAGGCGGTGCGCCGGTTCCTGCGGTTCTACGGCCCCGCGACGCCGAGCGACTTCGCCGAGTGGGCGGGACTGGCGCGCCCGCACGCGCGGCGCCTGTGGGACGCGGCCGCCGGCGACCTGGCCGACGCGCCCGGCGGCGGGGCGCTGCTGCGCGCCGACGCCGACGCGCTCGCCGACCCGCCGGCGGCGAGCGGCCTGCGCCTGCTCCCGCCCGGCGACCCGCTCCTGCAGAAGGTCAACCGGACGGTGCTGGCGCCCGACGAGGGCGTCCGCAAGCGCCTGTTCCGGCCGGTGGCCAGCCCCGGGGTGGTGCTGCGCGACGGCCGCCTGGCCGGGCTGTGGCGCGCGAAGGCGAGCGGGCGCACGCTGACGGTGTCCGTCGAGTCGCTGGCGCGCCTGCGCCGCGGCGACGTGGAGGCCGAGGCGCAGCGGGTGGCCGACCTGCGCGGGCTGCAGGGGATGGAGCTCGAGATCGCCTAGCGATCGGCCTTGCGGGCGGCCTTCTCGGCCTGCTCGCGCTGGTGGACGGTCACCGCGGCGACCGCGAAGCGCCGCAGGATCTCGACGACGATCCCGATGCCGACGATGACGTAGAAGACCGTGAAGAGCTTCAGCCAGCCGCTGGTGAGCTCGAGGTCGGGGTCGGCGATGCTGCTGGTGGTGAGCGTGGCGACCGCGAAGTAGACGGCGTCGATCACGCTCCAGCCCTCGCCGAGCGCGTAGGCGAGCGTGCCGCTGATCACCAGCCCGAGCCCGACGCTCAGAATCGAGAGGAACTCCTGCTCGCGGACCGCGATGCGGAAGGCCTGCGCGGCGCGACGGAACATCATCAGGGCCGACAGCACGTCTGCGGGCTTCGGCGCCGCTTCGCTCCTCTCCTGCTGAGCGTTCGAGACGGATCTGTGCCGAAACTGCGCAGATCGGCCGTGGTCGAGGGGCGGCGTGACATACCTCGGCGGATGCCCGCGCTCCTGCTCCTCTCGACGATCGCCGCCCTGCTGGCGCTCGCGGCGCCGGCGGGCGCGCAGGGCGTGGAGCGGGCGCGGCTCACGTGGTCGGCGGCGGACGCCGACGTTGACCTGCACGTCTTCGACGGGCGCGGCCGCCGCGCCTGGTACGGCGACCCGGACGGGATTCCCGGCGCCGAGCTGTCGCGCGACGTCACGCGCGGTCCGGGCGAGGAGGTGCTGACCGATTCGCGGGCGCGGCGGCTCGCCTACGGGGTCTGCCTCTACGCCGACCACGGCGCGGACCCGGGGCCGCCGGTCGCGGTGTCGCTGACGCTGATCGATCCCGGCGGGGTCCAGCGGGTCGTGGGCGCGACCCTCGCGGCGCCGGGGGCGAGCGCGGTGCTCGACGCGGGCGGCCTCGCGGACGGGGCGATCGCGGCGGGCGGCTGGTGCGACGGGCCCGGCAAGCACGCGGCGCCCGCGAGCGACGCGCCCCGGCCGGCTCGTGACGTGGCCGCGCCGGACGCGGGCGGGGTCGCGCGACGCTTCCGGCCGCGGCTGTACTTCGACGCGAGCGAGCGGTGGCGGCCGCTGGCGGCGACCGCGCTCCTGGGCGAGCGGATCGGCGGCCGGCCCGCGCACGCGGTCTGCCGCCCGGCGCGCCCGTTGCCCGAGCGCCCGGATCGCTGCGCGCCCGGCACCTCGACGCCGGTGGTGGGCCCGGCCTCCCTGCGCGCCGCCGACCGCGCCGACGCGGTCCTCGACCTCGGGGCCGACGGCGTGACGACTCCGCCCGGCCGGGCGCGATCGCCCGACCCGGCGTGCGCGGGGCCGCTGCACGACTGCGACGCGGGTCCGGCGGCGGCGATCCACCACCGCGCGTTCCGCCTCGGCGGCTACGCCGTCCTGGACTACTGGCTCCTGTACCGCTACAGCGACGCGCCGTACTCGGTCGCCGGGCTGCCCGGGCCCGGCCGGCTGCTCGACACCGACCACGAGGGCGACTGGGAGGGCGTCGCGGTGGCGGTGCGCGCCGACGATCCCGACCCGCGCACGTTCGACTGGGTCGCGTACGCCGCGCACGCCGGGCCGCCGCGCCGGTACCTGCGGGCGGCGCTGTCGTGCGATGGCGACGCGCGGGCCGGGTCCTGCGCCGGCCCGGGCGCGACGCGCCCGCACGTCTACGTCGCGGCGGGCACGCACGCCTCCTATCCGATGCGCTGCCGCGACCGGGGCGCCGCGGCGTTCGGCCTGGCCGGGGTCGCGGGGCGGGCGGTCGGCCGGTACGTGCTGGGCTGCCGGCAGCGGGGCGCGGGCGGCCCGGTGCCGGCCGGCCTGCTGCCCGAGGGCGGCCACGACGGGGCGCGCCGGTGGGGCGCCGACGACGACCCGGCGGCGCTGCGGCCGCTCGCGCTCGGCGACGGGTTCACCGACTGGGCGGGGCGCTGGGGGCTGCCCGGCGCCACGCGCAGCCCGGGGCGCCAGTGGGACGCGCGGGCGCGGTCGAGCGGGCCGCCGGTGGCCGGTGTGCGCACGGCGGCGGCGGGCGTCGACACCACGTGCGCGGACTGGCTGGGCGAGCAGGTGGCGGTGGCCTTCTGCGACGAGGGCGCGCTGCGGGCGGCGTTCGCGGCCGGAACGCTCGGGCGGCCGGGCGCGGTGACGCTCGACGGCGGGCCGGGGCGGCCGGCGGCCAGCGCGCCGGGGCTCGCGCAGCTCGGCGGCGGCCCGCTCGTCGCGGGCGAGAGCGTGACCGTGGCCGGCGCGCCGGAGCCGGGGGCGGCGCTCGTGGCCCGCGCGGTGGGCGCCGACGGGGCCCGCGAGGTCGTCGTGCCGCTCGCCGGGGCGGCGCCGGGAGCGCCGGTCACCGTCCGGGTGGCCGACGACGCGGCGGCGTCGCTCTTCGTGCGCGACGGCGACGGGCGCGCGCTCCCGGCGATCGCGACCGCGCGGGGGCCGGCGCGGCCGCGCGGGCTGACCGCGCGCCGGCGCGGGGATCGGGTGCGGATCGCGTTCCGGGCCGCCGCGGCGAGGACCCTGGTCCAGCTGCGCGATCGGCGCGGCGTCCCGCTGCGCACGCGTCGGCTGCGGATCCGCCCGGGCCGCCGCGCGGCGGTGTCGATGGCCTGGTCGCGTCGCGCGCGGACGGTCGCCGCGGCCTCGGCGCGCGGCGGGGTCACGGGCGCCGCGGCCGTTCGGCGCATCGGGGGGCGGCGATGAGCGGAGCGACCTCGCGCGGGGCGGGCGGCGCCGCCGCCGGTCGTCGATCAGCCCAGCAGCGCCGAGACCGGCGTGCGCAGCCGCTCGGTGAACTTCAGGCGCTCGCGCAGCCGGTCGGGGTCGGCGATGGTGGCGCGGATCGCCTCCAGGTCGGCGGCGCGGCGATCGGGGTCGGGCTCGCTGTAGAGGACGCGCTTGTTCTCGCTGGCCGCCGGAGACGTCACGTCGACGAACACGCGCCGGCGCTCGTGCGCCCAGCGGTCGAGCACCGCGTCGTCGGCGCCCTCGAGCACGACGGCGGCGAGCGCCTCGCGCAGCGCGAACGCGTCGAACAGCCCGCTCGTCAGGCCCAGACCGCCGGTGGGGTTCGTCGCATGGGCGGCGTCGCCGGCCAGCAGGACGCGGCCGTCGCGGAAGCGGGCGGCGGCGCGCTGGTGCATCCGGTAGGGCGTGAAGCGCTCGAGCTCGTAGGGCTCCCGGTCGGGCATCAGCGCCGCGAAGTGGTCGGGCACGCGCTCGCCGACGGTCGCCTCGGGCAGCGCGTCGTCCTCGGAGTACGTCACGCGCCACAGCCCGTCCGTGTCGATCTTGACGATCACGGCGCCGTGGACGGGATCGATCTGGAACGTCGCGCGGGCGAAGCCGTCGTGGCGCTCGAAGTCGTAGCGGACGTTGGTGGCGACGAATCGCTCCGGCCACGTGAAGCCCTCGAACGGGATGCCGAGCAGCTTGCGCACCGTGCTGCTCGCGCCGTCGCAGCCCAGCACCCAGCCGGCGCGCAGCCGCCGGGCGCCCTCCGCGGTCTCCACGGTCACCGTCGCGCCCGCGGCGTCCTGCGCGATCGCCGAGACCCGCGCGCCGAACGCGACGTCGGTGCCGGGCAGGCGGCGCAGATGCTCGAGCGCGATCGCCGCCAGCTCGTGCTGACCGAGGTGGATGTTGTAGGCGTAGGGCGTCTCGTCGGCGAGCAGCGAGATCGAGTAGGGGATCGACTCGCCCGTCGCGTACACGCGGTAGGCGTAGTCGTCCTTGCGAAAGCCGCGCGCCTCGACGTCGCCGAGGATGCCGAGGCGGTCCAGCTCCTCCAGGACCGTCCAGTGGTAGACGATCGCCCGCGGCGAGTCCTCGATCTCCGGGGCCGCCTCGAGGACCTGCACCCGCACGCCCGAGCGCGCCAGGCCCAGCGCGCTGATCAGTCCCACCGGGCCCGCGCCCACCACGATCACGTCTGCGTCGTCCATCCCCGCGACTGTAGAGGTCGGTCCCGGGCCGGCGCCCGCCCGCCCTTCCTCGGCGCAGCGCTATCCCGTATGTTTGTCAGACAATTCGTGGGTCGCTGCCGAACCAAAGGGGACGTCCAGCCACATGACCGAGAAGACGATGCTCGAGACCGGCCTCGAAACCCGGCGCGAGGTGCTGGGCGCCGAGCACGTCGACCGGTCGCTTGCGCAGGCCAGCGAGTTCGCCCGCCCGCTGCAGGAGCTGGTGACGGAGTACTGCTGGGGCTCGGTGTGGTCGCGGCCCGGCCTGGACCGCCGCACTCGCAGCCTCCTGAACATCGTGATGCTCACGGCGCTGAACCGCCGCCACGAGCTCGAGGTGCACGTCCGCGGCGCGCTCACGAACGGCGTCACCGCGGAGGAGATCCAGGAGGCGCTGCTCCAGGCGGCGATCTACTGCGGGGTGCCCGCGGCGCTGGAGTCGATGCGCGCCGCCGAGGGCGTGCTGCGCGAGCACGGGCACGTCCAGGCGCAGGCGCCGTCGGCGGCGTGAGCGCCACCGCGCCGTCCGCGACCTACCGGGTCGCGGCCCTGCGCTACGCCGAGCGCGAGACCACGCTCGAGCACGCCTACTACCGCTGGTCCTCCTACGGCGAGCCCGACGGCCCGCTGGGCATGGCCTACTACCTGTGGGTGCTGCAGCCGGTCGAGGAGGACGGCGGCGAGGGGCCGATCGTCGTCGACTGCGGCTTCGACCCGGTGCTGGGCGAGCGCATGGGGCGCCGGTGCCTGATCCCGCCCGTCGAGGCCCTCGCCCAGTTCGGCGTCGACCCGGCGACCGTGCGACGGCTCGTGCTCACGCACCTGCACTACGACCACATCGGCAACGTCGACGCCTTCCCGGCGGCGCGCATCAGCGTCGCGCGCCGCGAGCTCGAGTTCTGGACGACCGACCCGGTCGCCGCGCGCGAGCAGTTCGCCGAGCACACCGATCCCACCGGCCTGAAGGCGGTGCGCCGCGCCGCCGCCGAGGGGCGGGTCGACCTGATCGAGGAGGAGGCGCCGATCGCCCCGGGCGTGCGCGCGCTCGTCGTCGGCGGCCACTCGCCCGGCCAGCTCGTGCTCGAGGTGGCGATCCCCGGCGGGCGCCGCCTCGTGCTCGCCTCCGACGCGGTCCACTACGACGACGAGCTCGTCCGCGAGCGCCCGTTCGCCGTCTTCAAGAACCTGGGCGACGTGTACCGCGCCTACCACGCGGTCCGCACGCTCGCCGGCGCCGACGGCGTCGTCGTCCCCGGGCACGACCCGTCGGTGATGGAGCGCTTCCCGGCGCTGCCCGGGGTGGCGGCCACGTTCGGCGTGGAGCTCACGGCGTGAGCGGCGGCCGGCGCACGGCGGACGGCGAGGCGACCCCGATGACCCCGCGGAGGAGGAACCCATGAGCGCCACCGACACCGACCGGCTGGCCGAGCTGCGGGCGGCCTGGACCGAGGTCCACGGCCCGCCCAACGAGGCCGCCGAGGAGCTGCTGCGCCAGAACCCGTCCTACTTCGAGCGCGTGCTCGACTTCACCGCCCACGCCTGGCGGCGCGGCCCGCTGCCGCCGAAGGTCAAGGCGCTGGTCCTGCTGGCCGTCGACAGCGCCGCCTCGCACCTCAACGGCCCGGGCGCCGCCGACGACGTCCGCCGCGCGCTCGCGCTCGGCGCCACGCCGGCCGAGGTCCTCGAGACGCTGGAGCTGACCAGCACGATGGGCATCCACGCCGCCAACACCGGCGTGCCGATCCTCATCGAGGAGCTGGCCAAGGCCGGGCGGCCCGTCGACTTCCACGCGCCGCTCACGCCGCGCCAGGAGGAGATCAA
>DATMSA010000128.1:0-6536 GCA_035565675.1 Capillimicrobium sp. | reverse complement strand
GACGGGGACCTGGTGCAGCAGCGTCGGGTCCTGCACGACGACGACGTCGGGCTCGGCGATCGGCTCGTGCGAGCGGATCGGCCGGTCGTCGATGCGGCAGTAGGCGACGACGGGGGCGCCGGAGCGCTCGGAGCCGAAGCTCGGGAACGCCTGCGGGTGGCGCCCGTCGGCGAACGCGGCCGCGGCCAGCAGCTCGGCGCTGGTGACCACGCCCTGACCGCCACGCCCGTGCAGACGCACCTGGAGCATGGCCCGAGCGTGCCACCCGCGCCGGCCCGCGCCATCCGTCGCACGCCGCGACCCCATCCGGGGGAAACCGCGGATCCGCGGTGCGCGAGGCCACCGATGCCGCGGCCCGGCGCCGGCGGGATGCTCGGTCGGTGGATGCCGCCTCGCATCTCGCCGTCGCGCTCGGCATCGGCCTGCTGCTCGGCGTCGAGCGCGAGCGCCACAAGGGCCGCGGTCCCGGCCGCGGACAGGCGGGCGCGCGCACGTTCGCGCTCACGGCGCTCGCCGGCGGCCTCTGCGCGCTGATCGGCCCGGCCGCGCTCGTCGTCGCCGGCCTCGCCGTCGTCGGGGCGGCCGCGCTCGTCGGCTACCGGCGCACCGGGGAGCAGGATCCCGGGCTGACCACGGAGGTGGCGCTCGTCGTCGCCTACCTGCTCGGCGCGCTGGCCCACACCGAGCCGGCGCTCGCGGCCGGCGCCGGGGTCGCGGTGACGATCCTGCTGGCCGAGCGCCACCGGCTCCACGCGCTCGCGCGCGACGTCCTCACCGAGCAGGAGCTGCACGACGGGCTCCTGTTCGCCGCCTGCGCCCTGATCGTGCTGCCGCTCGTGCCCGACGAGGGCATCGGGCCCGGCGACGCGCTCGAGCTGCGCACCGTGTGGCTGCTCGTCGTGATCGTCATGGCGCTGCAGGGCGCCGGCTACGTCGCGCTGCGCACGATCGGGCCGCGCTACGGCCTGCTGCTCGTCGGCCTGCTCGGCGGGTTCGTGTCGGCGACCGCGACGGTCGGCACGATGGCCGCGCGCGCCCGGCGGATGCCGGAGATGGCGCGGTCCACCGCGGCCGCGGGGGTGATCTCGTCGGTCGCGACCGTGATCCTGCTGGCGATCGTCGTCGCCGCTGTCGACCTGGCGACGCTGCGGGCGCTGGCGCTGCCGCTCGCGCTCGCCGGGGCGGCCGCCGCCGGGTACGCGGGCCGCCTCGCGCTGCGGGCGCTGCACGCCCGCGACGAGGAGGGGCCCGGGCCCGGCCGCGCGTTCGACCTGCGGGCGGCGCTCCTGCTGGCGATCGTGGTCTCGGCGGCGCTGCTGGGCTCGGCGGCGCTCGAGGACGCGCTCGGGCGCGGCGGCGTGATCCTCGCGGCCGCGGTCGCCGGGTTCGCTGACGCGCAGGCGGCCGCGATCTCGGCCGCGACGCTGGCCGCCGCCGGCGACGTGGCGACGGCCACCGCCGTGCTCGCGACCCTGAGCGCGTTCACCACGAACACGCTCGCCAAGGCGACGCTCGCCGTGGTCCTCGGCACGCGCCGCTACGCCGTCCAGGTGCTGATCGGCCTGGCGGCGATGCTCGCGGGCGCCTGGGCCGGCTGGGCCCTGGCCGGCCTGTGACCGCCTGCGCGACGGGCGGCTCGAGCTACTGGCCGCCGGCGGGCCGGCACGGCTGCCCGCGCAACCCCGGGCACGCGGGCAGCCCGCCCGGCGCCGCCACGCCGGGCACCACGGGCAGCAGGATATGGGAGGCCATCCCCGGACCGTGGGCGATCTCCACGGACGTCGGAGCCGCCGGCACGGTCTCCGCGAACGCCCAGACCGGCTGGTCGCCGCCGGGCGCGGAGATCGTCACGCGCAGCCGCGAGCCCGCCCGGTAGACGTGGCCCTGGTAGTAGAGCGGGATCGTCACCGGCTCGAACGCGTCGGCCGGCATCGGCTCGCGGTCCTCGGCCCGCAGGCTGAGCACCGGCGCCAGCGGCGTGCTGCGCGCGTCGTCGAGCTTGCGGGCGCTGGCCCGCAGCCAGCCGCTCTGCACGAAGACCTCCTGGCCGTCGGGGCGCACCTCGGTGACCGTCGCCTGCAGGTCGACGTCGGGCGAGGCGGACCGCACCCACGCGGCGACCGCGCCGGCGCCGATGACCGTCGTGTCCTCGCTGAGCGGCGCGGACGTGTAGGACGCCGCGGTGCCGTCGGGCGCGCGCTCCCACCGGTACGGGGGCGCAGCGGTCCACAGGCCGCCCGCCCCGGCGGCGGTGTCGCCGGTGAAGCTCGTCGGCGGCCGCGCCGCCGGGTCCCAGGTGAACGCGTCCTCGCCGCGCTCCTCGGCGGCGGTGTCGGTCAGCGTGCCGCCGGGCCCGAAGTGCCAGGCGCGCGCGGTCGTCCCCGGGATCGGGAACGCCGCGAACGACCGCTCGAACCGCGGAACCGGCCGGCCCGCCTGGTGGCGGTCGCCGCCGTTCTCGAACAGGATCCGGATCGGGTCCTGCGCCTCGAACGCGGCGCGCGCGCCCGCGTAGGTCAGCCGCTCCTGGATCGGGTCGCGCGGCAGCGTGACGCCGGGGATGCCCATCGCCTCCTGGTAGATGAGCGGCGCCGCGGCGCGGACGACCGCCGCGTTGAGGATCGGCGGCCGGCGCGCGACGTACAGCGAGAGGAAGTCGTACCAGCGGTTGAAGATCTCCGGCGCGAGCGCGTCGACGTGCGTGCCGTTCGTGAACGTGAACCAGGCCCGGTCGGTGCCGGTCATCCGCGTCGCGAGCGTGGGGCAGTGGCCGCCGGTCTGCTCGTCGGTCCACTGGCAGGCCATGAACACCGGCGTGCGGATCTCGTCGACGAACGTGAGCGGCGCCAGCGGGTCGGCGACCTCGGGCACGTAGTGGTCGTTGGCGCGGATCTTGGCCATCAGGTCGACGGCCTCGGGGTGCAGCGCCTGGTTGGCGGCGCACGTGTCGTCGCCCTCCTGGATGCGCTGGTGGGCCCACGGCTGGCCGCCCTCGGGCGACGCGGGCAGCGCGTCGTGGATGCGCTCCTGCGCCCACGCGACCGCGAAGCCCGTGTTCAGGATCCCGCCCGGGTAGAGCGTCGTCTGCGTGTCGTCGATGACCGACAGCGGCGAGATCGCCGCCAGGCTCGGCGGGTTCAGGCGGGCGGTGAAGAGCTGGCTGATGCCGCCGTAGGAGATGCCCATCATCCCGACCTTGCCGTGCAGCACCCAGGGCTGACGGGCCACGGTCTCGATCACGTCGTAGCCGTCGAGGCCCTGCAGCGGCTCGAAGAAGTCGAACGCGCCGCCCGAGCAGCCGGTGCCGCGCATGTTCACGTCGACGACCGTGAAGCCCATGAGGTTGGCGAGCATCGCCAGGCCGCTCTGCGGGCCGGCCGGGTCGGCGTAGCCGTAGCCGGAGTACTCGATCAGCGTCGGCGTCGGGCCGGACGGGAGGGTCGGCAGCGACGGCAGGCCCGGGATGACGTTGGCGACGTCCTGCGGGGGGTGGACGGTGATCGCCAGCTTCGTGCCGTCGCGGGTGGTGAGGTAGCCGTAGCCGCGCCTGGGCAGCGTCTGGTCGTAGACCGACGTGCTGGGCGGCGCCGCCTGCGTCGACAGCACCGTCACCGGCGCGGTCCGCGCGCCGTCGGGCCCGCGGACGACGTAGCCCTCGCCGGGCGCGACCTCGCGGAACAGCGCGCCGCCGAGGTCGTTGACCGGTCGGGTCGCGACCTCGGTGCCGGCGGCGTCGACCAGCGTCAGCCCGTCGCCGGGGTCGGCGCCGGTGACGGACACCTGCTCCACGCTGCCGCGTGCCTCGAAGTGCGCGTGCGCGCCGTGCGCGACCGACGCGCCGATGAGCGCGACCAGGATCGCGGCGAGCGCCGCGATCGCCTGTGCTGCTGACCCGACCCGGTTCCTCGTCATGCCCACCACAACGACGGCGGGCGCGAGAACCTGCGGTCAGCTCGCCGCGGCCTCGATCCCGGGGAGGACGTGCTCGTGGAACAGCATCGCCGTGAGCTCCGGTCGGCTGCTGACGCCGAGCTTGGCGAACACGGCCTTCACGTGGTCGCGGACCGTGTGCGGGGAGATCCACAGCGTCTGGGCGATCGCGTCGATCGGCTTTCCGCTGACGAGGAGCTGCGTCACCTGGCGCTCGCGCTCCGTGAGGTCGTGCAGCTCGAGGATGAGCGGGGCGAGCTCGGCGCGCCGGGCGGGCTCGACGACGACCGCGGTGCGGTCGGGGCCGCTGCTGCCGCGCAGGCGCGCCGCGTGCACCACCAGCCAGCCGCCGGACGGCAGGCGCACGCGGGCCCGGGCCGGCGGATGCTCGGCGCCGTCGGCGGCGGCCGCCCGGGCGCGGCGGGCGACGCCGTAGACGACGCTCGGCAGCTCGAGCCCGTCGCGGGGCAGCTCGGTCAGCCAGCGCTCGGCCTCGCCGGTGAGCGCCTCGACCTCGTCGTCGTCGGTGAGGATCACCATGCCCGGGGCGCGCGGGCCGGCCGCCGCGTCCTCGTGGGCCTCCAGCAGCAGCGCGGTGCGCAGCCCGTGGCCGACGTGCTCGCAGATGCCGGCGACGAAGTCGATCTCGGCGGGGGAGAAGCCGGGCGCGTCCTCGGTGCGGCTCAGGCAGGCGACGCCCCAGCACGACCCGCCCGTGCGGAACACGGCGCGCAGCTCGCTGCGCAGCCCGGCGGGCGCGTGGATGCGGCGGTGGCGGACGCTGAGCGCCAGGTCGCCGTCGGTGGCGTCGTCGAGCGTGAGGACGGGGCGGGGGAGGGCGAGGATCTCGGAGAACTTCGCGAAGTCGGCGTCGGCCAGCTCGTTCTCGAACAGGTCGAGGTGGATGTCGCCGGGGACGTCCTCGGTGTAGGCGCCGGTGTAGAGCAGCGTGCCGGGGTCGGTCGGCAGCCAGCCGCCGGTCGCGTACGGGACGACCGAGCGCACGCGGACGGCGACCTGCTCCAGCAGCGCGATCGCGGGGAGGTCGCCGGCGCACAGGCGGACGATGGCTTCGTGGGCGGCGACGGCGGCCGTGCCGAGCGCGTTGCGGGTCACGGGCGGCGAGCCTACCGGGGCCCGCGCGGGGCGCCATCCCCTTCCTTGGGGGGATGGCCGAACCCCATGGGCACGGGATGGTCGGCGGGCCGCCGGCGACGCAGGATGCCCGCCGTCAACACCGACCCACGGAGGGATCACATGACCGACACGACCATCCCGGCCGCGACCGCCCGCGTCCTCGCCCCCGGCGACGGCGAGCGCGCTCGCTTCTTCGCCGACGACATCGTCGTCAAGGAGCGCGGCGGCGCCTTCGACATCTGGACGGCCGAGATCCACGCCGGCTGCGAGCCGCCGATGCACATCCACCACCGCGAGGACGAGTGGCTGTGCGTGGTCGAGGGGTGCATCACCGCGTTCGTCGACGGCGCCGAGATCGAGGTCGGCGCCGGCAGCATCGGCTTCCTGCCGCGCGGCGTCGCGCACACCTACGCGGTCGACACCGGCGTGGCGCGGATGATCGCGATCAACAGCCCCGGCGGCTTCGCGGCGATGTTCGGCGACGTGGAGCGCGCGTTCGCGGGCGCGATGCCCGACGCGCCGCGCCCGCAGGACGGCGCCGTGATGGGCCCGGTCTTCGAGGCCTACGGCATCGAGATGGTCGGCCCCAACCCGCGGTACGCGTGAGATGCGCGTCCGTCCTCTCGCCGTCGCGGCCGGCGCGCTCTGCGCGCTGGCCGCGGCGCCCGCGCTCGCGCCGGCGGCGCCGACGGACATGCGCTCGGGCCGCTTCAAGGTGCAGCTCGAGGGCGTGCAGCGCACGACCTGGAAGACGAGCCACGTCGCGCAGTTCGAGTGCGACGTCACGATCCAGGGCAGCGGTGCGGAGACCGTCGCGTTCCGGTCGCGGCCGGTCGTGGTCGACGTGGACGCGTTCGGCCGCACGACGGTCGTGCGGCGCGGGCGCGCGGAGCCGATCCTCGACCTGACCGCGACGATCACCCGCCAGGGGCAGGTGAGCACGACGGGCAGCGCCATCTGCGCCGACGGCGACGGCGGCGGCGACGCGCCCGCCGCGCCCGACTGCGGGACGCGGCGGTCGAACCTCTCGGTCGACCTGCGCTACGCCGACGAGCTCGTCACGATCGAGCCGAACATCGCCGCGCCGCTCGACACGTTCGCCAACTGCCCGCAGGCCGGGACGTCGTGGCCGGACCTGCTCACCCGCGACGGCAGGGGTCGCCCGATCGGGCGACGGCTGCCGGTGGCCGACCTGTTCGGGCACGGGAAGAACATCGTGGTCGGGCGCGGGCGCGAGGTCGTCGAGGACTTCGACACCGCCTCGACGACCACGATCCGCTGGGAGCTCTCGTTCACGCGGCTGTCCGCCGCGACCGCGCGCCGGCCGAGCTAGCTCTAGGCGGCAGGAGTCTTGTTACGTCCGGGCCTCCTCGGAGGCTGCGGGTTGCGACGCCAGCAACCTGTCCGAGGAGGTCCCGGAGTGACATTGCATCGCAACGCCAAGACGTGTCCGGCCAGTCGGCGGTTGT
>DATMSA010000127.1:0-6892 GCA_035565675.1 Capillimicrobium sp. | reverse complement strand
GGGTGGCCTCGTGGGCGCGCCGCAGGTCGGGGGTCGTCAGCTCGGTGGATGGTCGCTGGGCGGCCCGGCGGTCGTCGTGCCCGGGGTGGGCGGACACAGCGCCGGGGAGCGCCAGCGCGGCGAGCGCGGCGGCCAGGGCGGCGGCGATCAGGGGACGGGCGGGACGGGATCGGATGGGGAACATGGGTCCTCCGGTCGGTGAGGGACGACGGTGAGCGCTCACCTGGGAAGAGGGGCGGGCGGCGCCCGCTGTTCCGTCCGGCTACGAACGGACCCGGCCGCCGCCGGTCCAGGCGGCGAGCTCGACGATCGTGTCGACCTCGATCACGTGGCCGGCCAACACGCACGTGCGCCCGTCGCGCTCGAACACGGCGACGTCGTGGCCGCCGTGGCCCTCGTCGCGGTAGAGGGCGATCTCGAGCCCGTCGCGGCGCACGATCCGCGCGCCGTCCGGCCCGGGCAGGGCCGGCCCGGGCACGATCGTGTAGGCGAGCCGGTGGGTGGTGTGCTCGTAGAAGACGGTCGTCGTCGGGCGGCCCGCGATCTCGTCGCGGCGCATGCCGGTCTCGTGCCAGCCGAACTCCGCGCCCCAGTCGGGGAAGCGGACGCCGTCGACGGCCGCGTCCAGGAGCGCGCCGTCCTCGGCGGGGGCGGGCTGGGTGGCGGGCTGCTTGGCGAGGTCGGCCGCGGCCCAGACCGGCGCGCGCTCGCCGGTGGAGAGGACGACGGCGAGCACGACGAGGACGCACGCCAGCGCGCCGGACACGGCGCCGGCGATCGCCAGGCGCGGGGCGAGCAGCGGGCCGCGGGCGCGGCCCGCGGCCGGCGGCGGTGCGTCGGCCTCCAGCGCGCGGGCCACGCGGCGCTGGCGCTCGACGATGCGCTCGGCGTCGGGAAGCGCCCCGACCAGGCGTTCGGCGCGGCGGCGGTCGCGCGTGGTCAGCGTGTCGTCGGCGAGGCGCACGAGCAGCGCCTGGTCGCGGCGCGACAGCGTGGGCTCGGTCATGTCGCCTCCATCGCGGTCGCCACCTGCTCGCGCGCGTGGTAGAGCCGGCTCATCACGGTGCCGGTCCGGGTCCGCAGCGACCGCGCGGCCTCCCGGTAGAAGAGGCCGACGACGTCCACGGCGACGATCGTCGCGCGCAGCGGATCGGACAGCTCCGCCATCGCGGCGTACGCGAGCTGCGTCTCCATCGCCTGCTCGGGACCGGCGCGCCGGTCGCTGATCCACTCGAGGTCCTCGGGCGGCGACGGCGTCGTGTCGCGCCGGGCCCTCGTGGCCGCGTGCGCGCCGCACGTCCGCTGGACCGCGCGCAGGAGGTAGGCGAGGTCGCGGTCGCGCTGGACGAAGCGCGGCCGGCGCAGGATCCGCTCGAACGTCTCCTGCACGATGTCCTCGGCGTCGTCTCGCGAGCCGCACATCGCGTACGCCGCGCGGACGAGCCGCGGACGATGGCGGGCCAGGCTCGCCGGCTCCAGTCGTCGTCGGTCCATCGGCGCCTGCACGCGCCGCTGCGCTTGCGTGCACCCTGCCACTCTCGGTTCGAGGGGCCGGGCCGCCCGGATATTCCATCGCTCCCACGACGAGGACCGGGCCGCCCTCGGGTGTAGCACAAGGCCGGGAACGCGATCGTCGTGAACATCGCCGGACGGCGCGTCGTCGGACGCGACGCGCTCGACCGGGCGCTCAGAACGGCGCCGCGCGGACCTCCTCGAGCCACCGCTCGACCTGGGGGCGCAGCGGGTGGTCCGCGCTCATCGCGTCCAGCAGCGCGGCCGCGTCGGCGTCGTCGACCGGGTCGCCGTCGTCCCACGCGGAGCGCAGCTGCACGAACCGGAACAGCGCCCACAGCGGCTGGCCCTCGTCCAGCATCGGCACGTACAGCGCGGCGATGTCGCGCGCCTGCGCGTACATGCCGGCCTGCCGGGCGCCCTGGGCCAGCAGCTGGGCGTAGAGCAGCTCCAGCGCGACGTCCTCGGCCTGGCAGGCGTGGTTGCGCAGCTCGTTGAGCGCCGCCAGCGCCGGCGGCGCCAGCCGGGCCTGATGCAGGCGCAGCAGGAGCACCGTGAGGAGCGCCGACAGGTGCTGGTCGTCGGCGCCGGCGTCCACGAAGGCGGCGACCGTGTCCTGCATCGCCCGGGCCGCGCCGTCGCCGCGGACGCAGGCCAGGTGGACGCGACGGTACGCGAGCTCGACGCGCAGGTGCGAGAGCGGATCGAGGTGCGCGACGTGCTCGGCGAGGTCGTCCAGCAGCGGCTCCGCGTCCGGCCAGCGCCCGACGAGCAGCAGCCCCGTGGCGTGGCCGAGCCCGACGGCGACGCGGTCGAGGTGCTCGTCGGGGAGGACGTAGCGCGAGAGCACGGCGGCGAGCGGCGGGCCGGGGCCGTCCGGCGTCGTCGCGAGCGTGCGGGCGAACGCCTCCCGGGCCTCCTGCGAGCCCTGGCGCCGCAGCAGGTCCGACAGACGGTCGGTGTTCGCCCAGCGCCGCAGCTGAGCGCGCTCGCCGGCGTCCGCCGTCTGCTCGGCGGCGGCCTCGAGCTGGGCGGCGGCGGCCGTGGGGTCGTCGGCCGCCCGCAGCGCGGCGGCCGCGCTGCGCCGGATCGACGAGGCGGTCGGCCCCATCGAGGCGGCGAGCTCCTGCGCCAGCTCCGGGCGCGCCTCCAGCCAGGCCGCGGCGCCGGCGTACACGGCGGCGGCGCCGAGCGCGTCGCCGGCCCGCGATCGCTGCCGGGCGATCCCCAGCCGGGCCTGGAGCGCCTCGGCGGAGTCGCCCGCTCCGGCGCGGTCGAGGTCGACCAGGCGCTGCTCGAACGCCTCGATCGTCTCCGCGGGATCGCCGGTCGTCTCCGCGTCGATCGCGGCCGCCCCGCCTTCGAGCCCGCGGCGCTGGGCGCCGGTGAGGCCCGGCGCGTCCAGCGCGCGGCGCATGACCTCGCGGGCCTGCGCGAGGCGCCCGGCGTTGGCGAGCGCGTCGGCCCGGTAGCTCGACAGGACGGCCAGCTCGGCCGCCGTCGCGCCGAGCTCCCGCGCGATCCGCTCGGCGACGTCGTAGCTGCGCAGCGCCGCCTCGGGCGCCCGCAACCGCCGGCGGATCTCGAACAGCGCGAGGGCGGCGTCGGCGGCGCGCTGGAGCCGCCGCGCGGCCGCGCCGTCGACGATCGGCCCGGGCTCGGCGTCCATCCAGGCGGTCGCGGCGGCCACGTGGGCGGCGAGCGTGGCCGGATCGCGGTCGTCGACCGGGCCGTCGAGGTGCTCGAGGACGCGCTCGGCGACCGTCGCTCGGTCCGCGGGACCGAACCGGGCCAGCGCGATCTCGCGGTGCAGGGCGTCGGGGACGACGAGCCCCTCGGGCGCGTGCCCGACCCACCCGGCCGGCAGCCGCGGCGGGACCTCGGCGTCCGCGACGGCCGCGGTGGCCAGCTCGATCGAGATCGGCGCGCCGGCCTCGTGCGCCAGCCAGGCGATCGCGGCGGTGGCTCGGCGGTCCGCGTCCGGGCTCTGCAGCCACGCGAACTCGGCCGCGGCGCGCCGGCGGCGCGGAAGCGCGGCGACGTCGGCGGCGGTCCGCGGGCGGCGCTCGGCGAGGAGCGGCTGGAGGTCGACGAGATCGCGGGCGTGCCCGCCGACGTGCGCCGCGACGAGGTCGGCGACGTCCGGCGGCGTGCCCGGGGCCGCCGCCGCCACGATGCGGCGGGCGTCGGCGCGCGGCAGCGGGCCCAGCTCGATGCGCCGGTCGGATCCGGCGGCGAGCGGCTGCTGCGTCGTGGCGAGCAACACGTGGACCCCCTGCGGTCGCGCTGCGGCGAGGCGGGCCAGCAGGGCCGCGAGCGCGGGGTCCGCGTGCTCGGCGTCGTCGACCGCCAGGACGACGGGCAGGTCGTGCGCGATGGCGGTGATCGTGGCGAGCAGCGAGGTGACGAGCGCGTCGAAGTCCTCGTCGAGGACGTCGATCACGCGGTCGCCGCGGCGGCGCTCGAGGGCCTCGGCGACGATGGCGCCGCCGCGCCGCAGCGCCCGGAGCACGCGGATCGTCATCGCGCCGCCGGGAAGGTTCTCGATCGTCATCGCGGACGCGGCCTCGGCGACCTCCTGCCAGGTGAGGGACAGGACGAGGTCCCGCAGCTGCCCGAGCAGCCCGGTGATCGCCGACGTGGTGGCCTCGAGCTGCTGACCGAGGCGCGCGATCGCCGGCAGCGGGAGGCCGTTGGCCTCCGCGCACGGCGCGCCCAGCCACAGGAACGTGGGCTCCGACTCCGCCGCCGGGGCCAGGCGCGTCGGGAACCCGGCCCAGCCCTCGTCGCGTAGCGGCCAGAAGCCACCGTCCTCGGCGACGAGACGGTCGTAGACCAGCCCGAGCAGGTGCGTGCGTCCGCACCCGGGCTCGCCGGCGATCGTGGTCGACCGGTAGGCGCGGCCCTCGGCGCGCATGCCGGCCGCCAGCTCGTCGGCGAGCATCCCGCGGGTCGGCATCCGGTCCTCCGCCATCGCGCCATCGTGACCGTGGCGTCGGAGGGCACCGCCGATCGTCGACGCATGTTCGGCGTGTGCGCGCGCCAGGGCGGTCGTCCCGGCCGGCGATGAGTTCCGGTGGCGGGCGCGGTCGTTACCCGCATCCGCCAACGAGACGAGGGAGCCGACATGTCACGCGTTCGCATCCAGCACTTCGCCGTATCGATCGACGGCTACGGCACCGGCGAGGGCCTGAGCCGCGAGGAGCCGTTCGGCCACGCCGGCGAGCGCCTCGGCGAGTGGATGTTCGAGACCCGCTGGGGTCTGACGATGATGGGCAAGCCCGGCGGCACCGAGGGCATCGACGACGCCCTGATCCGGCAGTTCGACGTCGGCGTCGGCGCCGAGATCATGGGCGCCGGCAAGTTCGGCTACCCGGGCTGGCACGACAACCCCGACTGGAAGGGCTGGTGGGGGACCAACCCGCCGTTCCACACGCCGGTCTACGTGCTGACCCACCAGCCGCGGCCGTCGATCGAGATGGACGGCGGCACGACGTTCCACTTCATCGACGCGTCGCCCGCCGAGGCCGTGGAGATCGCGCGCGAGGCGGCGGGAGGCCTGGACGTCCGCATCGGCGGCGGTCCCAGCATGGCCCGCGAGTTCATCGCCGCCGGGCTGGTCGACCACATCCACGTCGCCGTGGTTCCGATCCTGCTCGGCCGCGGCGTGCGCCTGTGGGACGGCCTGGAGGGCCTCGAGCGCGACTACGCGATCGAGTCGGTCACCTCGCCCAGCGGGGTGACGCACATGATGTTCGCGCGCCGTCCCTGACCGGCCCGTATGGTTGTCTCACCACGGACGAAAGGTGAGACGTGCGCAAGCGATGGATCGGTGGAGCGTGCGCGATCGCTCTCTGCGTGGGCGGGACCGCAGCGGCCCACGCAGAGACGGTGACGTTCGCCTACAACGGCACGGACGGGGCGGACGGGTCACCCCAGGCGTGGGTGGTCCCGGCCGGCGTGACGACCGCGATGTTCGACCTGTTCGGCGCGGCGGGCGGCGCGAGCGGCGGGATCTCGTTCGGCCACGCGCCGGGCGGCGCGGGCGGGCGCCTCACCGCCACGCTGCCGGTGACCCCGGGCGAGACGCTCACGATCTACGTCGGGGGCTCCGCGCCCGGGCTCGGCGACGGGCGCGGCGGCTTCAACGGCGGGGGCGCGAGCTCCGCGTCCGGCAACGTGTTCAACACGGCCGGCGGCGGCGGGGGCGCGACCGACGTGCGCCGCGGCGGGACGTCCCTCGGGGATCGGATCCTCGTCGCGGGCGGTGGTGGAGGCGGCGGCTCGTACGGCAACGGGGCGGGCCCGAGCGGCGCCGGCGGCGCGGCCGGGGGCGCGGGCGGCCCGAGCGGCGGCCCGGGCGCGAGCGGGTCGGCCGCCAACGGGTCCGCCGGCGGGGGCGGCGGCGGTCAGCCGGCGGGCGCGGCGACCCCCGGCGCGGGCGGCGCCGGTGGCGCCGGCTCGTTCGCGGGCGTCGCGGGTTCCTTCGGCAGCCTCGTCGGGGCGGACGGCGACTCCGGCCCGTGGGGCGCCGGCGGCGCCGGCGGCGGCGGGTGGTTCGGCGGCGGCTCCGGCGGCACCGGCGGATCCGACTTCGCGGTGAGCGGTGGCGCGGGCGGCGGAGGCGGCGGCTCCAGCCACGCCGACGCCACGGCGACCGGCGTCGTCGTGACCGAGGGCGTCAACGCCGGGCACGGGAGCGTCGCGATCACGTTCACGCCCCCGCCGGCGCCGCCGGGGCCCACGATCGCCACGGTCGACCGCGCTCACGCCACGACGGCGGGCGGCGGTGTCGTGACGATCACCGGCGGCAACTTCGCCGACGGGACGGTCGCGCGCTTCGGCGACGTCGTCGCGCCGACGACGGTGCTGCGCTACGACCGCCTGCAGGCCGTCGTCCCGCCCCATGCGGCCGGCGTGGTCGCGCTCACCGTGCGCAACGCGCTCGGCACGAGCGCGCCCGTGATGTTCACGTACGTCGAGCCCGGGTCCGCGGCGGCCGCGGCGGGCGAGCGCGCGACGCCCGATGCGGCCCGGGCGTGCGTGGTGCCGGGCCTGCGCGGGCGCTCGGTCGCGGGCGCGCGCCGGATGCTCGCCGGCGCCGGCTGCCGGCTCGGCCACGTGCGCCGCACGACCGCGCGCCGCGGCGCCCGGCGGGCGCGCGTGATCGCCCAGGCGCCGCGGGCCGGGACGTCGCTGGAGGCCGGCGCGGCGGTGGACGTGACGACCCGGCGGCGTGCGCGCTAGCTGTAGGCAGCAGCAGTCTTGTTTCTCTCGGCCAGACGCTGGAAGGGCGTCTGGCCGTTGAGTGACCGGTGCGGGCGTCGTGTGTTGTAGCGCTCTAGGAAGGCGGGCAGCGCCGCGGTCCTGGCGCGGCTGG
>DATMSA010000126.1:0-2834 GCA_035565675.1 Capillimicrobium sp. | reverse complement strand
CCGGCCCGTCGGGTTGACCAGGAACGCCTTGCGCAGCGCGTTGGCGTCATACAGCTCCTTGGGCAGCACCGGCTCGACCACGTGCTCCCACAGATCGTCGGGCAGCACGCCCTCGGAGCCCTCGGCGTGCTGCGTGCTGATCAGCAGCTTCTCGACAGCGACCGGACGCCCGTCCTGGTAGCGCACCGACACCTGCGTCTTGCCGTCGGGACGCAGGTACGGCAGCACCCCGCCGTGGCGCACGTCGGCCAGCCGCTTGGCCAGCTTGTGCGCCAGGCTGATGGGCAGCGGCATCAGCTCCGGCGTCTCGTTGGTCGCATAGCCGAACATCATCCCCTGATCGCCGGCGCCGGCGATGTCCAGCGCGTCGTCGTCGCTGGGGTCGGTGCGCGCCTCCAGGGCGGCGTCGACGCCCTGGGCGATGTCCGGGGACTGCTTGTCGATCGCGTTGATGACCGCGCACGAGTCCGCGCTGAAGCCCAGGTCGGCGTCCACGTAGCCGATCTTGCGAATCGTCTCGCGCACGACGTCCTGGATGTCGATGTACGTCTCGGTCGTGATCTCTCCCGAGACGACGACGAGGCCGGTGTTGACGAGCGTCTCGCACGCGACGCGGGAGCCCGGGTCGTCGCGCAGCGCGGCGTCGAGGACGCCGTCGGAGATCTGGTCGGCGACCTTGTCGGGGTGGCCCTCCGTGACGGACTCGGAGGTGAACAGGTAGTCGTTGTCGGCGTGGCTCATGGGATCTGGAAGCGGATCTCCGAGACGGGGTCCTCTCCGGCGCCGGTCGAGCGGACGCCCACCGCCGCGAGCCTGTGCAGGTCGGCCTTGACCTCCTGGTAGGCGCGCGAGTCGTCGAGCCCGGTCTGCTCGGCCAGCGTCAGGAGCTGGCTGAAGTCGAGGAAGACTAGTGAGGTCACGGGGTCGTCGGCATCCCCGCTCACGCTGCGGAAGGCCTCGGCCTCGTCGATTCCCCCGTCGGGATCGCGCGCGGCGGCGATCCCGCGCATCGACGTGGCGACCACGAGCTCGTCGTCGACGACGGCCAGGTCGAGCTCGGCCGTGTCGGACAGGATGCGGGTCACGTCGTCCTCGCGGGTGACGCGCGCGCCGGGCAGGACGCGCTCGAGCGTCTCGGTCAGCCGGGCCAGGGCGGCGCGGGTGGCGTCGGGGTTCTCGGCGCGCGCGATCACGACCATCGTCGGCGCGGGCACGCCGGGCAGCAGCACGAGCGCGCTCTCGCGGCTCAGCAGCTCCAGCACGTCGGCCTGCACCGCCCGCGCGCCGTCGCGGCCGAGCGCCTCGCGCGCCTGGGCGAGCAGGTCGGCGAGCGCCTCGGTCCCGGCGGACTCCAGCAGGCGCGTGACGTTCTGGTCCAGCCCGCGCGTGCCGTAGTAGGCCATCGCCCCCTTGGGCACGGCGTCCAGCAGCGACGGCGTGAACGTCTGCGCCCTCCGGTCGGGCACCCGCGCGCGGACCACCAGCTCGGCGCCGGGATCGCGGACCCGCAGCCCGGCGGCGACGCCCTCCAGGCCGGGGCGGTCGAAGACGACCCCGGCGACGCCGAGCAGGCCGCCGGCGGGGACGAGCAGCCGCCGCAGCCCGTCGGCGGTGGCGTACGCGTCGGCGACGCGATCGTCGGGCAGGTCCCCGCTCGTGGCGGCGAACGTCGGGTTCTCGGCCAGCGAGCGCGCGTCGCCGCGGCCGCGGTCGAGGTCGATCGCGGCCTGCAGCGTCTCCTCCTGGCCCAGCGCGACGTAGCCGCCCACGAACGCCGCGTACACGGCGCCGTAGCGGGCGAGCTCGACGCCCTGGTAGCGCTTGCCGGGACCGCTCTTGCGCGCGCCCTCGGCCACGAACTCGCGCGCCCGGGCCTCGTCGCCGACCTCCAGCAGGACGAGCGAGCCGGCGGTCTCGCCCTTGTCGCCGACCAGCGCCAGCGCCATCTCGTCGCCCAGCCAGGCGCCGACCTCGTCGTCGGTGCCGGCGACCGCCAGGCGCGCCAGCACGGTGTCGCGCAGGCCCTCCCAGGCCGGGAAGCGCTCCCCCAGGCGCTCCGCGTCGCGCACGGCGTCGCGGTCGCCGTCGGTGGACACGTGCACGTAGACGAGCGCGTCGGCGGGGACGAGCCGCGCGGCGCCCGTGGCGATCGGCGGGCCCGAGCCGCCGGCCGCGACGACGATGCCGGCGGCCAGCGCGGCGACCGCCAGGACCGCCGCCACCGCCGCGACCAGCCGGCGGCGGCGGACGAGGACCTCAGCGCTCGCCACGGCGCTCCCGGCGCTCGTTGAAGTCGATGACCAGCGGCACGCCGTCGAACCCGTAGCGGGCGCGCAGCCGGTTCTCGATGAAGTACGCGTAGTCGCGCGTCACGCGGGTCCGCGAGTTGACCTGGATCGCGAACCGCGGCGGCCGGGTGCCGGTCTGGGCGCCGTAGATGAGCTTCAGGCGGTGGCCCTGCTTGGCCGGCGGCTGGCGCTCCTGCACGATCTCCGACAGGAAGCGGTTGAAGTCCGGGGTCGGCACGCGCGTGCGCATCCGCTCGCCCAGCGCCAGCGCCTCGGTCATCACCCGCGCGACGCCGCGACCGGTCAGCGCCGACGCGGTCAGCAGCTTCGGGCGCAGGCGCAGCTTCTGGGCCACGCGGGCGCGCTCGTGGTCGAGCTCGGGCCGGTTGCCCACCTCGTCGGCGGTGCCCGCCTGCGTGTCCCACTTGTTCAGCACGAGCAGCGTCGCGCACTTCGCCCCCATCGCCAGGTCGGCGATGCGCAGGTCCTGGGCGGTGACGCCTTCGGTCGCGTCGCAGACGACGATCGCCACGTCGGCGCGCTCGG
>DATMSA010000125.1:0-50495 GCA_035565675.1 Capillimicrobium sp. | reverse complement strand
CCAACCGCCGCTACGGCGACGGGCTGCGCCGCCTCGGCCAGGGCGGGGACGCGACCGAGTTCTTCGACGAGCACGTCGAGGCCGACGCCGTCCACGAGGCGGTCGCCGCGGTCGACCTCGCCGGCGGGCTGGTGCGCCAGGACCCGGCGCTCGCCACCGACGTCCTGTGGGGCGCGCGCTGCCTGGCCCGCGTCGAGGCCGACTGGGGCGAGGCGGTCCTCGACGCGTGGGAGCGCGGCGAGTCGTCGCTGCGGGTGCCGCTCGCGGACACGGCGGTGCCGGCCTGATGGAGTGGGCGCGGGCGCTGGCCGACCGGCCGCGCGCGCCGCTGGGGAGCTGGCCCAGCCCGCTGCACCGCGCGCCCCGGCTCAGCGCCGAGCTGGGCATCGACCTGTGGCTCAAGCGCGACGACGTCGGCTCGATCGGCCTCGCCGGCAACAAGGCGCGCAAGCTCGAGCTGACGCTCGGCGCGGCGCTGGCCGAGGGCGCCGACTGCGTCGTCACGGTCGGCGCCGCACAGTCCAACCACTGCCGGGCCACCGCGGCGGCGGCGGCCGGGCTGGGGCTGGAGGCGCACCTGCTCCTGCGCGGCGACGCGCCCGCCGGGCCGCCGACCGGCAACCTGCTGCTGGACCGCCTGTTCGGCGCCCACGTCCACTTCGCCGGCGTGGAGGACTGGGCGGGCCTGGCCGAGGCGCTCGACGCGCTCGCCGCCCGGCTGCGCGACGAGGGGCGCCGGCCGGTCGTCCTCCCCGCGGGCGGCTCGACCCCGCTCGGGGCGCTGGGGTTCGCGATCGCCTACGGCGAGCTGCTGGACCAGCTCGACGCCGCCGGCCTGCCGGTCGCGCACCTGCTCCACGCGTCGACGTCGGGCGGCACCCACGCCGGCCTGGCGCTCGGCCACGCCCTGCACGGGCGCGGCCCGCGGCCCGTCGGCCTCGAGGTGGGCCGCCTCTACGACGACGTCCCCGCGTTCGTGGCCGGCCTCGCCAACGCGGCCGCCGGGCTGCTGGGCGCAGACGTCCGCCTCGCCCCCGGCGATCTCCTGCTCCCCGACGACCAGATCGGCGCCGGTTACGGCGCGTTCACCGAGGCGGCGGGCGCGGCGATCGCCGCCGCCGCCCGGCTGGAGGGCGTCGTCTTCGATCCCGTCTACTCGGGCAAGGCGCTGGCCGGCGTCGTCGCCCGCGCCCGCGCGGGGGAGCTCGACGGACCGGTCGTGCTGTGGCACACGGGCGGCGCGCCGTCGATCTTCGCCGCCGGGTTCTCCGACGGCGCGCTCACCGCGTAGGCTTCCCCGCGTGCTCTGGACGTTCATCCCCGTCGCGGTGCTCGTGACGCTCACGCCCGGCCCGGCGACCGCCATGGTCATCCGCAGCGCGATGACCGGCGGCGTGCGCGCCGCCCTGATGACGATCGCCGGCAACTCGGCCGGCGTGCTGGTGTGGGCGCTGCTGTCGGTGCTGGGCATCTCGGCGCTGATCGCGGCCTCCGAGATCGCCTACACGGTCCTGAAGGTCGTCGGCGCCGGCGTCCTCGTCGTGCTCGGGGTGCAGACGATCCTGCGCACGCGCCGCGGCCAGGACGCGCCGGCGCCGAAGCCGATCCGGGCCCGGCACGCGCTGCGCGACGGCTTCGTCTCGGCGGTCTCCAACCCGAAGCTGTCGGTGTTCTTCATCGCGCTGTTCCCGCAGTTCGTCGCGCCGGGGTCGAGCGTCCTGGCGGCGAGCGTCGCGATGGCGCTCATCATCGTCGCCTGCGACGTGCTGTGGTTCGGGACGCTCGCGATCGCCGTCAGCCGCGCCAAGGAGACGTTCATGCGCTCGCGCGCGGCCCGGTGGCTCGAGCGCACGACCGGCGCGGTGCTGATCGCGCTCGGCGTCCGCGTCGCGCTGCAGCCGCGCTAGCGGGTCAGTCCGCGGCGGCGCGCCCGCGGCGCTCCAGCCCGCTGGGGGCCTTGAAGCGCACGAGCTTGTGGGTGCCGTCGCAGAACGGCCGGATCCGCGACTTGCCGCACCGGCACAGCGCGACGGTCTCGCGTCCGATCTCGATCTCGTTGCCGTCCTGGTCGGTCAGCGTGAACGGCCCGCGAACGAGGAACGGTCCGTCGCGGTAGGCGGTGATCCGGGCCATGCGTGCCCATCTCCCCGCCCGGCGGTCCGTCCAATCGTCCGCAGCGGCGGGCGCTCCTCGACGGCCACCCGGCGCGGCGGCTCGTCGGCGAACGGGAGCACGTACGGGCCCGGCCGCGGGTCGCGCCCGAGGCGCCGCTCGGCGGCCACGAGGACCGCGTAGGCCATCGCGCCGAGCGCGCGCAGCGGCTGGTGGCGGTTCTGGCGGGCGCCGAGGTGCACCTGGGCGAGCGCGTCGAGGCCGACCGCGCGCAGCGCGTCGATCATCATCCCGATCTCCACGCCATAGCCGGCCGGGAACGGCAGGCGCTCCAGCAGCGACCGCCGCGCGGCGATCTCGCCGGCGAGCGGCTGCGCGAAGCCGGCCAGCTCCGGGACGTGCAGGTTGATGAGCGGGCGCGCCATCAGCTCGGTCACGCGCCCGCCGCCGTCGGGGATCGGCGGCCCGCCGCCGGCCGGCGCGAACGGCCGCGCGAACGCGCCCTTGACCAGCGCGAGCTCGCGATGGCAGACGATCGGGCCCAGCACGCCGACGACGAACTCCCGCTCGACGCCGGTCGAGTCGGCGTCCAGGAACGCCACGATCTGGCCGCTGGTGGCCGACAGGCCACGCCACATCGCGTCGCCCTTGCCGAGCGCGGGCCCGTACTCGGGCAGCAGCTCGTCCTCCTGCTCGACCCGCGCGCCGTGGCGGGCGGCGACGTCGGCGGTGCCGTCGCGCGAGGCGGCGTCGACGACGAGGACCTCGTCGACGAGCCCGGCCTCGCGCAGCTCGCCGAGGTGGTCGAGCAGCGGCGGCAGCGTCGCCGCGCACTCCTTGGCCGGCAGGATCACGCTGATCGTGTCCCGCTTGGCCTCCAGCAGCCGGTCGAGCGGGAAGTCCGCCGCGTCGTAGGTGCGGCGGGCGAGCCAGTCGTCGAGCAGGGGCGCCTCCATCCCCTCCATGGTGCCGTACCTACACGGCGGCGCGCTTGGACTCGGTGCGCATCTCGGCCAGGATCCGCTCCAGCCGGGGCTCGGTCTCCGTGTCCACGTGCGTCATCGCGCCCGCCACGGCCGGGTGCACGGCCGCGATCTGGCGGTGCATCTCGTGGGCGACGGCCCGGTAGCTGGGATGGCCCTCGCGCCCCGAGCGCAGCTCGATGAGCTGCATCGCCTCGCGCGCATTGCAGTCCAGGACGTAGCGGATGCGGTAGCCGAGGCACAGCGCGTACAGCGCCTCGCGCTCCCGCCCGGCGGCGACCAGCCGCTCCCACTCCGCGCGCGAGACGTCGAGCGCGCGGCGGTAGGCGTCGCCGCAGCCGGCGGCCTCGACCTCCTCGGGCACCTCGGCGCCCAGGTGCGGGCTGAGCCGCTGCCACTGGACGGTGAGCATGCGGTGGCGCTGGAGGTCGCGGAACGCGCCGTAGTCGGAGACGATCTCGAAGCGGTAGCGCAGGGCCTCGAAGCCGCGGCCCGGGCGGTGGCGGCGGTTGCGCCGCTCGCCGACGAGGTCGGCCAGCATCCGCGCGCGCTCGTCGGCGCCCACCGCCGACAGCCGCAGGCGCGTCTCCTCCTCCGAGACGCCGGCGGCCTCGAACAGGAGCGCGGCCAGCAGCGCCTCCTCATCGCCGTCGACGTGCAGCAGGCGCACCGACGGGCCGCTCTCGCGGGCGCCGGCGGTCGCGTCGTCGAGCCCCAGCCGCGCCGTCCAGCGCTCGGCCGCGGCGTCGCGGGCCTGCAGGTACCCGATCCACTCGCCGCCCCGGTCGGGCCGCTCGACCCGCGAGACGAAGCTCGGCATCACCGCCTTGACCGCGGCCAGCACGCCCTCGCCGCAGCGGCGCGCCTCCGGGAGCGGGTGGGCGAGCAGGTGCAGGATGAGCTGCTCGTAGGTCTGGCCGGTCGCGTAGATGCCCATGTGCGACAGCGACGACGCCGGCAGCAGCCCGCGCAGGAGGTCCAGCGCCTTGGCCTGCACGGCGCGCGTGCGCGCGGGGGACGGGTCGCCCGGGAACGTCTCGTCGACCCAGGCCGCCACCTGCGGCAGCGCCGCCGAGTAGGCGTCGAACAGCGCGTCCATCGCCGCGGCGTACTCGGGCCCCAGCGACGGGTCGCGGTGGTAGCGGTACCCGCCGCCCGGCATCGGCTGGTCGTAGGCGATGTAGCGGGTGGACTGCTCCAGGTAGGCGGCCAGCCGCGGGCGCTGCAGCACCTTGGTCAGCACGTTGGAGACCCACTCGCAGGCGACGTGCGCGCCGCCGAGCTGGGCGACCGAGTCGTCGCCGTAGCCGAGGAAGATCGTCTCGTACAGCCGCGCCGCGCGCTCGCCCTCGCCGGCGTCCCACGCTCCGGGGATGCCATCCCGCCCACCCAGGGAGTCGGCGAACTCGTCGAGGAACAGCCGCCGCAGCGTGCCCGGGTAGCGCGAGTAGCGCGCGAACAGCGCGCCCTTCACCGTCTCCGGCAGGTTGACGAGCGCGAAGACCGGCTCGTCGACGCTCGTGAAGTGGGGGGCCAGCCGTGCCCGCTCGGCTGCGGTGAAGGACTCCATCGAGGGCAGGGACGCTACCGCGCCCGGCGGCGGCGCGGAACGCCCACAGAATCGACCTGTCCGACCGCGTCCACCAACTCGGTGAAGAAGCTGCTAGGGTCGATTCCCGCAATCCCGACGAGATTCATGGAGTTAGCCCCCAGATGAAGGCACGCACGCTCTTCGCCGCCCTGTCGGCGCTCGCCACGATCCTCGTGGTCGCCGCCTGCGGCGGCAGCTCGGACGAGAAGGGCGGCGGCAGCACCGGCTCCGCGTCGTCCGGCGGCGGCGGGACCACGCTCTCGCTCGTGGCGTACTCCACGCCCCAGGTCGTCTACGACGAGATCATCCCCGAGTTCCAGAAGACCCCGGAGGGCGAGGGCGTCGAGTTCAAGACCTCGTTCGGCGCGTCCGGCGACCAGAGCCGCGCGGTCGAGGCGGGGCTGAAGGCCGACGTCGTCAGCTTCTCGGTCGAGCCCGACATGACGCGGCTCGTCGACGCCGGCATCGTCGCCCCGGACTGGAAGGACACGCCGCACGACGGCCTCGTCACGACCTCGATCGTGGCCTTCGTCGTGCGGCCCGGCAACCCCAAGAACATCCGCACCTGGGACGACCTGCTCAAGCCCGGCGTCGAGGTGCTGACCCCGAACCCGTTCACCTCGGGCGCCGCGAAGTGGAACCTGCTGGCCGCCTACGGCCAGGCCTCCGACGGCGGCAAGAACCCGGAGGCGGGCCTCGCCTACGTCGAGGAGCTGATCAAGGACCACGTGAAGGTCCAGGACAAGTCCGGCCGCGAGGCGCTGCAGACGTTCGTCGGCGGCCAGGGCGACGTGCTGCTCTCCTACGAGTACGAGGCCGTCACCGCGCAGAAGAAGGGCGAGGACGTCGACTACGTCGTCCCCGACGACTCGATCCGGATCGACATCGACATCGCGACGACCGTCGACGCGCCCGAGCAGGCCAAGACGTTCCTCGACTACGTCCTGTCGCCGCCGGCGCAGGAGCTGTTCGCCTCCTGGGGCTACCGGCCGGTCAACGAGGAGGTCCTCGAGGCCCACGCCGACCAGTTCCCCACCCCGCGCGGGCTGTTCACGATCGATGACCTCGGCGGCTGGGCGAAGGTGAACGAGGAGCTCTTCGACATCGAGAGCGGCTCGATCGCCAAGATCGAGGAGGAGGCGGGAGTGGCGACCTCCGAATGAGCGCCATCGCCCTGCCGCGCAGGCGCCCGGCCGCACGGTCGGGCGCGCTCGCGCTCGGAATCTCGACGCTGTGGCTCAGCGTCATCGTCCTCCTCCCGCTCGCCGCCGTCGTCGTGCGCTCGCTCGACGGCGGCGTCGGCGACTTCTGGGACGCGGTGTCGTCGCGCCAGGCGGTCGCCGCGCTGCGCTTCACGATCCTCGTCTCGCTGGCGACCGCGGCGATCAACGCGGTCACGGGCACGCTGCTGGCCTGGGTGCTCGTGCGCGACCGCTTCCCCGGCAAGAAGGTCGTCAACGCGCTGATCGACCTGCCGTTCGCGCTGCCGACGATCGTCGCGGGCCTCACGCTGCTGGCGCTCTACGGGCCCAACAGCCCGCTGGGCATCGACGTCGCGTTCACGCAGTTCGCGGTCCTGCTCGCGCTGCTGTTCGTGACGCAGCCGTTCGTGGTGCGCTCGGTGCAGCCGGTGCTCATCGAGGTCGACCGCGAGATGGAGGAGGCGGCGATCTCGCTGGGCGCCTCCAACCGGACGGTGTTCCTGCGGATCATCCTGCCCAACCTGCTGCCGGCGATCCTGTCGGGCGCCGGCCTGGCGTTCGCCCGCGCGGTCGGCGAGTTCGGCTCGATCGTGCTGATCTCGGGCAACGTCCCGTTTGACACCCAGGTGTCGTCGGTCTACATCTTCAAGCTCATCGAGAGCGACGCGCCGATCGGCGCCGCGGCCGTGTCGGTCGTGCTGCTGCTCGTGTCGGTGCTGGTGCTGGCCGGGATCCGCCTGCTCGGCCGCTGGGGGGCGCGCCATGACCGTTAGCCGCCCGTGGCAGCTCACGATGCGCGTGCTCGCGCTCGCCTGGCTGCTCGCGCTCCTGCTCGTCCCCGTGGCGCTGATCTTCTACCGGACGTTCGAGCCGGGGATCGGCGCGGTGTGGGACTCGATCACGACGCCCGCCGCGATCTCCGCGTTCTGGTTGACGATCGAGGTCTCCGCGATCGCGGTCGCCGTCAACACCGTGCTCGGCGTCGTGATGGCGCTCGCCCTCGCGCGCGGCCGCTGGCGCGGGAAGTGGCTGATGGACACGCTCATCGACCTGCCGTTCGCGATCTCGCCGGTCGTCGTCGGCCTGTCGCTGATCCTCGTGTACGGCACCACCGGCTGGTTCGGCCGCGACCTCGCCGACGCCGGCATCCAGGTGATCTTCTCGACCCCCGGGATCGTCCTGGCGACCGTGTTCGTCACGCTGCCGTTCGTCGTGCGCGAGGTCACCCCGGTCCTGCGCGAGGTCGGCGACGACCAGGAGCAGGCGGCCGCCACGCTTGGCGCGAGCGGCTGGCAGACGTTCTGGCGCATCACGCTGCCGTCGATCCGCTGGGGCATCGCCTACGGCGTCGTGCTCACGACGGCCAGGGCGATCGGCGAGTTCGGCGCCGTCAGCGTGGTGTCGGGCAAGGTCTCGGGCGAGACCGAGACGCTGACGCTGCTGGTCGAGAAGCGCTTCGCCAACTTCGACCTCGCGGGCGCCTACGCCGCGTCCGCGCTGCTGGCAGCGATCGCGCTGCTGACGCTGCTGGTCATGACGACGTTCAACCGCAGAAGGGAAGAGGCATGATCGCCGCGCGCGGGATCACCAAGAGGTTCGGCGACTTCGTCGCGCTCGAGGACGTGACGATCGAGATCCCCGACGGCTCCCTGACGGCGCTGCTGGGCCCGTCGGGGTCGGGGAAGTCGACGCTGCTGCGGATCATCGCCGGGCTCGAGATGCCCGACAGCGGCGCCGTCGAGATCCACGGCTCCGACCAGACGAGCGTGCCGCCGCAGCGGCGCGAGATCGGGTTCGTGTTCCAGCACTACGCCGCGTTCAAGCACATGACCGTGCGCGACAACGTCGCGTTCGGGCTGAAGATCCGCAAGCAGCCCAAGGAGCGCATCGACGAGCGCGTCGACGAGCTGCTGGAGATCGTCGGGCTCGCCGGCTACCAGAAGCGCTACCCCAACCAGCTCTCGGGCGGCCAGCGCCAGCGCATGGCGCTCGCCCGCGCGCTGGCGGTCGAGCCGCGCGTGCTGCTGCTCGACGAGCCGTTCGGCGCGCTGGACGCCAAGGTCCGCGCCGACCTGCGCGAGTGGCTGCGCCGGCTGCACGACGAGGTCCACGTGACGACGATCCTGGTCACCCACGACCAGGAGGAGGCGATGTCGATCGCCGACTTCATCGCGGTCATGGACCACGGTCGCATCGAGCAGGTCGGCGCCCCGCGCGAGCTCTACGACCGGCCCGCCAACCGGTTCGTCATGGGCTTCCTGGGCCCGATCAGCGAGCTCGGCGGCCAGCTCGTGCGCCCGCATGACATCGTGCTGGACCTGGAGCCGACGCCCGGCGCGCACGAGGCGCAGATCACCCGCATCGTGCACCTCGGCTTCGAGGTGCGCGTCGAGCTGGCGCTGCCCGGGCGCGACGGCGTGTTCGCGCAGCTCACGCGCGACGAGGCCCAGCAGCTCGAGGTCAGCGAGGGCGACATCGTGTGGCTGCGGGCGACGAGCGCGCCGGTCGAGGCCTCCGAGCCGGCATAGTCCACAAATCAGATAGAGTTTGCGGCGATGACCGTCACGCTGCACTGGTTCCTCCCCACGACGGGCGACTCCCGCACCGACCTGTCGCAGGGCAACGCGGTCGGCGCCGAGCGCCACCGCGAGCTCGACGAGGGCGGCCGCCCGCCCACGATCGACTACATCGGGCAGATCGCCCGCTCGGCCGAGCAGCTCGGGTTCGACGCCGCGCTCACGCCCACGAGCAGCTGGTGCGAGGACGCGTGGGTCATGGCGTCGGCGCTGACGCAGGTGACGAAGCGGCTGCGCTACCTCGTCGCGTTCCGGCCCGGCCTCGTGTCGCCGTTCGTGGCCGCGCAGATGGCGGCGACGTTCCAGCGCGTGTCCGGCAACCGGCTGCTGCTGAACGTCGTCACCGGCGGCGACGACGCCGAGCAGCGCCGCTACGGCGACTTCCTCACCAAGGACGAGCGCTATGCCCGCGCCGGCGAGGAGCTCGCGCTCGTGCGCGCGCTGTGGGCGGGCGAGGAGGTCGACGTCGACGGCGTGCACGCCCGCGCCCGGGGCGCCCGCCTCGCCGAGCCGCCGGCGGTCACGCCGCTGCTGTACCTCGGCGGGTCGTCGGCCGCCGCAATGGAGGTCGCCGCGCGGCACTGCGACGTGTACCTGACCTGGGGCGAGCCGCCCGACGCGGTCGCCGAGAAGCTCGACCGCGTGCGCGCCGTCGCCGACCGCCACGGCCGCGAGCTGCGCTTCGGCATCCGCCTGCACGTCATCGCGCGCGAGACCGCCGACGAGGCGTGGGCGCAGGCCGACCGGCTCCTGGCGGGCCTGGACCCCGAGGCGATCGAGCGCGCCCAGGCGGTCATGCGCGCGTCGCAGTCCGAGGGCCAGCAGCGCATGGTCGCCCTGCACAACGGGCGCACCGACGCGCTCGAGGTCTCGCCGAACCTGTGGGCGGGCGTCGGCCTCGTCCGCGGCGGCGCCGGCACCGCGCTCGTGGGCAGCTACGAGGAGGTCGCCGAGCGCATCGCCGACTACCACGAGCTCGGCCTCACCGAGTTCGTCCTCTCCGGCTATCCGCACCTGGAGGAGGCCTACCACGTCGGCGAGGGCGTGCGCCCGGCCCTCCGCCGCCGCGGCCTGCTGGCGGAGGACCGGGAGCTGACGCTGAGCTGACTAGGACACCACGGCGTCCACGCGATGGACGCTGTGGTTGCCGAACCCGCGCACGTTGGGCGGCGGCGCGTCGGGCTGCCTGCGGCCCTCGGCGTCGGTCGCGCGGGCCTCGATGCGGTGCGCGCCGGGGCTGGGGCGCCAGGCCAGGCTCCAGCGGGTGAACGCCCAGCGGTCGGCGGGCGGCTGGAGCGCGGCGGGCTGCCACGGGCCGCCGTCGACCCGCACGTCGACGCGCGCGATCGGCGTCCCGTCGCTCCAGGCGACGCCCGCGATCTCCCGCGCGTCGTGGGCGGTGATCAGCGCGTGGACGGGCATCGGCCCCATGCGCCGGCCCAGCCCCTCCTCGCCCGGTTCGATCCAGCGGTACTCCTCGGCCTGCCAGCGGCCGGTGAACGGCTCGGTGACCACCTCGACCCGCGTCAGCCACTTCACCGCGTCGGTCCCGTACCAGCCGGGGACGACCGCGCGCAGCGGCGCGCCGTGCTCCTCGGGCAGCGGCTCCCCGTCGAGCGTCCAGGCGAGCAGCGTCTCGGGGTCGCGGGCCTTGGCGAGCGGCAGCGAGCGCGCGAAGCCGTCGGCGCCGTGCAGGACGACCTCGACGGCCCCGGCCGCCGGGCCGCAGCCGGCGAGCACGTCGGCCAGGCGCGCGCCGCCCCAGCGCGCCTCGCCGACGGCGCCGGCCTCCCACTGGACGCCGCGCCGCGGCGGGTCGTACTCGGCGCGCCGGTGGCCGGCGCACTCGATCACGACCGTGCGCTCACATCGCGGGAGCGCGTCGAGCGCGGCACGATCCAGCTCGGCCGGGCGCTCGACCGCCCCGTCGACCACGAGCCGCGGGTCGGGGGCGACCCGCGGCGCGCCGAAGTGGTCGCGCACGAAGTGGCCGATCCGGCCGCCGGCGCGGAGGCGGTGCAGCGGGGTCGCGCGCAGCCGGGCGGCCGGGTGCTCGCCGGTCTGGCGGGGAGTCATTCCGATCATGCCGACAAAGATAGTTCGGATTGCGGCGTCCGCGGTGCGCTCCCGTGACGGCGGGGGCTCAGCGGCGGGTGGGGCTCAGCGCCGGTGGCGGGCGTCGGGGTCGCCCGCGAGCCGGGCGACCTCCTTCGGCACGCGGCCCGCGGCCAGGTCGGCCAGCGTGACGTGCTCGACCACGCCGCGCAGCGCGGCGCGCACGGCGATCCACACGTCCTGCAGGGGCTGGGCGGCCCCGTCGTAGGCGACGTCCTCGGGCGCCTCGCCGCGCACGGACGCCAGCGGGCCCTCGACCGCGCGGATGACGTCGGCGACGCTCACGTCCTCCGGCGCCTTGGCCAGCCGGTAGCCGCCGTCGACGCCGCGCTGGCTCTTGACCAGCCCGGCCTGGCGCATGTCGGCGAGGATGTTCTCGAGGAACTTCTGCGGGATGCCCTGGTTGGTGGCGATCGTCTCGCCCTTCAGCGGGCGCTCGGAGCCGGCCTCGGCGGCCAGCTCGGCGGCGGCCCGGACGGCGTAGTCGGCCTTGGCGGTGATGCGCACGCGCGGCAGCCTACCGGCGGGGCGCCCGCAGGCGCCGCGATGGTACGGGTAGCCCCCTTCACCATCGCTCAGGCGTTTGTGACAATCGCCGACCGATGAGATTCGCGGGGGGCGGGAGTCGGACCTGACATGAGCGCGACACTGGCCGTCGAAGCGACGGGACTCGAGAAGCGGTTCGGCCGCACCCACGCCGTGGCCGGCGTGGACCTGGCCGTGCCCCGCGGCGCCGTGTACGGGGTTCTCGGGCCCAACGGCGCCGGCAAGACGACGACGATCCGGATGCTCGCCACGCTCCTGCCGCCCGACGGCGGCACCGCCCGCGTGCTCGGCCACGACGTGGTCGGCGACGCCGACGCGGTGCGCGGCCTCGTGTCGCTCACCGGCCAGATGGCGTCCGTCGACGACGAGCTGACCGGCCGCGAGAACCTGATCCTGCTCGCGCGGCTGCTGGGCTTCCGCGGCCGCGCCGCCCGCGAGCGCGCCGACGAGCTGCTCGAGGCCTTCGGGCTCGAGGACGCCGCCGCGCGCCTCGTGAAGAACTACTCGGGCGGCATGCGCCGGCGCCTGGACATCGCCGCGAGCATCGTGGTCACGCCCGAGCTGATGTTCCTCGACGAGCCCACGACCGGCCTGGACCCGCGCTCGCGCAACCAGGTGTGGGACATCGTGCGCGCGCTCGCCGCGCAGGGCACGACCGTGCTGCTGTGCACCCAGTACCTCGACGAGGCCGACCAGCTCGCGGGGCGCATCGCGGTGATCGACCGCGGCCGCGTCATCGCCGAGGGGACGCCCGCCCAGCTCAAGGCGTCCGTCGGCGAGGGCGCGCTGCACGTGCGCCTGCTCGACCCGGAGTCGCGCGCCGAGGCCGCCGACCTCCTGTCGCGCGTCGTGGGGCGCGACGTCGAGCTCGAGGCCGACCCGGCCGCGCTGTCGGTCCGCGTCGACCACGCCGACGCGGCGTCGGAGGCGATCGCCGAGCTCGCTCGCGCCGACGTGGGCCTGGCCAGCTTCGCGCTCTCGCAGCCCAGCCTCGACGAGGTGTTCCTCGCCCTCACCGGCCACGCCGCCACCGACGAGGAGGAGCCGTCATGAGCACCGCCCCGACCTCCCGCCCGGCCGAGCAGGACCTCGCCACCGCCCGCGCGCTCAGCGCCGCGGTCTCCTCCAGCGCCCGCCCGCCGCGGCCCGGGCCGCTGTCGACCGCGCTGACGTTCGGCTGGCGCGGCCTGCTGAAGATCAAGCACGTCCCCGAGCAGCTCCTGGACGTGACGATCACGCCCGTCCTGTTCCTGCTGATGTTCGTCTACCTGTTCGGCGGCGCGGTCGCCGGCTCGACCGGCGAGTACCTCGAGTACGTGCTGCCCGGCATCCTGGTCCAGTCGGTGCTGTTCGTCAGCGTCTACTCGGGCGTCGCGCTGAACACCGACGTCACGAAGGGCGCGATCGACCGCTTCCGCTCGCTGCCGATCTGGCGCCCGGCGCCGCTCGTCGGCGCCGTGCTCGGCGACACCGCGCGGTACCTGCTCGCGGCGATCGTCGTCGTGGTCGTCGGCCTGATCATGGGCTTCAGCCCCGACGAGGGGCCGCTCGGCGTGCTGGCCGCGATGGCGCTGATCGTCGTGTTCGCGTTCAGCCTGTCGTGGGCGTTCACCACGCTCGGGCTCGTGATGCGCACGCCGAGCGCGGTGATGAACGCCGGGTTCATGCTGCTGTTCCCGCTCGTCTTCCTGAGCAACATCTTCGTCGACCCGAGCACGCTGCCCGGGTGGCTGGAGGCGTTCGTCGACGTCAACCCGATCTCGCATCTGGTGACGGCGTCGCGCGAGCTCATCGACGGCGGGGTCGGCGCCGACCGGATCCTGCTGGTGCTCGGCGAGGCGGCCGCGCTGACGCTGATCTTCGCGCCGCTCACGGTGCGGCTGTACCGCAGCCGCGGCTGACGTCAGAGCTGTCCGTGGTTGGGCGGCAGGACGCCGCCCAGCTCGAACGCCGCGATGTGGTGGTACTTCCAGTCCATCGGGTCGTGGACGCTGTGGGTGCGGGCGTTGCGCCAGTGGCGGTCGAGGTCGTGCTTGCCCGCGGTCGCGCTCGTGCCGCACAGGCGGAACAGCTCGCTGGCCACCTCGACGGCGACCTCGCTGGCGAAGGCCTTCGCGGCGGCGACGGCGAGCGAGCCGCGTGCCGCGGCCTGCGCGTCGGCCGGGACGAGGCCGATCCGCTCGAGCGTGGTCGCCGCCTGCGCGAGCAGCGCCTCGGCGGCGGCCACGCGCGCGCTCAGGCGCCCGTAGCCGTGCAGGACGTGGGGGTCCTCGATCGCCGCCCCGGCCCCGGCCCGGACCGCCTCCGACGAGGGGCGGGCCCGCTCGCGCAGGTAGGCGGCCGCGTCGTCCAGCGCGCCCCGCGCGATGCCGGCCTCGATCGCCGCGTGCACGAGCTGGGCGCGGGCGCCGAGCTGCTGGGGCACCGCGTACGCCTGGTCGTAGGGGAGGACGAGGTCGGGGTCGACGGCGACCTGCTCGAACGTGGTCGTGCCCGAGACCGTCGCGCGCTGGCCCATCGCGTCCCAGTCGTCGTCGACGGTCACGCCGGGCGCGTCGCGCCGGACGAACGCGAGCCGCAGCCGGTCCTCGGGGTCGAGCGCGCTGACGGCGATCCAGCGTGAGGTGAGCGAGCCGGTGCAGTAGTACTTGCGCCCGTCGAGGACCGGGCCGGGCAGCAGGCGGGTGCGCAGGTCCTGGGCGTGCAGGCCGCCGCGCTCGGCCAGCGCGTTGCCGATGCGCGCGCCGGCGAGGACGTCGGCGAACAGCCGCCGCCGCTGCGCCTCCGTGCCCCACACGGCGAGCACGTCGACGAACAGCCAGTGCGCCTGGGGGATCTGGGCGATGGCCGGGTCGGCGGCGGCGATCGTGCGCACGACGTCGGCGAGCACCGGCGGGCCGAGCCCGGGCCCGCCGTCCTCGCGGGGGACGGTGATCCCGAGCAGGCCGGTCGCGTCGAACGCGGCCAGCTCGTCGCGCGGCACCGTGGCGGCGCGGTCGCGCGCGGCCGCGCCCGGGGCGATCGCGGCCGCGTAGGCGCGGGCGGCCTGCACGGCCGCCTCGGGGCTGCGCAGCACCGGCACGCCGGAGGCCACGGCGCTCATGCTCTCACCTCCGGTGCGGCGGGTCGAGGGCGCGGACACGGCATGGGATAGGACATCGGCGGCGAGATTACCAACAAAGTCGGTCGAGATTCTGTGCTATAAACCCAGCCCGCCATGACGCAGACGCTGGACCAGGCCCCCGCCGCGCACCGCATCGCCTCCGCCGAGGAGGCGATCGCGGCCGCCGGCGCCCTCGCCGAGCGCTTCGCCCAGGACGCCGGCGAGCGCGACCGCGAGCGCCGGCTGCCCCGCCCGGAGCTCGACGAGCTGTCGCGCTCCGGCCTGCTGGCGATCACCGTGCCGCGCGAGCACGGCGGCGCCGACGTCCCGACGCTCGCGCTCGGCCGCGTGATCCGCCTGCTGGCGGCCGCGGACGGCAGCATCGGCCAGATCCCGCAGAACCACTTCTTCTTCGTCGAGGTGCTGCGCGCCAGCGGCACCGAGGCCCAGCGCCGGCGCTTCTTCGCCGAGGTCCTCGACGGCCGCCGCTTCGGCAACGCGCTCGCCGAGCCGGGCGCCCGCCACGCGCTCGAGTTCCGCACGACGATCCGGCGCGACGGCGACGGCTTCCGCCTCGACGGCGCCAAGTACTACTCGACCGGCGCGCTCTTCGCCGACTGGATCCCCGTCTACGCCGTCGACGAGCAGGAGCGCCTGCAGGCCGCCTACGTCCCGGCCGGCGCGCCCGGCCTGGAGATCGTCGACGACTGGGACGGCATCGGCCAGCGCACGACCGCCAGCGGCACCGTCCGCCTCGACGGCGTGCGCGTCCCCGCCGAGAACGTCGTCGCCCACCACCGCGTGTTCGACGGGCCCGAGGTGTTCGGCGCCTACGGCCAGTTCCTGCACGCGGCGATCGACGTCGGCCTGGCCGACGGCGCGCTGGCCGCCGCCCAGGACTACGTGCGCAACCACGCCCGGCCGTGGGGGGAGGCGGGCGTCGAGCGCGCCGACCAGGAACCGCTGGTCATCCACCGTTTCGGGGAGCTCGCGCTGCGCGTGCGCGCCGCCCGCGCGCTCCTCGACGACGCCGCCCGCGCGCTGGACGCCGCGCGCGCCGCGCTGGCGGACGCCGCGGACGACGCCGAGGCGCTGGCCGCCGAGGCGTCGGTCGCGGTCGCCGCCGCCCGCGCCCAGGCCGACACCGCCGCGGTCTCCGTCGCCAGCGACTTCCTCGAGCTCGGGGGCGCCCGCGGGGCCAGCGCCCGTCGCGGCCTCGACCGCTTCTGGCGCGACGCGCGCACGCACACCCTGCACGACCCCCGCCGCTGGAAGGTCCAGCACGTCGGCGACTACGAGCTCAACGGGGTGGCCCCGCCCCGCAACGGGATCGTCTGACGCCCACCCGACACCACCGGAGCAGCACAGTGACCTCGACGATCACGAGCGGCCCCACGCCGCGCACCCACCAGCAGTGGCTCGAGACGGCGCGCGCCGTCGCCGCCGACCTCGCCCGGGACGCGCTCGAGCGCGACCGCGCGAACGCGCTGCCGCACGCCGAGATCGACAAGCTCCGCCAGGCGGGCCTGCTGTCGCTCCTGGTCCCAGCCGAGCTGGGCGGCGGCGGAGGCGACTGGCGCACCGCGTACCAGGTCATCCGCGAGATCGCCGTCGCCGACGGCTCGATCGGCCAGCTCGTCGGCTACCACTTCCAGATCTCCTGGAACGCCGGCTTCTTCGCCAACTGGGAGATGCTCGACGAGCTCGGGCGCCGCGGCGCCGCCGAGGGCTGGTTCTGGGGCGGCGCCTTCAACCCCCGCGACGCCGACCTGACCCTCACCCGCGACGGCGACGGCTTCCGCCTGGACGGCCGCAAGAGCTTCTCGACCGGCGCCCGCGTCGCCGACCGCATCGGCGCCTCGGCGATCCGCGCCGACACCGGCGAGCCCGTGTTCATCGTGCTCGATCCGCGCCAGCCCGGCGTCGCGTTCGCCGACGACTGGGACAACCTCGGCCAGCGGCTGACCGCCAGCGGGAGCATCGCCTTCGACGGCGCCCGCGTCGACGGCGACGGGATCGTCGCCTCGCTGGCGCCCGACGCGCTGACCCCGTTCGGCACGCTCGTCACCCCGGCGATCCAGCTCGTCTTCATCCAGTTCTACCTCGGGATCGCCGAGGGCGCGCTCGCCACCGCGCGCGAGTACACGCGCACGCGCACCCGCCCGTGGGTGGTCAGCGACGTCGAGCACGCGACCGAGGACCCCTACATCCTGCAGACCTACGGCGACCTCGTCGCGCGCACCCGCGCGGCCCGCGCGCTGGCCGACGAGGCGATCGACGCGCTCGTGACGATCGTCGAGGCGGGCCCCGACGCGCTGGACTGGGACGGCCGCGGCGAGATCGCCGAGCACGTCGCCGCCGCCAAGGTCGTCGCCACGCAGGTCTCGCTCGAGGTCACGTCGCGCATCTTCGAGGTGGCGGGCGCCCGCGCCACCGCCAACGCCGTCGGCCTCGACCGCTTCTGGCGCAACGTCCGCACCCACACGCTCCACGACCCCGTCGCCTACAAGCAGCGCGAGGTCGGCGCCCACTTCCTCACCGGCGAGTACCCCCCGTTCACCCTCTACACCTGACCCCACGAAAGGGCAACAAGCACCGTGAACCCCACCTCCCGTCGCGTCTTCCTGCGCAACGGCATCGTCCTCGGCGCCTCCGTCACCGGCCTCTCCGCGCTGCTGGCGGCCTGCGGCGGCAGCGACTCGAGCGGGGCGCTGGACGTCGCCGCCACGCCGGAGCTCGAGGGCGAGACGATCAAGGTGCTGGTCAACCAGCCGAACCTCGGCGCCTGGAAGATCGTCGCCGCCGAGTTCGAGAAGGAGACCGGCGCCAAGGTCGAGCTCTCGCCGATCCCCTACGACAAGCTCACCTCCCAGGCGATCCGCGACGTGCAGTCCGGCGCCGGCGAGTTCGACGTGTTCCAGTACTGGTACGTCGGCCTCGGCGACCTCGTCGAGGGCGGGGCGCTCGAGGACCTCACCGACTACATCGACGAGCACGAGGACGAGATCAAGCCGGACGACTACCTGGCCTCGATCTACGACCCGTACACGCTCATGGACGGCCGCCGCTGGGGCCTGCCGTTCGACGGCGACACGTTCCTGCTCTTCTACAACCGCCGGCTCTTCGATCGGTTCGGCGTGCAGCCGCCCACCACGTGGGACGAGTACGCGCAGGTCGCCAGGACGATCACCCAGGAGGGCGGCGGCGACGTGTACGGCGCCATCGTCATGGGCCAGCAGGTGCCGATCATCCTCGGCTGCTCCTACGCCGACCGGCTCGTCGGGTTCGGCGGGCGCTTCGTCGACGAGTCGGGCACGCCGCAGCTCACCTCCCCGGAGGCGATCGCGGCCGCCGAGGCGCTGTTCGCCGTCGGCCCCGACGCGCTGCCGACCCCGCTGCAGACCGGCTTCGACCAGGCGATCCCCGCGTTCCTCAACGGGCAGGGGGCGATGATCGAGTTCTGGACGGACATGTCGGTCATGGCGTCCAACCCGGAGCAGTCGAAGATCGTCGACGACTGGGCCGCGGTGAAGCTCCCGGTCGGCGGGTCGAACACCGTCCACGGCACCGCCCTGAACGCCGGGTTCGGCGCCGGCGTGTCGGCGATCTCCAAGCGCAAGGAGGCCGCCGCCGCGCTGGTGAAGTTCCAGTCCTCGCCGGCGGTCCAGGAGAAGATCATCGGCGAGTTCGGCACCGGCGGGGACCCGATCCGCACGTCCACGCTGCAGTCGGCCGCCTTCAAGGAGACGTTCGGCCAGGCGGCGCCCGACGTCGCGGCGGGCCTGGAGGGCTCGCCGCTGGTGTGGCCGAACACGGCTGGCGCGGTCGACCGGCTGCAGACGCTCGTCGACGAGCTCGCGCTCGGCATCCAGGGCCAGCAGAGTGCGCAGCAGGCGCTCGAGAAGGCACAGGCGGTCTGGGAACGCGCGTGAGCGCGGTCGTCGCGCGCACGCCGTCCAGCCTGAGCTGGCCGCTGATCGCCGCGCTGCTCGTCTTCAGCGCGTTCCCGTTCGCCTACCTGATCGGGCTGGCGCTGACCGAGTCGACGCTCGCGCGCCCGCTCGGCGCGTTCACCGGCCTGGACAACCTCACCGAGGCGCTGTCGTCGACCGCGTTCAAGGGCTCGCTGTGGCGCTCGACGCTGTTCGCGCTGACCGCCAGCGCCGTCCAGCTCGTGCTCGGGACCGCGCTGGCGCTGCTGCTGGCCGTGCGCGGCCGGCGCCTGGGGTGGACGGGCGTCGCGCTGCTGCTGCCGCTCGTCACCCCGCCCGTGATGGTCGGCGTCGCCTGGAAGCTGCTGCTGGCGCCGGTCGGCGGCGCGCTGCCCAGCATCGCCGGCACGCTCGGCCTCGGCGACCCCAACCCGCTCGGCAGCCCCACCGGCGCGATGGTCACGCTGCTCGCGATCGACACCTGGCAGTGGACGCCGTTCGTGACGCTGCTCGTCTACGCGGCGCTGCTCGGCGTCCCGCGCGACCTCCTGGACGCGGCCCGGATCGACGGCGCCAGCTCGTGGCAGACCGTCCGCCACATCGTGCTGCCGCTGGTCGCCGGCACGCTCGTCGCGGTCGCGCTGCTGCGCATGATCATCGCCTTCAAGCTGTTCGACATCGTCTACGTCGTCACGTCGGGCGGGCCCGGCTTCGCGACGACGCTGTCGTCCTTCGACATCTACCGCACCGGGCTGCAGCAGTTCCAGGTCGGCGAGGCGGCCGCGGCGACGATCGTCTTCTCGCTGCTCGTCGGGGTGTTCGTGACCGTCGTCTCGCGCCTGCACCGGCGCGTCGCGGGGGCGGCCGGATGATCGCGACGCGCCCCCGCCGGTGGCCGGCGGCCGTCCTCGCGCTCGTCACGGCGCTGTGCAGCATCCCGCTGCTGTACCTCGTGTCGCTCTCGCTGCGCTCGCGCGACGACGTGCTCTCGGGCAGCCTGCTGCCGTCGCGGCTGTTCTGGGACAACTGGCCCGACACGTTCCGCTCGCTGGACCTCGGCCGCTTCCTGCTGAACTCGTGGGTGGTCGCGCTGCTGGCGGTCGCGGTGACGCTCGCGGTCGCGCTGCCCGGCGCCTACTACACGGCGCGCGCGGGCCGCGCCGGCGAGCGCCTGTCGGCCGTCGTGATGGCCAGCTACTGCGCTCCGCCGGTCGTCGCCGTGCTGCCGCTGTTCTTCCTCCTGCGCTCGGCCGGCCTCAACAACACGCTGCCCGGCCTGGCGCTCGTCGTCGGCCTGGCCAACCTGCCGGTGGCGGTGTGGCTGCTCGACGGCTTCGTGCGGCGCGTGCCGCGCGAGATCGAGGAGGCGGCCTGGCTCGACGGGCTCGGCCACTGGGCCACGCTGCGGCGCATCGTGATCCCGCTGGCATCGCCGGGCATCGTCGCCGCCGGCCTCATCTGCTTCTTCCTCTCCTACAACGAGCTGCTGTTCGCGATCAGCTTCCAGCAGCAGACCAGCGTCCAGACCCTGCCGGTCGCGCTGTCGCTGTTCCAGGGCGACCGCAACATCGAGTTCGGCCAGCAGGCCGTCGCGTCGCTGATCGGCATCGCCCCCGTCTACCTCCTCGCCGTGCTCGCGCAGCGCCGGCTCGTCGCCGGGCTCGTCGCGGGCGCCGTGAAGTGACCCAGGAGTCCCCGATGGCCGCCAAGCGGATCTACCTCAACGCCTTCGAGATGGCCTGTGTCGGCCACCAGGCGCCCGGCCTGTGGCGCCACCCCGACGACCAGGCCTGGCGCTACAAGGACCTGTCCTACTGGACCGACCTCGCGCGCCTGCTGGAGCGCGGGCGCTTCGACGCGATCTTCCTCGCCGACGTCCTCGGCGTGTACGACGTGTACGAGGGCTCGCCGAACGCCGCGCTGCGCGAGGCGACGCAGGTGCCGATGCTCGACCCGGTGCCGACCGTCACGGCGATGGCCGCGGTCACGCGGCACCTCGGGTTCGGCGTCACCGTCTCGCTCACCTACGAGCAGCCGTACGCGCTGGCGCGGCGGCTGAGCACGCTGGACCACCTCACCGAGGGCCGCGTCGCCTGGAACGTCGTCACCGGCTACCTGGAGAGCGCGGCGCGCAACCTCGGCTTCGACACCCAGCGTGCGCACGACGACCGCTACGACGTCGGCGACGAGTTCCTCGACGTCTGCTACCAGCTCTGGGAGTACTCGTGGGACGACGACGCGGTCGTGCGCGACCCCGAGCGCGGCCTGTTCACCGACCCCGCCAAGGTGCGTCCGATCGAGCACCACGGCCGCTACTACGACGTCCCCGGCCTGTTCCTGGCCGAGCCGTCGCCGCAGCGCACGCCGGTGATCTTCCAGGCGGGCGCGTCGCCGCGCGGGCGCACGTTCGCGGCGCGCCACGGCGAGGCGATCTTCATCAACGCCGTCGACATCGCCGCCACGCGCCGGCTCGTCGACGACATCCGCTCGCGCATCGGCGACGAGGGCCGCGACCCCGACGCCGTGCGCATCTTCATCCTGCTGACCGCGATCGCGGCCGAGACCGACGCGGCCGCGCAGGCGAAGGCCGAGGAGTACCGCTCGTACGCGAGCGTCGACGGCGCGCTCGCGCTGTACGGCGGGTGGAGCGGCCTGGACCTGTCCGGCCACGACCCCGACACGCCGCTGGCCTACATCGACACCGACGCGGCCCGCTCGGCGCTGGAGATCTTCACGCGCGCGGACCCGACGCGGACGTGGACGCCGCGCGAGGTCGCGCGCTACCTGACGATCGGCGGCATCGGCCCGGTCGTCGCGGGGTCGCCGGCGACCGTCGCCGACGAGCTCGAGGCGTGGGTCGACGAGACCGGCATCGACGGCTTCAACCTCGCCTACGCGGTCGCGCCCGGCACCTTCGCCGACTTCGTCGAGCTCGTGGTGCCCGAGCTGCAGCGCCGCGGGCGCGTCCCCACCGGCTACGGGCCCGGGCGGACGCTGCGCGAGAACCTCGTCGGGACGCCGACGCCGCACGTGCGCGACGACCATCCCGCCGCCCGCCACCGCGACCGCCGGCGCGCGCTCGCCGGCCTGGCGCTGCCGCGTGTCGTCTGAGCGCGCCCCCCGGCCGCGGGTCCTGCTCGTCGGGCCCTATGAGCGCGACAACGTCGGCGACCTGCTGTTCCTGCTCGTCACCGAGCGCTACCTGACCGACGCCGACGTCGTCGCGGCGGCGCCGTTCGCCTCGGACATGCGCCCGCTGCTGGGTCGCGAGGTCCCGGCCTTCGCGCCGCTGCTGGCGAGCGAGCGCTTCGACGCGATCTGGTCGGTGGGCGGGCAGCTCGGCGGGGTGACCGTTGGGCGCGCGTACCGCATGTCGGCCTCGCGCGGCGCCTACCGCGCCTACCGCATCGCCGTGCGCAGCGGCGCGGGCGACCCGGCGCTGCGGCGCGCGGCCGGCGGCCCGCCGCCGCCGTGGCCGTACGTGCCCGACCCGCTCGACTACGCGCCCAACGCCGGCGCGATCGGGGTGGTCAACTCCGCCGGCCTGGGGAGCCTGCGGCGGCTGGAGCCCGACGAGCGCGAGCGGCGCCTGGCAGTGCTGCGCGGGCAGACGGTCGTGCGCGTGCGCGACCGCGCGTCGAGCGAGCTGCTGGCCGCGGCGGGGGTCGACCACCGGCTGGCGCCGGACGCCGTGCACGCGCTCGGCGCGATCTACCCGGTCCGTCGCGACGGGCCCGGCGACGTCGCGGTGTTCCAGGCGTCGCGGTCGATCGTCAACGCCCTGGGCCGGCGCGAGGTGGCCGACGCGCTCGCCGCGTGCGCGTCGCTGCGGGGCCTGCGGCTGCGCTTCGTCGCCGCGGGCACGGCGACCGGGCACGACTCGCTCGTCGAGTTCGAGCGGATCGCCCGGCGGGTGCGCCGCGTCGCGCCGGAGCTCGATGCGCAGGTGGTCTCGGAGCGGCGCCCGCTGGAGCTGGTCGAGCTGCTGGCGCGCGCCCGCGTGGTGGTCGGCACGTCGCTGCACGTGCGGGTGATCGCGAGCGCCTACGGGGTCGCGCGGGTGTCGCTGGCGCGCCCGAAGGTGTCCGCCTACGCGGCCGACTGGGACCCCGACATGCCCTACGACGTCGGCCTCGCCGACCTCGACGACGCGATCGCGCGGGCGGTCGCGCAGGCGCAGCGGCCCGAGGCCGCGGCGGCGTCGGCGCAGCTCGCGCGCCGGGCGCACGACGAGCTGGCCGACCTGGCGACCGAGGTCCTCGCGCTCGCGCGCGCCGACACCGACGCCACGCGGGCGCGGCGCACGGCGCTGCGCCAGCGGCTGCGCCTGGGCCCGGCCGCGCGGGCCTCCTGAGCCGCGCCGGCGCCGTCGTGCCGCCGGCGCCGGGAGGCCGTGGCCTCCCGGCGCCGGGGCGACGTGGCCCGCCGGGGGGAGGAGAGAAGCGTCCGCCGGCAGGTCTTCCGTCGTGGGTCAGGCGACGGTCGATCCAATACTACACAAAATCGGTGGGGAAGATGATAAAGTCCTTCAAACCCGATCGGCTTCCATCCTTTTCCGCCCTGGAGGGCGCCCGTGACCGTCACCGATGTCCATCAGCACGTCTGGACCGAGCCGCTCGTCGCCGCGCTGTCCCGGCGTGCCCGCCCGCCCCGCGTGCGCGCCCGCGGCGGCCGCCTGCTGCTCGAGCTGCTGGGGGAGCCGGAGGCCGAGATCGCGCTCGACGACGTCGCCGCGCGGGCGCGGCAGGTCCGCGACGACGGGGTCGACCGCGCGATCGTCGCCCCGTCGAGCCCGCTCGGGATCGAGGCGCTCCCGCGCGACGAGGCGTGGCCCCTCGTGGAGGCCTACCACGTCGGCGCGCTCGCGCTCGGCGAGCCGTTCGACGTGTGGGGCGCGGTCGCGCTGGACGGCGCCGGGCCCGACGACGTCGACGAGCCGCTCGACCGCGGCGCGATCGGGATCGCCCTGCCCGCCGGCGCGCTGGCCACGCCCGACGCGCTGCGGCGCGTGCGCCCGCTCCTGGAGCGGCTGGAGGCGCGCGGGGCGCCGCTGCTCGTGCACCCGGGGCCGGCGCCCTGGGCGCCCCGGGGGCCGGGCGGCGAGCTCCCCGAGTGGTGGCCGGCGTCGGCGACGTACGTGGCCGAGCAGGCCGCCGCGTGGCTGGCGTTCGCCGCCCGCGGACGCGCCGCGCACCCCCAGCTGCGCGTCGTGTTCGCCGGCCTGGCCGGGCTCGCGCCGCTGCACGTCGAGCGGCTGCGGGCGCGCGGCGGTCCCGCGGACGCGGTGACCGACCCGCGCACGTTCTTCGACACGTCGAGCTACGGGCGCGTCGCGATCGCCGCGATGTCGGCGGTGGTCGGGCCCGCGCAGCTCGTGTACGGCTCCGACCGACCGTACGCGGCGGCGCCGGGCGCCGCCGGGCTCGGGGCGCGGCTGGAGGCGTTCGCCGTCGACAACCCGGCCCGGCTGCTGGGCCGGGCCCTGGTGCTGGCATGAGCGCCCTGGACCGCGACGAGCTGCTCGCGCTGGCGCGCGAGATCGCCGCCGACCCGGACCGGTGGCGCCCCTACGTCGAGCACGACCCCGAGCAGCGCACGTTCCACCTGCTCCACCACGGCGACGAGGCGACCGTGTGGCTGCTGTGCTGGTCGCCCGGCCACGACACGGGCTTCCACGACCACGACGGGTCCGCCGGGGCGGTGGCGGTCGTCGAGGGCGTCGTGCGCGAGGACCGCTTCACGGTCGGCGGCGTCCCCGTCGGGCGGGTGCTCGGCGCGGGAGACGTCTTCGAGTTCGGCCCCGGCGACATCCACCGCGTCCGCCACGCCGGCGCGGGGCCGGCGGTGACCATCCACGCCTACTCGCCGCCGCTGCGGGCGATGGGCGCCTACGAGGTCGAGCCGATCACCGGCGTGCTGCGCCGCCGCCTGCTGGCCGAGGACGAGGAGCTGCGGCCGAGCGGCGCCCTCGTCGACGGCCGCCTGGTAAATTCCTGAAATCCGGTCAACTTCTACCTAAATAGGGGTCAGATGTCCGTCACCGACCAGCTCGTGGCCAACGCGGAGAAGTACGCGGCGGGGTTCGACAAGGGGCACCTGCCGATGCCGCCCGGCAAGCGGATCGCGATCGTCGCCTGCATGGACGCCCGGCTGAACCCGTACGGGCTGCTGGGGCTCGAGGAGGGCGACGCCCACGTCATCCGCAACGCGGGCGGGGTGATCACCGACGACGAGATCCGCTCGCTGGCGATCTCCCAGCGGCTGCTGGGGACGCGCGAGATCGTCCTCATCCACCACACCGACTGCGGCATGCTCACGTTCACCGACGACGAGTTCCGCCGTTCGATCCAGGACGAGACCGGGATCAAGCCGGAGTGGGCGGCCGAGTCGTTCCCCGACGTCGAGGAGGACGTGCGCCAGTCGCTCGCGCGCGTGAACGCCAGCCCGTTCATCCCGCACAAGGAGTCGGTGCGCGGGTTCGTCTACGAGGTCGAGACCGGCCGTCTGCGCGAGGTCGTGTGACGTCCCGGCGCTGACCGCGCCGGTTGGCATGGGCGCGCAGCGGGAAGCCCGCGCCCATGCCACAGGTCACCCACGCCGCGACCGCCGGCCTGCAGGGCTGGCGGCAGAAGGTCGGCGACACGGTCGCCGGCCCCGTCGCCGGTCGCAGCCCCCTCAGCGAGGAGCAGGTCCGCGCGATCGTCGGCGCGATCTTCTTCGTGCTCGCGCTGCGCTACGTCATCCAGACCGCCCGCCTGGCGCTCGCGCGGATGCGCTCGGGCTGAGCTCGGCCGGCAGGCGCAGGACCCGGCGCGCCGGGCTCGGCAGCCACCAGTTCCAGCGGCCGAGGACGCCCACCAGCGCCGGCAGCACGAGCGTGCGCACGACGAGCGCGTCCAGCAGGATGCCGGCGGCCAGGCCGGTCGCCAGCACCTTCACGTCGAGCGGCCCGGCGGTCGCCATCGACGCGAACGCGAAGAACACGATCAGCGCCGCGCTGGTCACGAGGCGCCCGGTGCGGGCCAGGCCGCCGACGACCGCGGCGTCCGTCGACCCGGTCGCGTCGTACTCCTCGCGCATGCGGGCCAGGATGAACACCTCGTAGTCCATCGACAACCCGTACAGGAACGCGAACACCATCACCGGCGCCCAGAACTCGATCGAGCCCGGCGCCGCGACGCCGAAGACCGCCTCGGCGCCGACGCCGTGCTGCCAGACCAGCGTCATGATGCCCCACGCCGCGAACACCGACAGGACGTTCAGGGCGATCGCCTTCAGCGGCAGCAGCAGCGACCGGAACGCGCGCGCGAGCAGCACGAACGTGATGGCGGCGATCAGCGCGAGCATCAGCGGGAACGAGCCGTAGACGTCGTCGACGAAGTCCTCGATCACCGCCGTCGCGCCGCCGACCGCCGTGCCCGGCAGGTCAGCCGCGCGCTCGCGCACCGCGGCGACCACGTCGCGGCCGGCGTTGGAGTTCGTGTCCATCGCCGGGTAGACGTCGACGATCGCGCGCCCGTCGGCGAGCCACCCGGGCGCACCGGGCGCAGCCGCGCCGCGCACGCCGTCGACGGCCGCCAGCGCGGTGGCCGCGGCGTCGCGGTCGTCGGCGGGGGCGACGACCTCGATCGGCGTCAGCGGCCCGGCGCCGATGCCGCCGCGCTCCAGCGTGTCGAGCGCCGCGCGGGCGGGGCCCGAGTCGGCGAGCGACTGCGCCGGCGGCTGGCCCATCACCATGCCGCTCGCGACGGCCGCGAGCGCGCACAGCAGCGCGACGCCGCCGATCGCCGCGGGCCAGCGGCGGCGCAGGACGAACCGCGCCCAGGCGGCCCAGTGGCGCTCGGCCCGCTCGGTGCGGCGCAGGCGGCCGCGATCGGCGCGCGGCCCGACGGTCGCCAGGACGACCGGCAGCAGCGTCAGCGCCACGGCCACCGACACGAGCGGGATCAGCAGCCCGCCGTAGCCCAGCGAGCGCAGGAACGGCACCGGCAGCGCGACCGCGGCCAGCAGCCCGATCGCGACCGTGGTGCCGCTGAACGCGACGGCGCGCCCGGCGGTCGCCATCGCGGTGCGGATCGCCGCCTCGTTGGCGGCGCCCGCGTCGCGCTCCTCGCGCCAGCGGCTGACGACGAGCAGCGCGTAGTCGATCGCGATGCCCAGGCCGATCAGCGCGACGAGGAACAGCACGATCGACGAGATGTCGGTGATGGCGGTCACCCCCCACACGGCCAGGAGCGTCGTCGGGATCGCGACGACGGCCATCAGCAGCGGCACGAACGCCAGCGGCGAGGCGAACACGAACGCGAGCACGGCCAGGGCGGCGACGCCCGCGATCAGCGTCTCGACGAGCACGCCGGTGCCGCCGCTCTCCTCGCTGGCGGCGCGGTCGAGCAGCGGCGTGCCGGTGAGCTGCACGGGGCTGCCGTCGACGCGGGCGTCGGCGGCGACGCGCTCGGCCGCCGCGAGCGTGGCGGCGTCGAACTCGTCCTGCTCGCCGGCCGCCTCGACCGGCGGGTGGACGATCACGAACGTCGTGCGCCCGTCGTCGGACGTGAAGGCCGGGTCGCCGGTCGAGCCGGCGGACGCGGTGCGGGCGCCCGGCACCGCCTCGCGAAAGCGGTCCTCGAGCGCGCGCAGGTCGGCGCGCACGGCCGGGCTGGCGGCGGTCGCGCCGTCGTCGAGCTCGACCACGGCCACGAGCGGCGACGTCGACCCGCCCGTCCCGAAGCGCCGCTCCATCTCCTCGTTGGCGGCGAACGCGGGGCTGTCGGGCATGGCGAAGTCGTCCTCGAGCGCGTTGGACGCCTGGCCGCTGAACACGAAGCCGAACAGCGCGGCGACGAGCCAGAACAGGGCCACCAGGCGCCGGTGGCGCAGGACGACGTCGGTCAGCGTTCTCATCGGTCCTCCTCTCGGCGCGCGCGGAGCTCGTCGCGCAGCGCCTCGAGCGCCGCGGCGGTCCGCGCCTGGGCGGCGCGCACCTCGTCGGCGAGCTCGCGCAGCTCGGTCTCGTGGGTGCTGGCGATCCGCGCGCGGGCGGTGGCCAGCGCCTGCCAGACGGCGACGATCAGCACGCTGCCGACCAGCGCGATGCCGGCGATGACGATCGCCGCCTCCGGCCGGTCGCCGCCGTTCTGCGCTGCGATGGTGAGCATGTCCTTGCGCTCCTCGTTCTCGGTGGATCGGTGCGCCGGGAATGCTCCGGACCGACGGCCTCGCCCACATCGGCGCGGCGCGGTGTCTTGCGCTGCCGCGAGCGCGGGAGGGCGGGGCGGGCGCCTACTGCGGCGGCCGTACGAGGCCGGTCTCGTAGGCGATCACGACGAGCTGGGCGCGGTCGTGCACGCCGAGCTTGCTCATCGCGCGGTTGACGTGCGTCTTGGCGGTCGTCGGGCTGATCACGAGGCGCTCGGCGAGCTCGTCGTTGGACAGGCCCTCGGCCACGAGGCCGACGACCTCGCGCTCGCGCGCGGTCAGCTCCTCGAGCCGGTCGGGCGCGTGGCGGCGCCGGCCGGGGCGGGAGACGAACTCGCGGATCAGGCGGCGGGTGACGCTCGGCGACAGGAGCGCGTCGCCGCGGGCGACGACGCGCACGGCGTCGCGCAGCTCGTCGGGCTCGAGCTCCTTGAGCAGGAAGCCGCTCGCGCCCGCGTGCAGCGCCTCGAAGACGTACTCGTCGAGCTCGAAGGTCGTGAGCATGATCACGTGGACGCCGGCGAGATCGTCGTCGCCGGCGATGCGGCGGGTGGCCTCGAGGCCGTCGACGCCGGGCATGCGGATGTCCATGAGGACCACGTCGGGGCGCTCGGCGCGGGCGAGCGCGACCGCCTCCGCGCCGTCGGCGGCCTCGCCGACGACCTCGATGTCGTCGGCGCGCTCCAGCAGCGCCCGGAAGCCGGAGCGCACGAGCGTCTGGTCGTCGGCCAGCGCGACGCGGATCACGCCGCGACGCCCTCCGTGGGCAACCAGGCGCGGACGCGGAAGCCGCGGTCGGGCGCCGCCGCGCCGGCCTCGACGCGGCCGCCGATCGCCGCGGCGCGCTCGCGCATCCCGACCAGGCCGTGGCCGGCGGCGTCGCCGTCCGGGCCGCGGCCGTCGTCGCCGACCTCGACGCGCACGCCGTCGCGCTCGTAGGCGATCGTGAGCGTCGCGTGGGCGGCGCGGGCGTGGCGGACGACGTTCGTCAGCGACTCCTGCACGATCCGGTAGGCGGCGAGGTCGACGACCGGCGGCAGCTCCCGGGCGTCGCCCTCGATCGCGACGTCGACGCGCACGCCGGCGGCGGTCGTGGTCGCCACGAGGTCGTCGAGGCGCGCGAGGCCCGGCGCGGGGGCGCGCGGCGCCGGCTGGTCGCCGCCGGGGCCGGCGCTGCCCTCGCGCAGGACGCCGACGGCGGCGCGCAGCTCCCGGAGCGCCTCGCGGGTGCGCTCGCGGATGGCCTCGACCGGCGCCTGCGCCTCGCGCGGGGCGTCGGGGAGCGCATCGGCGGCGACGCCCGCCTGGACGCCGATCGCGGCGATCGTGTGCGCGAGGACGTCGTGCACCTCGCGGGCGATGCGCAGCCGCTCCTGGTCGACGCGCCGCTGCGCCTCGCGCTCCTGCTCCTCGGCGGAGCGCCGCATCCGCTCGCGCACCTCGTCCATCCAGGCGCGGCGGGTGCGCAGGGTCTCGCCGAGCAGCAGCACGACCGCCATCAGCGCGACGTCGCCGACCGTTCCCGTGCCGATGACCGACACGAGCGACTCGCCCTCCTCCAGCGCGCGGGCGCCGAGCCCGACGAGCTGGAGCCCGAGCGCGACGGCCGCCGCGGCCCAGACGCGCCCGGCGCGCGCGGCGGTGTAGAGGCCGGCCGCGAGCGGGACGGCCAGGCCCACGGCCGGGTAGTCGATCGCGTGGTAGGCGAGGATGATGATCGCCGACGCCAGCAGCGTGCCCAGCGGCCAGCGGCGCCGGGCCAGCAGGGGGAGGGCGGCCGCGACGCCGAGCAGGTAGGCGAGGGCGTCGGGCGCGGTCGCGTTGGGCTCGTCGCCCGCGACGATCGCGATGACGTTGGCGCCGGCGACCGCGGCCGCCAGCCCGGCGTCGACGACCGGCGCGGGGACGTGGACGCGTCTCAGGACCACGGCCGCACCGTAGCGCGCGATTGCGGCGATTTCGCCGTGCCGGCGCGGTAGCCGCGCCTACCGCGCTCGCGGTATGCGGACCGTCGTCCCCCTAGCCTGTCGGGGGTGAGCGACATGCGCGACATCGAGACCCGCGAGGACTGCGAGCGCCTGGTGCGCGCGTTCTACGGGCGCGCGATGACCGACCCGCACATCGGCTACCTGTTCACCGACGTCGCCCACCTCGACCTCGACGAGCACGTCCCGGTCATCACGTCGTTCTGGGAGACGATCCAGCTCGGGGCCCGCAGCTACGGCGGCGGCGCGTTCGCCCCGCACGCCCGCCTGCACGCGATGTCCCCGATGTCGCCCGGCCACTTCGACCGCTGGGTCGTGCTGTGGACCGAGACCGTCGACGAGCTCTTCGCCGGCCCGCGCGCCGAGCTCGCCAAGGCGCACGCGCGCCGGGTGGCGCGCGCGTTCAGCCGCCGCCTGGCCGGCCTGCCCGACGAGCCGCCCGAGGGCGGCCCCGCCCCGCTGGTGATCACGCGCCACGGCGGCTGAGCCGGCGCCGCGGGCCCCTCGCACCGCCGCCCCCACGGGCACGTGTGGCACATGGTGTCCGCTATGCGGCTGCAATGTGCCACACGTCCCGGGGACGGGCGGCCGGACGGGGCGCGGGCGTGCGGGCGGCTCGGCCGCCCGCGTCCCTTCGATGATGCTGTTGCGACCCGCCGGGCGGACCGTTGTCGGTTTGCGATCGCATAGCGAGCTGAATCTGACAACGGCACGAGGGGTGGGGCGGCCGGACGGGGCGGGTTGCCGGCGCCGCGGCGATCCGCGATCCTCGGCGCATGGCGTTCGACGAGGTCCTCGCGGAGCGGCTGCGCGCGCAGCTCTCCGATCGCGACGACGTCACCGAGAAGCGCATGTTCGGGTCGCAGGCGTTCCTCGTCGGCGGGCACCTGGCGTGCGCCGCGTCCGGGCAGGGCGGGCTGCTCGTCCGCGTCGCGCCCGAGAACGCCGACGAGGCGCTCGACCAGCCGCACGCCGAGCCGTTCGTCATGCGCGGACGCCCGGTCGAGGGCTGGATCCTCGTGCGGCCCGGCGGCGTCGCCACCGACGCCGAGCTGGGCGCGTGGGTCGAGCGCAGCCTCGCGTTCGTCGGCGCGCTGCCGCCCAAGGCCGCCAGGGCGCGCTGAGCGCGAGCAGCCGGGGCGGGCGTCAGCCCGCGGCGCCCGGGTTGCCCGTGGACGTCTGCGGGTCGCTGTCGCGGCCGCCGTCGGTGTCGGGCGCGTCGCGGCCGCCCTCGCCGGAGCCCTCGCGGTTCGGGGTGCCCGGCTGGGCGCCCGGCGGCTGCTCCTCGGGATAGCCGGAGCCGACGTCGCGGTCGCGGCCGGGATCGGTGTGGTCGGGCTGGGGGTCGTCGGTGCTCACGCGCCGACGGTTACCCGCTACGCGCCCGGCTTGACCACCATCAGGAAGATCGCAATCACCGTCAGCACGCCGGCGACCGCGCCGACGATGCCCTCGGCCCGCGCCTTGCGCATGTACTCCTCCGACGGCGTGAACTCACCGGGCCCGGCCGCCTCGATCTCGGCGGTGACCATCGCGCCCAGGCGCTTGTCGGCCGGGACGAAGTAGCCGCCCACCAGCGCCCCCAGCACGATCACGATCGCGAAGGTCGCGCTGATCCAGAACGAGCCGAACTCCCAGTTGCCGTCGGCGGTCTGGTAGACGCCGGTGGCGATCAGCACCAGCAGCGCCGGGTTGGCCAGCCATCGGTTGATCGCGAGCTGGATCGCGTGCACGTACGGCAGGTGGCGCGGGTCCAGGCGCATCGCGACCGGGAAGAACAGCGACTCGCCGAACGTCGCCCCGAGGCCCACCACCGCGGCGGTGATGTGGATCCAGAGCGAGATCTCGTACCCGGTGACGGCGAAGGTCGTGCCCATGGGCGGGACCCTACCGCGCCGGTCAGACCCTGCGGCGCCCGGGTGCCAGGTGCGCGGCCAGGAACGCCGACGCCTCGCGCGCGATCGCCGCGCGGTGCGCCCACAGGTCGTGCCCGGCGCCCGCGAACACGTGCCGGCGCACCGGCACCCCGCAGTCGTCGAGCACCTCGGCGGTGCGCTGCGACCACGCGAACGGCACCATCCGGTCGGCGCTGCCGTTGAAGAACAGCGTCGGCGGGTCGCCCGGCGTCAGCCCCTGCGGCTCGGGCAGCGCGCCCGCGACCGACACGATCGCCTGCACCTCGGCGCCCGGCCGCGGCCGCGTCCCCACCAGCAGCGACGCGATCGCGCCGGCCGAGCTGCCGCCGATCGCCACGCGATGCCGGGCGATGCCCCACCGCGCCGCGTCGGCGCGCAGGAACCGCAGCGCGAGCTGCGCGTCGGCGGCGGCCGCGCGCGCCGCCGCCTGGCAGCGCGGCGACCCCAGCGGCGGCCCGGCGCACGTCGCCGACGCCAGCAGCCGATAGTCGATCGCCGCGACCGCGTACCCGCGGCGCGCGAGCGCCAGCGCCATGCTCGCCGTCCGCGGCGCGTCCTTCGTGCCGACCCGGAAGCCGCCGCCGTGCACCCACACCACCAGCGGCTGGCGGCCCGGCGGCCGCGCGGCCGGCCGGTACACGTCCAGCCGCTGCGCCGGCCACGGGCCGTAGCGCACGTCGCGCTCCACCGTCACCTCGCCGGGCAGCGGCGCGATGGACGCGCTCGCGGCCGCGGGCGACAGCAGGGCCGGCGACGCGGCGACGAGCAGGATGAGACGCAGGAGCGGGGCCACTCCCGACGGACATCGGCCGCCGGGCGCTCCACCTGAAGAGGGACGCCTAGAAGAGGTGGCTCATCGCCGACGCCGCGTCGCCCGCGAGGTCGAACACCGGCCCGGGCACGATGCCCAGGACGATCGTCGCCAGGCCGCACACGACCGCGACCGCGGTGACCTCCCAGCCGGCCGCGCGCGGGCCGACCGGCGCGTCGGCGGGCGGCTCGTCGAGCGCGCCGCCGGCCAGCGCCGGGACGCTGCGCGGCTGCGGGCGCATCCACATCGCGGCGATCACCTTCAGGTAGTAGACGAGCGACACGGCCGAGCCGAGCACGATCACGATGCCCAGCCACGCGTAGTCGCCGTCGACGGCGGCGTCGATCAGGAAGAACTTGCCGACGAAGCCGGCCGTGCCGGGGATGCCGGCCAGGCCCAGCATCGCGATCGTCATCGGCCAGGCCAGCAGCGGCTTGGTCGCGCCGATGCCCTCGACCGACTGGATCGCGTCGCCCAGGCCGGTCTCGCGCGCCCGCGCGACGATCACCGCGAACGCGGCCATGTTCATCACGAGGTAGGCGGCCAGGTAGAAGGCGGTCGCCTCGATGCCGTGCTGGGTGCCGACGACGATGCCGGCCATGATGTAGCCGGCCTGCGCCACGCTCGACCACGCGAGCAGGCGCTTCAGCGACGTCTGCCCGATCGCGCCGACGTTGCCGACGACGATCGTGATCGTCGCCAGCGCCGCCAGGGCGGGCGCCCAGTCGGGCTGGGCGTTGATCAGCGCGACGTCGAAGAAGCGGATCAGCACGCCGAACGCGGCGACCTTCGTCGCGGTCGCCATGAACGCGGTGACCGGCGTCGGCGCGCCCTCGTAGGCGTCGGGGGTCCACTGGTGGAACGGCGCCACCGACGCCTTGAACGCCAGGCCGACGACGGCCAGCGCCAGGCCGGTCAGGAACAGCGGGTCGCGCACCGGGCCGCCGGCCGCGTTCAGCGACTCGCCGATCGTCGCGAAGTCCGTGCTGCCGGTCGCGCCGTAGATGAGCGCGAGGCCGTACAGCAGCGTCGCCGAGCCGACCGAGCCGATGATCAGGTACTTCAGGCCCGCCTCGAGCGAGCTGGCGCGCCGCATCTCGGTCGCGCACAGCACGTACAGCGGGATCGACAGCAGCTCGAAGCCGATGAACAGCGAGACGAGGTTCTGCGCCTGCACCAGCACCGACATGCCGGCGGCCGACACGAGCAGCATCGCGTAGTACTCGCCGTGGGCCGCCTCGCGCGGCGCAACCGCGCGCCACGACAGCAGCACCGTGACCATCGCCGAGACGATCACGAGGCCGGTGAGCGCGAGCGCGAGCGTGTCGACGCGCAGCGCGCCGGCGATGATCTCGGTGTCGGTGTCCCACTGCCAGATCGACAGGCCCAGGGCGGCGCCGAGCGCCACCAGGGACAGCAGCGGCACGAGCACCTCGCGCACCACGCGCGGGCGCAGCAGGCCGATCAGCAGGACGATCAGGCCGCCGCCCGTGAGGGCCAGGAGCGGCGACAGCGCCTCGACGTCGATGTGCGGGCCGGTCGCGGCGATCATCGCGTCACCTCCACGGCCGGGGCGATCGTGCTCACGACGCTGTCCTCACCGCGCGACAGCGCGAGCTGCGGGTACACCGCGAAGAACAGGATCACGGCGACGAGAGGCACGAGGACGACGGCGTCGCTCAGCGCGATCTCGCGCGACTCGACGGCGGCGCCCTTGCGGTTGTGCATCGCCCGGATGAAGAGCCGCAGCCCGTACACGGCGGCGAGCGCGATGCCGATCGACGCGACGAACGCGATCGCCATCTTCGACTCGAACACGCCGAGCAGGATCAGGAACTCGCCGACGAAGTTCGAGGAGCCGGGCATCGCCAGCGTCGCCAGCGCGACGATCAGGAACAGCGTCGCCAGCACGGGCGCGCGGAACGCGATGCCGCCCATGTCGCGCAGGTCCTCGGACCCGGCGCGGCGCGCGAGCAGCCCGATGATCAGGAACAGCGGGATGACCACGAGGCCGTGGTTGATCATCTGCAGCAGCGCGCCCTGGGCGCCCTGGTCGTTGAGGGCGAAGATCCCGAGCGTGATGAAGCCGAGCTGGGCGACCGACGAGTAGCCGACGACCAGGCGGGCGTTCGTCGTCGTGAACGCCATCGCCGACCCGTACAGGATCGAGACGACCGCCAGGATCAGCATCAGCTCCTGGAAGTGCGCGCTCGCGTCCGGGAACGTCGGCAGCACGATGCGCAGGAAGCCATAGGCGCCGACCTTCGACAGCACGCCGGAGAACACCGCGAGCACCTCGATCGGCATGGCCCGGTAGCCGTCGGGCATCCAGCCGTGCAGCGGGAACGCCGGCATCTTCACGAGGAACGCGGCGGCGAACAGCAGGAACAGCCACTGCTGCGTGCCCTCGCCCAGCGTCCGCTCGCGCAGGTCGCTCAGCGCGAACGAGACCTCCTGGCCGTCGGTCGCCGACATCACGCCGGTGGCGATCGCGGCCGCGAGCATCAGCAGCGAGCCGACGAACGTGTAGACGACGAGCTTGGTGACCGCCGCGACCCGGTTCTCGCCCTCGCCCCACTGGCCGGCGAGGAAGTAGAACGGGATCAGCATCAGGTCGAAGAACGCGACGAACAGCGCCAGGTCCTGGGCCAGGAACGCGCCGAGGACGGCGGTCTCGCCGAGCAGCAGGTGGAAGTAGAAGAGGCGCGAGCGCTCCCACGTGCGGAAGTTCGCGGCGACCGCGGCGGCCGCGAAGCCGAGCGTCGTCAGCGCGACCAGGAACAGGTTCAGGCCGTCGAGCCCGAGCTTGTAGTGGATGCCGAGGTCGGCGATCCACGTCTCGTCGGTGACGTGCTGCAGGCCGCTGGACGGGTCGTAGTCGGCGATCAGGCCGATCGCGATGCCGAGCGCGCCGAGCGTGCCGAGCGCGGCGAGGCGGGGACCGATCGACCGCGGCAGCAGCGCGGCGACGAGGCCGATGGCGGCGGGCAGCCAGATGAGGATGGACAGGGGCATCAGGTGACGGTCAGCTCTGCAGGAGGAAGTAGAGGGCGACGCCGCCGACGCCGAGCAGCAGCAGCGCGGCGTAGGAGCGCAGGAGGCCGGACTGGGCGGCGCGCACCGCGGCCGAGCCGGCGCGCACGATGAGCGACGCGCCGCCGACCAGGGCGCCGTTGACGACGAGCCGCTCGAACGTCTGCTGGGCGAAACGGCCCACCCACGCGGCGGGGCGCACGAACAGCGCGTCGATGATCTCGTCGAAGTACCACTTGTTGTGCGACAGCGCGTACAGCGGCTTCAGGCGCGTGATGAGCCCGGCCGTCACGCCGCGGTGCCGCGACCAGAGCTGCCAGGCGAGGAAGATGCCGCTCAGGCCGATGACCGCGCCGACGGCCATGCCGATGAACGTGAAGGACTCGCTCGGCGCCAGCGACTCGTAGTACTTGCTGCCCTCGAACGTCGGGTGCAGGAACGAGTCGATCGCGTGGGTGACCTCGGGGATCTGCAGCGCGCCGGCGATCGTGGCCAGCAGCGCCAGCGTGCCCATCGCGATCTTCATCGGGAACGCGCGCTCGGCGATGAAGTGCTCGGGGCCCGGGAAGCCGACGTCGGTGTCCTCGACCTCGCCGTCGGTCGGGTTGACGTGCACCTCGGCGTGGTGCAGGTGGCCCTGCTCGAGCTCGCGCGCCTCCGGCACCGGCTCGCCGCCGAACACGCGGAAGATCATGCGGAACGTGTAGACCGCCGTCAGGAACGCGGCCGCGTAGCCGGCGACGACGAGGATCCAGAACCAGCCGCCGCGCTGGGCGGTGTAGGCGAGGATCTCGTCCTTGGAGAAGAAGCCCGAGAACGGCGGGATCCCCGACAGCGCCAGGCCGCCGACGAGCATCGTGATGAACGTGAACGGCATCGCCTTGCGGAAGCCGCCCATGCGGTCCATGTCCTGGATGCCGGCCATCGCGCCGATGACGGAGCCGGCGGCCATGAACAGCAGCGCCTTGAAGAAGGCGTGCGTCATGAAGTGGAACATGCCGGCCGCGTAGGCGCCCGCGCCGACGGCCATGATCATGTAGCCGATCTGCGACATCGTCGAGTAGGCGATGACGCGCTTGATGTCGGTCTGGGTCAGCGCGATCGTCGCGGCGACGAACAGCGTCACGGCGCCGACGATCGCCGCCACGTTCGCGGCGGCCGGGGTGACCTCGAACAGCGGCCACATGCGCGCGATCAGGTAGACGCCCGCGGTCACCATCGTCGCGGCGTGGATCAGCGAGGAGACCGGCGTCGGGCCCTCCATCGCGTCCGCGAGCCAGGTGTGGAACGGCATCTGCGCGGACTTCGCGAACGCGCCGACGAGGATGAGGATCATCCCGGCGACGAGGTTGGCCGTGTTCACCGGCGCGGCGCCCGCCTGCTCGAAGACGCCCAGGAAGTCGAGCGTCCCGAACTCGCGCAGCACGAAGTACGCGCCGAGCATCAGGCCGATGTCGCCGACGACGTTGATGACGAACGCCTTCACGCCCGCGGTGGTCGCGGTGCGGCGGCGGTACCAGAACGAGATCAGCAGGTACGACGCGGCGCCGACGAACGCCCAGCCGATGATCAGCGGCACGAAGTTGCCGCTGAGCACCAGCAGCAGCATCGAGAAGACGAAGAAGTTCAGGTACGCGAAGTAGCGGCTGAACCCGCGGTCGCCCGTCATGTAGGTGACCGAGTAGAGGTGGATCAGCGTCGAGACGCCGGTCACCACGAGCATCATCAGGACCGACAGCGGGTCGACGAGGATCGTCAGCTTCGCGTCGACCCCGACGGTGTCGGCGTAGTCGAACAGCGTCGACGTCGCCTGCTTGTGGTGCTCGTCGCGGTCCTGCAGCTCGAGGAAGGTGATGACGGCGCAGACGAACGAGGCGAGGATCGCCAGCGTCCCGATCCAGCCGGCCGTGCGCCCGGGCCAGAGCTTGAAGCCCAGGCCGATGATCACCGTCCCGGCGAGCGGAAACGCCAGGACGAGCCAGGCAGCGGTCGTCACCCGTGCAGCTCCCTCATGTCGTCGACGTCGATCGGCAGGCGGCGGCGGTACATCGCGACGATGACGCCGAGGCCGACGCAGACCTCACAGGCGGCCACGACCATCACGATGATCGCGAAGACCTGGCCCTCGGCGTTGCCCCACATGCGGCTGAAGGCGATCAGCGCGAGGTTGCCGGCGTTGAGCATGAGCTCCAGGCACAGCAGCGTCACCAGCGGGCTGCGGCGCGTGAGGACGCCGCCGGCGCCGATGCAGAAGATCATCGCGGAGACGACGAGGTACCACTCGATGCTCACTGGCGCTCACCTCGCCCGGCCTCGAGCTGCTCGCGCCCGCGCTCGGACACGACGTCGGTGGTCGGCGCCGGCAGGTTGATCCCGCCGTCGCGCGTGCCGACGGCCTCGGCGGTGGTGCCGGTGCCGATCGGCCGCATGAACTCGGTGAACGTCATGCGGTCGGCCTCGACGCGGCCCGCGCCGCGGCGGCGGGCCAGCACGACGGCGCCGACGGCGGCGATCAGCAGCAGGATCGAGGCCGCCTCGAACGCGAACAGGAAGGTCGTCAGGAACAGCTCGCCGATCTGGCCGGGCGAGCCGAAGCCGGCCTGGTACGGGGCGCCCTCGCCGTCGAGCGCCTTCAGGCCCGAGCCGAGGATCGCCAGGCACAGCTCCACGAACAGCATGCCCGCGAAGACCAGCGCGACGCCCTTCTGCGCGGGGCCGTCCCACGGGCGCACCGACTCGTCGTCGCCGCCGATGTAGCCGACGACGAACACGTACAGCACCATGACCGCGCCGGCGTAGACCACGACCTGTGCGAACGCCACGAACTCGGCCCGCAGCAGCAGGAACAGGCCCGCGAGCGCGAACAGGTGGCAGACCAGCGAGAGCACCGCGTAGAACGGGTTGCGCAGGGCGACGACCCCGATGGCTCCCGCGATCGCCACGATCGCGCACAGGAAGTAGAAGAACTCCGACATCGGCGCCTGGAACCTACTCGCCTTCCCGTCGCAGCGGCGTGCGCTCGAGCGGCTCGGAGAGCAGCATCTCCTTGGTGAAGATCAGGTCCGAGCGGTCGTAGTCCGACAGCTCGTAGTCGTGGCCCATCGTGATGGCGTCGAACGGGCACGCGACCTCGCAGTAGCCGCAGAAGATGCAGCGCGCCATGTTGATCTCGTAGACGGCCGCGTAGCGCTCGCCGGCCGACACCCGGTGGTCGGGGTCGTTCTCGGCCGCGACGACGCGGATGCAGTCGACCGGGCAGGCCGCCGCGCACAGCGAGCAGCCGACGCACTTCTCCAGCCCGGTGTCCTCGAAGCGGTGCAGCTTGTGGCGTCCGCGGAAGCGCGGGTAGACCGGGTACTTCTCCTCCGGGTACTCGACGGTGACCGGCTTCTCGGTCATCCGCTTGAACGTCGTCTTCAGGCCGCGCAGCGTCTCGCCGAACGCGCGGTACGCGCCGCCCGCGCCGCCCGGCTCGGGCGCGCGCAGGACCTCGACGACGTCGCCGGGATCGTAGGGAGGGGTCAAAAGACGGTCACCACCAGGACTGCGGTCACGAGGGTGTTGAGCATCGCCAGCGGCAGCAGCACCTTCCAGCCGAAGCTCATGAGCTGGTCGTAGCGCAGCGCCGGCAGCGTCGCGCGGATCCAGATGAAGAAGAAGATGAAGAACGTCGCCTTGACGATGACCACGATCGGATAGACCCACGCCGGCGGGTCGATCCCGAACGGCAGGTGCCAGCCGCCGAAGAAGAGCGTCGCGGTCAGGAACGAGATCACGACGACCTCGAGGTACTCCGCCATGTAGTAGTTGGCGAAGCGCCCGCCGCCGTACTCGGTGCCGTAGCCGCCGATGATCTCGGCCTCGCCCTCCGGCAGCGCGAACGGCGCGCGGTTGGACTCCGCGAAGCCGGCGATCATGAAGATGACGAAGCCGACGAACTGCGGGATGAAGTACCACATGCCCGCCTGCGCCTCGACGATGTCGACGAGCGACAGCGAGCCGGCGGTGATGATCACGCCGACGAGCGCCAGGCCCTGGGCCGCCTCGTAGGAGATCAGCTGCGCCGCCGCGCGCATCGAGCCCAGGAACGAGTACTTGTTCGTCGACGCCCAGCCGCCGAGCATCAGCCCGTAGAAGCTGATCGCGCCGAGCGCGAAGACGAACAGGATCCCGACCGACACGTCGATGCCGTAGAGGCCGGTCTCGGTGCCGAAGATGTCGACGGTCGGGCCGAACGGGATGATCGCGATGACGCCGGCTGCCGCGATCACCGACAGACACGGGGCGATCACGTACAGGAAGTGCTGGGCGTGGCGCGGCGCGAACTGCTGCTTGCCCAGCAGCTTGCCGATGTCGGCCAGCGGCTGCATCGAGCCGTAGAGGCCGACGCGGTTGGGGCCGTAGCGGCCCTGGAAGCGGCCCAGCAGCTTGCGCTCGACCAGCAGCGTGATCGGCACCATGTTGAAGACGACGAGGAAGATGATCAGCGACTTCGCGAGCTGCATCCACCACGGCTCGACGTAGAAGACGTCGGCGAACATCAGCCAGCGACCTCGCTCGTCACGGCCGGGCGGACCTCGACGACCGAGCCGGTCAGCACGTTGGCGGCATCCTGCTCCAGGCCGTCCTGCAGGAAGACCGAGCCGGCCGGCACCGTGTGGCGCAGGGCGACCGTCGCCTCCACGCGCGAGCCGTTCGCCGACACGACGACGTGCTGGCCGTCGCCGACGCCGAGGCGCTGCGCGTCGGCGGGCGACATCTCCACGCGCTGGCGCGGCACGAGGAACTTCAGCGCCGGCGAGTGCTCCACCTCGGGCGAGGCCCAGATCGAGCGGAACGTGCCGAGGCGCAGGCCGCCGTCGGCGTCGCGGATCGCCGGGGGCTCGGCGGGCGGCAGGCCCTCGGGACGCGGGTAGGCGCCGGCGGCCTCGCGCTGCTGCCAGCGCACGCCGCGGCCGCCGATCTCGTCCTGGGTGATCCCGGCGTAGAACGGGACGGCGTCGGCGAGCTCGGCCAGCGCCATGCCCGCGGTGAGGATGCGCAGCTCGAGCCCCAGGCGCGTGCCCAGGTCGGTCAGCACCCGCCAGCCGTAGCGGTTGTCGCCCTGGAGGCCGATGCCGGGCCGCACGCGCTGCAGGCGCCCGTCGGGGTGCGTGAGCGTGCCGTCCTTCTCGGCGTAGGCCTCGGTGGGGAAGACGACGGTCGCGTGCTCGCGGACGCTCTCGGTGAGGAAGGCGGAGTGCGCGATGACCGTGGAGGCGCGGTCGAGCGCCTGCTCCCAGCGGTCGCGGTAGGGCAGGTCGCGCAGCGGGTCGACGTTCACGAGCCACAGGGCCGCGAGCCGGCCCTGCGCGCCGGCGCGGGCGATCTCGGCCGCGTGCATGCCGGCCTGCGCGACCGGGCTCAGGCCCGGGCCGGCGTCGGGCAGCACGCCGACCTCGCGCAGGCCGCGGCCGTTGGCGCTGGACGGCACGACGATCAGGCCGGCGCCGTCGCGGTCGCGCAGCCCCAGCGCGTCGGCGAGCGCGGCGAGGGCGCCGCCCACCCGCTCGGACGCGACGATCACGATGTCCTCGCCGGCGCCGCGCAGCAGGTCCACCACGGCGCGGGCGTCGTCGCCGGCCTGCTCGCCGCGCGCGGCGGCGACGAGCTCGGCCGCGAACGCGGGGCCGCCGCCGGGGGCGAAGCGCACCGACAGCGCGGCGTTGGGGTCCAGCGCGCTCGGCCGCGCGCCGGCGATCGCCAGCTTCACGCGGTTGCGGCGCACGCCCTTGCGGATGCGCAGGTCGAGGATCGCCATCTCGTCGACGGGCTCGGTGTCGAGCACGAGGACGGCGTGGGCGTACTCGATGTCGGGGACGGTCGCCTGCAGGCCGGGGTCGCCGATCGCGATCAGCGAGCGCCGGTCGACGGGGGCGCGCTGGGAGTCCAGGTGCGGCGAGCCCAGCGCCTCGCGCACGATCCGCTGCAGGAGGTAGCCCTCCTCGTTCGTCGTGCCGCCGCCGGCGATCGCGGCGACCGCGCCGCCGGCGCGCTTGAGCGCGGCCGCGGCCTCGTCGAGCGCGCGGTCCCAGGAGACGGGGCGCAGCACGCCGCCGTCGCGGACCATCGGGCTCGTGATGCGCTCGTCGACGTGGAAGGACTGGTAGGCGAAGCGGCCGCGGTCGCACAGCCAGCCGTCGTCGACCTCGTGGTTGTCGCGCGCGAGCACGCGCAGGACGCGGTCGTCGCGCACGGTCATCGTCACGTTGCACTGGCCGGGGCACATCGTGCAGACCGTGCCCGAGCCCTCGATGTCCCACGGGCGCGCGCGGAAGCGGTAGGGCGTGCTGGTCAGCGCGCCCACCGGGCACAGCTCGATGATGTTGCCGCTGAACGGGGCGACGTACGGGTGGCCGTCGAACGTGGCCACGTACGAGGCGGCGCCGCGCTCCTGCAGGACGAGCTGGTAGTCCTCGGCGACCTCCTGCGAGTAGCGCACGCAGCGGTAGCAGAGGATGCAGCGCTCGCGGTCGATCGCGATCAGCGGGCTGAGCTCCAGCGGCTTCTGGAAGTGGCGCTTGGGCTCGATGAAGCGCGAGCGGCCGCCGCCCCAGCCGAACGAGATGTCCTGCAGCGGGCACTCGCCGCCCTTGTCGCAGACCGGGCAGTCGAGCGGGTGGTTGAGCAGCAGGAACTCGACGACGGCCTCCTGGGCCTCGTGCACGCGCTGGGTCTGCGTGTGCACGACCATGCCGTCCTTGACCGGCGTGGAGCAGCCGGTCTGCAGCTTCGGGATGCCCTCGATCTCGACGAGGCACATGCGGCACGCGCCGACCGGCTGGCCGAGCTTGGGCTCGTAGCAGAAGACCGGGATCTCGACGTCGCCGTACTTGGCGGCGTCGACGAGCATCATGTTCTCGGGCGCCTGGACCTCTCGACCGTCGATCGAGAAGGTGATCATCTTGACCTCGGGGCGGGGCACTACGCCACGGCTCCCTGGATCAGCGGCAGCTCCGGCTCGGGCGCCACGGTCGTGGCCCAGGCCTCCTCGCGGCGGCGCTCGATCTCCTCCTCGAACTCGGCGCGGAACTTCTGCACCATCGAGCCGATCGGCATCGCCATCGCGTCGCCGAGGACGCACAGGCAGTGGCCGATGATGTTCGTGCAGACGGAGGCGATGATGTCGAGGTCCATCGGCGTGGCCTCGCCCGCCTTGATGCGCTCGAGCATCTTCACGGTCCAGTTCGTGCCCTCGCGGCACGGCGTGCACTTGCCGCACGACTCGTGGCGGTAGAAGTAGGCGGTCTTGTAGGCGACGTCGACGACGGACGTGGAGTCGTCGACGACGATGATCGCGCCGGAGCCGAGCATCGTGCCGGCCTTCGCCATCGTGTCGAAGTCGTAGGGCAGGTCGAGGTCCTCGTCGCTGCCGGTGAGCACCGGCGACGAGGAGCCGCCCGGGAACCACAGCTTGACCTTGCGCCCGTCGGGCGGCCCGCCGGCCAGCCCGTAGATGATGTCGCGGGAGCGCATGCCCAGCTCGATCTCGTAGTTGCCGGGCCGCTTGACGTGGCCGGAGACCGAGACGAGCTTGGTGCCGGTCGAGTTCTCGACGCCGAGCTTGGCGTACTCCTCGCCGCCCATCTGGATGATGAACGGCACGGTCGAGAGCGTCTCGACGTTGTTGATCAGCGTCGGCCCCTGGTACAGGCCCTGGTTGGCCGGGAACGGCGGCTTCAGGCGCGGGTTGCCGCGCTTGCCCTCCAGCGAGTCCAGCAGCGCCGTCTCCTCGCCGCAGATGTACGCGCCGGCGCCGCGGTGCACGACGAGCGACAGCGAGTGCTCGGACCCGAGGATGCTGTCGCCCAGGAATCCGGCCGCCTCGGCCTCCTTCAGCGCGGCGTCGAGTATGTCGGCCTGCAGCACGTACTCGCCGCGGATGTAGATGAACGCCTTGTTCGCGCCCGCCGCATAGGCGGCGATGATGATCCCCTCGATCAGCAGATGCGGGTTCTTCTGCATGATCTCGCGGTCCTTGAACGTGCCCGGCTCGGACTCGTCCGCGTTGCAGCAGAGGTAGACGTCCATCGCGCCCTTGGGCAGGAACGACACCTTCTTGCCCATCGCGAAGCCCGCGCCGCCGCGGCCGCGCAGGCCGGAGGCGAGCAGCTCGTTGAGCACCGCCTCGCGCGGCATCGCCAGCGCCTTGCGCAGGCTCTCGTAGCCGCCGCGACGGCGGTAGACGTCGATCGTGTTGAGCCCGGGCTCGTCGATGTCCTTGAAGAGCAGCTTGTCCATCAGCTCGGGTCCTTCCCGTCGAGCGGCAGCGTGTCCGCCGAGGGCCGCAGGCGCAGCTGCTTGCGCGGCAGCGGCGGTCGGTCGTTGCGGATGTCGTCGATCAGCTCGTCGACCTCGTCGAGCTCGATGGGGCCGACGTACACGCCGTCGACGGACGCCATCGGCGCGATGTCGCACGCGCCGAGGCACTCGAAGTGGCGCACGTTGATGTCCGGGTCGCCGGCGGCCGCCTGCTCGATGCGCTCGCACAGCTCGTCGGCGCCGCGCAGCGAGCACGAGATGTTCGTGCACACGTACACGCGATGGCGCCCGACGGGCTGCGTGTCGAACATGTCGTAGAACGTCGCGACCGCGGTCAGGTAGGCGGGCGTCAGCGCCATCACGCACGCGACCTGCTCGATCGCCTCGGGCGAGCACCAGCCGTGGTGGCGCTGCGCGGCGGCCAGCGCGGGGAGCGCGGCGCTGCGGCGGTCGGGGTACTTGGCCATCGCCGCCTCGATCTCGGCGCGCAGCTCGTCGGGGACGGGCGTGAGCGCCGGGTCGGGGACCGACGCCGGATCCTTGGTGAGGTCGACCGCGTCGTCCCAGCCGGGCACGCGGGAGCCATGCGAGAACCGCCGGACCTCGAAGCTCATCGGTCGATGCCGCCCAGGATCGGATCCAGCATCGCCAGCGTCGCGATCAGGTCCGCGAGGTAGGAGTCGCGGACCATCGGCGCCAGCGCCTGCAGGTTGACGAACGAGGGGTCGCGCATGTGCACGCGCGCGGGCTTGCTGGAGCCGTCGCTGCGCACGAAGCAGCCGTACTCGCCGCGCGGGCCCTCGATCGGGTAGTAGACCTCGCCCGGCGGCACCCGGAAGCCCTCGGTCACGAGCTTGAAGTGGTGGATGAGCGCCTCCATCGAGGTCGCCAGCTCGTGGCGCGGCGGCAGCACGACCTTGCGGTCGTCGGCGATGTGCGGGCCCTCGGGCAGGCCGTCGAGCGCCTGCTCGATGATCTTCACCGACTCGTAGATCTCGGCCCAGCGCACCGCGTAGCGATCCCAGTTGTCGCCCGTGGTGCCGACGGGGATCTTGAAGTCGAAGTCGTCGTAGCTGGAGTACGGCTGCGCCTTGCGCAGGTCCCATGGGTTGCCGGCGGCGCGCAGCAGCGGCCCGGTCACGCCCAGCTCGAGCAGCGTCTGCTCGTCGAGCGGCGTGACGTTGCGCATGCGGTTGAGGAAGATCTCGTTGCGCGTCAGCAGCGCGTTGAAGTCGTCGGCCGCCTTCGGCATCCGCTTGCAGAACGCCCGGCACTTCTCCTCGAAGCCCTTGGGGATGTCCTCCATCACGCCGCCGACCTGGATGTAGCGCGTGTGCATGCGCTGGCCGGAGGACATCTCGAACAGGTCGAGGATGTTGTCGCGCTCGCGGAAGCAGTAGAAGAGCAGCGACATCGCGCCGACGTCGAGCGCGGAGGTGCCCAGCCACACCATGTGGCTCATGATCCGGCACAGCTCCAGGTGGATCACGCGCAGGTACTGGGCGCGCTTGGGGACCTCGAGCTCCAGCAGCGTCTCGACCGCCCCGCAGTAGGCCATCGCGTTGAAGTAGTACGCGAGGTAGTCCATCCGCTCGATGACGGGGATGACCTTCCAGTAGCTCTTCTGCTCGGCGGTCTTCTCGATGCCGGTGTGGACGTAGCCGATGATCGGCTTGATGTCGCGGATGACCTCGCCCTCGAGCGTGGTCAGCAGTCGCAGCACGCCGTGGGTGGCGGGGTGGTGCGGCCCGAGGTTGATCGTCAGCAGCTCCTCGTCGCCGCCCCACTCGGTGAGCGCCTGGGCGACGATGCCGCCGCCCTCGGCGACGTCGACGGCCTGCTCGGCCCGGCGGTACTCGCTGACGCTGCTCATGACGGCGTCCCACTCCCCGGATGGATCCGATCCACGCCGACCGTGTAGTCGACGCCGTGCGCCTGCTGGTGGGTGAAGAGGACCGGCTCGCCGCCGACCGGGAAGTCGCGGCGCTGCGGGTGGCCCTCATAGTCCTCGGGCATCAGGATGCGGCGCAGGTCCGGGTGGCCGGTGAAGACCACGCCGAACATGTCGAAGATCTCGCGCTCCTGGTGGTTGGCGGTCGGCCAGTCGGGCGTGACCGAGGGGACCTCCGGAGCGTCGGTCGGGACGCGCAGCGTGACCGTGATGCGGTCGACGTCCCGCATGTTGAGCAGCTCGTACTGCACGCCGAGGCGCGGCTCCTCGGGGTAGTAGTCGAGGCCGTGCACGGACGCCAGGAACGTGAAGCCCTTGCCGCGCAGGAACTGCAGCACGTCGCGCGCGCGGTCGGGCGCGATGGCGATGCGCGCCTTGTCGCGGAAGTACAGGGTGTCGAGGACGCAGTCGGGGTCGGCGTCGCGCAGCTCGCCGGCCAGCAGCTCGAGCCCGGTCGCGTCAGGCACCGTCGGCTTCCTCCGGGCGCAGGACGTTGACGGCGGTGGGGAAGGCCGCCGGGTCGCCGACGACCTCCTCGGTGCCGCGGGCCGCGTAGCGGTCGCGCCAGCCCATGGCGGGGTCGTCCTGGATCATCTGGCGCAGCTTGAGGATCCCGTGCATGACGGCCTCGGGCCGCGGCGGGCAGCCCGGCACGTGCACGTCGACCGGCATGAACTTGTCGGCCGGGACGATCGCGTAGTTGTTGAAGACGCCCATCGACGACGAGCAGGCGCCCATCGCGATCGCCCACTTGGGCTCGAGCATCTGGTCGTAGATGCGGCGCACGATCGGGGCCATCTTGATGCTGATCCGCCCCGAGATGATCATCAGGTCCGACTGGCGCGGCGAGCCGCGGAACGCCTCGGCGCCGAAGCGCGCGATGTCCACGTGGCCGGCCACCAGGGTCATCATCTCGATGGCGCAGCAGGCCAGGCCGAACGTGGCCGGGAAGATCGCGTTGCCGCGGGCCCAGTTGAGCGCCTTGTCGAGCGTGGTCGTGAGGACCCGCTCCTCGACGTACTTCTCCAGGTCGGCGCCCTCGAGGTCGCCGCGCAGCGCGTCGCGCGCCCGGATGCCGCGGGCCCGGAAGTCCGCGGGGTCCTGGCGGATCACCTCCATGACAGGGCCCCCCGTCGCCAGACGTACACGAACGCGATCGCGAGGAGGCCGATGAACGTGATCGCCTCGTACATCGCGAAGGTCCCGAACTCGCGCAGCTGCACGGCGATCGGGAACAGGAAGATGACCTCGATGTCGAACAGGATGAACAGCATCGCGATCATGTAGAAGCTGATGCCGAAGCGGAAGGTCCGCTTGACCTCGCTCGGCATGCCCGACTCGTACGGCTCGTAGGTCGCCTTGATGGCCTTGCGCGGCTTGGGGCCCAGGAGCGTGTTCGCGTACGTGAACACCAGGCCGATGACGCCGCCGATGACCAGGAAGACGATCGCGGGAAGGTAGGAGCGGAGCACTGCGTGTCGGGTTATAGCAGGGGCTTGTGCGAGGTTGTTACTTAGTGCCAGGAGCCACGAGATGAACGGAGTCGTGATCGCCGCCGCTTGGACGGCCGCCGGACTGAACGCCGCGGCCGCCGCGTGGGGGGCGGTGTGCTGGGCGCGATTCCTGCACAGCCCGGCGTTCTGGGTGCTCGCGCGGCTCGGCCAGGCGGGGATCGTGGTGTTCGCGCTGGTGTGCGGCGTGCTGGCCATCGCCGGGCACCGGCCGGACGAGGGGCTCTTCTGGGTCTACGTGCTCGTGCCGCTCGGCCTGTCGTTCGTCGCCGAGCAGTTCCGCATCGTCAGCGCCCGGACGGTGCTCGACGCGCGCGAGCTGCCCGACGCGCAGGCGGTCGCCGCGCTGCCGGTCGAGGAGCAGGAGTGGATCCGCACGCTCGTGCGCCGGCGCGAGACCGGCGTGATGGCGCTCGCGGGGGCGGCGAACGCGTTCCTGCTGACCCGCGCCGCGTTGACCGCCGCTGGTTTCTAGGCCAGATCGTTGGGGTCGATGTGGGCGTAGCTCCCGCGGAACCACAGCAGCGGCTCCCCGGTCGGATCGTGGTCGAAACGGGTCACGCGGCCGACCGCGATCGTGTGGTCGCCGCCGGGCAGCAGCTCGTGGACGTCGCACACGAACCAGGCCAGCGCGTCGTCGAGCACGGGGACGCCGTGGTCGACGTTGTGGGTCACCGCCTCGAACTTCTCCTCGGGTACCCGCTTGGACGCGAACAAAGCGGCCAGCTCCTCGTCGCCGGCGCGCAGCACGTTGACGGCGAACCGGCGCGTCTCGCGCACGACCGGCAGCGTGCGGCTGGTGTTGTCGAAGCACACGAGCAGGAGGATCGGATCGAGCGACAGCGAGGTGATCGCGTTGGTCGTCATGCCCGCGTGGCCGTCGGGGCCGGAGGCGGTGACGACGGTGACGCCGGTCGCGAAGTGCCCGATCGAGGCGCGGTAGTCGCGCCTGACGTCGATGGCGGAGCCGACCATGCGGAGAGTGTGGCAGCCGCGTCCGCCCGGTCGGAAGCGGTCCCGGCGCCGGCCGCGGTTGCCGCCGTCCGTGGGCCGCAGGCGTCGCTCGCAGGCCGCGGTCACGGGTCGGCCGGCGCCGGGGACGTCACGGTCTTCGCCACCGCGGGTCGCGCTCCTACCCGGTTCCCTATGATCCGGCCCCGCATGACCGTCAAGCACCTGAGGATCGCGACCGTCGTCGGCGCGCTCGCCGTGGCCGGCGCCGTCGGCGCGTGCGGCGAGGCGAAGGTCGAGGACAACCCCGCCAACTCCGAGCTCGTCAACCGCGGCGCCCAGCTCTTCCACGACCGCTGCTCGGGCTGCCACACGCTCGCGGCCGCCGCCGCCGAGGGCTCCAACACCCAGATCCACGATCTCGAGCGCACCGACGGCCCGAACTTCAACCAGCGCCGCGAGACGGTCGACCAGGTGCTGTTCGCGATCCGCAACGGCGGCTTCTCGGGCGCGATCATGCCGCAGAACATCGTGGTCGGCGAGGACGCGCAGGCGGTCGCCGAGTTCGTCGCCAAGTACTCCGGGCGCGACGCCGGCCCCGCCTCGCAGGACAGCCAGGACGACCCCTCCCTGTCGCAGTAGGGGGAAGGGCGCCTCGTGCTCGACCTGCGCAGGCTGCGCGCCGAGCCCGAAGCGGTCCGCGCGGCGCTCGCCCGCCGCGGCGACGGCTCCGACCAGCAGGTCGACCAGGTCCTGAGGCTCGACGCGCGCCGCCGCCAGGTGCTGCCCGAGCTCGAGGAGCTGCGCGCGCGCAAGAACGAGGCGTCCGACGCGATCGCGGCCGCCAAGCGCGCCGGCGACGACGCCGCCGAGGCGATCGCGGCGATGCGCGAGGTCAGCGCGCGCGAGAAGACGCTGCAGGGCGAGCTCGCCGACGTCGACGAGAAGCTGCGCGCGGCGATGGCGGCGCTGCCCAACCCGCCGGTCGACGAGGCGCCCGCGCAGGACACGGTGCTGCGCGAGGTCGGCGAGGCGTGGACGCCGGCGAACCCGCGCGACCACCTGGAGCTGGCCGGCGGGCTGATCGACATGGAGGCGGGCGCGCGCGTCGCCGGCTCGCGCTTCGCCTACCTCAAGGGCGACCTCGTGATGCTCGAGCTGGCGCTCGTGCGCTGGGCGATGGAGGTGCTGCGCGGCCACGGGCACGAGCCGGTCATCCCACCCGTGCTCGTGCGCGAGGAGGCGCTGTTCGGCACCGGCTTCCTGCCCGACACCGAGCAGCAGATCTACCGCCTGGCCGACGACCCGCTGTTCCTGACCGGCACGAGCGAGGTGCCGCTCGCGTCGCTGCACGCCGGCGAGATCTTCGAGGCCGGCGACCTGCCGCGCCGCTACGCGGGCTTCTCGTCCTGCTTCCGCCGCGAGGCGGGCGCCGCGGGGCGCGACACGCGCGGCATCTTCCGCGTGCACCAGTTCGACAAGGTCGAGATGTTCGCGTTCGTCGCGCCCGAGGACAGCGCGGCCGAGCACGAGCGGCTGCTGAGCATTGAGGAGGAGCTGCTGGGCGCGCTCGGCATCCCCTACCGGGTGGTCGACATCGCCGTCGACGACCTCGGCTCCAGCGCGGTGCGCAAGTTCGACTGCGAGGCGTGGCTGCCCGGCCAGGGCGCCTACCGGGAGCTGACGTCGTGCTCGAACACGACGGACTTCCAGGCGCGGCGGCTGGAGATCCGCGTCCGGCCCGAGGGCGGCGGGCGCCCGGTGGTCGCGCACACGCTGAACGGCACCGCGGTCGCGGTGGGCCGCACGATCATCGCGCTGCTGGAGAACGGGCAGCGCGAGGACGGCTCCGTGGAGCTGCCGTCGGTGCTCGTGCCCTACGGGGCGCCGCCGGAGCTGGCGGCCGAGCGCGCGTAGTCAGCTGGCGGTGAGCTGCCCGAGCGCGATGTCGCGCGTCGGGACGATGTCGAACGTCGCGTCCAGCCGCGTGATCTCGAACAGGCGCAGGACGGTCGGGTTCGAGCAGGCCAGCACCATCGACCCGCCGCGGCGGGTGAGGCGCCGCAGCGCGTTGAGCAGGACGCTGAGCCCGGTGGAGTCGATGAACGCGACGTCGCCGAAGTCGAGCACCAGGCGGGTGCGCCCGGCGGCCAGCGCCGCGTTCAGGTGCGCGGCCAGCTCCGGCGCGGTCGACACGTGGATCTCGCCGGATGCGGTGAGGATCCGGGTCTCGTCGTCGAGGTCCTCGTCGACGACGGAGAACTTTGGCTTGGGGAACTCGGTCATGTCCGCCGTGACAACGCTACCCCTTCGCGCGGGTCGTGGCGCAGGCTCGGCGCGTCGGCGATCGACACGACGCGCCCGGCCGGCTCCTCCATGCGCAGGACGGGGTCGCGTGCGGCGCGGCTCAGCGTGAAGGTGCGCGAGCCGCACTCACGGCAGCGGTCGGCGGCGTGGCCGCTGGGCGCGCCGCAGGTCGTGCATCGGAACGAGGGCATCTGGGCCCGACCGTTCCCGCCGCGGGCGTCCTCCAAACGCGGTTCGGTCCAGGTCCGCGCGCGCTCGCGCGTGATGCGAGGCTTGGACGCATGGACGACAAGGTCAACCTCGCGCAGAAGCTCGCGCTGCTCGACGGGCCCTACCAGCCGGGCATCGTCGGCTATCTCAACGACGACAAGCTG
>DATMSA010000124.1:0-21331 GCA_035565675.1 Capillimicrobium sp. | reverse complement strand
AGCAGCACCGCGAGCGCGACGGTCGTCACCGCGGGCGCGACCGCCTTCTCGAGGAGGCACAGGTTGCCGCCGTCGGACGCGGCGGGGCAGCCGGTCTCCTCGGTGCGGACCGGGAGGACGACCACCAGCGCGATCACCAGCCCCGTCAGGACGAAGATCAGATGGGGCAGGGCACGACGCGCACGCATTCCATCTCGGGAGTCGGCGGGGCCGGCGCGATCCTCACGCCGGCCCCGTCGTCCGTGGACGAGGGTCGTAGCCCGGGCGCTAGCGGCCGATGCGGTCGCGCACCACGCGGTAGCCCGGCCGCGCGCTGCCGTTCGGGTTCGTCAGCCCCGCGTCGAAGCGGGCGTTCGACGGCGAGCCGGTCCACTGGAAGATGTACAGGCGCTTGATGCGCGGGTTGGAGTCGGCGATGCGGAACATGAGCCGCAGCGCCTTCGCCGCCCGCGCCTGCCCCGAGGCGCCGCCCGGGAACGTGCTGCCCAGCTTGACGATGCCGCCGGTCTCGGTCAGCCACACGCTGCCGCGCACGGCGCGCAGGAACGCCCTCGTGCGGGCCGTCGAGTTGCGGTTGGTGTCGGAGTAGTTGTGCAGGCCCCACACCTTCGGCGCCGGCTTGGCGTACTTCTGGAACGTGCGCAGGTAGCGCAGCGACGGGGCCATGTCGATCCCGTCGAGCAGGTCCAGGCCGGTGACCGTGCAGCCGGTGCAGATCTTGCGCAGCGCCATGTAGTAGGTGGCGGCGGTGCGGGCGCTGGGGCTGGCGAACATGCCGCGGACCGTGCCGCGGTTGGCCTCGTTCCAGGGCTGGTACTCGCGCACGTAGGGGAACGCGCGGATGAACTTGCGCGTCGCGCGGATGTACTGGGCCCGGGAGGGCAGCTTCATCGGCGTGTGGCGCGAGTGGTAGAAGGCCACGAGCACCCGGGCGTTCGCCTTCTGGGCGGCCTCGATGAACGCCGCGGCGTTGCGGGCGTCGTCGCCGTGGTCCATGGCGTCGTACGGCGCGATGTAGCGCACGATCGGGACGTCGAGCGCCTGGAACAGGGGGTTGGAGAACATGGACGCCTGCTGGTCGCCGATGCCGATCGTGGCAGCGGACCCGGTCGCGGGAGCGACCAGGAGAGCGAGCGCAGCGCAGCATCCGGCTGCGAGCGAGCGGAACATAGTGGCGCGGGAACCTAGCGGGCGCTCCGGCGGCCAAGCCGCTCGAGGCCGCCCAGGAACAGGTCGGCGCAGAACGTCGCGGCGCGCTCGACGTCGGGCGGCTCCTCCTCGAGCATGCGCACGCCGACCTCGAACGCGGTGCCGAACATCGCGGCGGCCATGAGGTCGGTGTCGTGGTCGGGAACCAGGCCGGAGGCGACCCCGTCGCGCAGGTCGGTGGCCAGCTCGGCGAGGCCGGCGGCGATGGCCGGGACGTCGAACATCGCGCGGATCGTGCCGGCGTTGCGGCGCACGAGCTCGAAGGTGGCGGGGTCCTCGACGAGCATCTCGAAGTACACGCGGAAGCCGTCGGCGACGAACGCCTCGGTCGTCGTGCCGGCCTGCCGCGCCGCGTGGGCGCGGCCGGTCGCCTCGCGCGCGGTCTCCTCCAGGAGCGCGCGGAACACCGACTCCTTGTCGGGGAAGTAGTTGTAGAACGTGCCGCTGGCGAGGTCGGTGCGGCGGATGATGTCGCGGACGGTCGCGGCGCCGTAGCCCATCTCGACGAACACGTCACGGGCGGCGAGGAGGATCGCGGCGCGGTTGGCCTGCTTGGTGCGCTCGCGCTTCCCGGTGCCGGCCCCGGTGGCGCTCACGCCGCGACGACCTCGGTCCGGCGCGGCACGGGCAGCGGGAAGCCGGCGGCGCGGGCGCGCTGCGCCCCGGCGCGGCGCTCCTGCTCGATGCCGTGCAGGTAGTCCTCGAAGTCGACCTGGATCGTGTGGCGCTTGGAGGTCACGTAGCGCTTGCGCATCGCGCGCAGCTCCCGCTCGATGTCGGCGCGCATCTCCGGCCGCGGCGGCAGCGCGTACTGGCCGGTCAGGTGGTCGGCGATCCAGCGGCCCTGCTCCTCGGCCAGCGGCATGATCGCGCCGAGCGGCTGCAGCAGCCCGACGAAGAACACGTCGTCGAGGTCGGGGTGGAACACGTGGCGGAACAGCTCGATCCGGTTGTCGGGCGCCGAGATCAGGTCCTCGTCGAAGAACGGGAACGTGATCCTGTAGCCCGTGCAGTACACGACGACGTCGGCGCGCACGGACGTGCCGTCGACGAAGACGACGCGGTCGCCCTCCAGGCGCGCGATGTTCGGCTTCGGCGTGATCGTGCCGTGGCCGATGCGGTCGAGGATGCGCCCCGACACGGTCGGATGGGCCTGGCCGAAGCGGTGGTCGGGCTTGGGCAGGCCGTAGCGCTCGGGCGGGCCGGCGACGAGGCGCACGATCAGCTCCATGAGCCGCGAGCGGATCGCGAACGGCACGCGCGGGTCGTTCTTCAGGAGCTGGTCCATCGGGCGCCCGAGGATGTGCTTGGGCAGGATCCAGGCGCCGCGGCGGGCGGCCAGGACGGTGGACCTGGCCACGTAGCTGGACTCGACCGCGATGTCCATCGCGCTGTTGCCCATGCCCAGGACGACGACGTCCTTGTCGCGCAGGACCTCGTCGCTGCGGTAGTCGTGGGCGTGCATCTGGACGCCCGCGAACGTGTCGCTGCCCGGGAACGGCGGCTCCGGCCAGCGCGGGTCCCAGTGGTGGCCGTTGGCGACGAGCAGCGCGTCGAAGCGCTCGACGGAGCCGTCGCCGAGCGTGAGCGCCCAGCCGCCCTGCGGCCCGCGCTCGGCGCGCTCGACCCGGGTCTCGAAGCGGATCAGCGGCCGCAGGCCGAAGTGGTCGACGTAGTCGTCGAAGTACGCCGCGATCTGCGAGTGGTGCGGGAAGTCCGGATAGGACTTCGGCATCGGGAAGTCGGTGTACTCCATGCGCTCGCGCGACGTGTTGATGTGCAGGCCCTCGTAGGCCGACGACATCCCGTTGCGGTTGCCGAGCACCCAGTTGCCGCCGACGCGGTCGGACGCCTCGAAGGCGACGGCGTCGAGGCCGGCGTCGCGGAGCGCCTTGAGCGCCGTGATGCCGGACGAGCCGGCGCCGATCACCGCGCAGCGCGGCAGGTTGGTGGACATCCCGAGAACCCCTTGGACGGCGAAAAAGATGACGGGGGCGTCACGTTAGCGCGGGTGTGATGCAGACGTCAACGTTCAGATGTACGGTGCCGCGCATGTCCCGCTCCATCCTGGCATGGGTCGCCGCCGCGTTGGCGGCGCTCGTGCTTCCCGCGAGCGCCTCGGCGAAGGACTACGCCGGCACGGCGCTCAACATCATCCCGTCCGGCCAGTGGGGAAGCGTGCCGGTCCCGCCGGGCGCCGACGAGCAGGCCCGCATGTACGACGGGCTCACGCCGCTGTTCGACCAGGTCTCGGCGGCCGACCTCACCACCTACTTCAAGTCCGAGCGCTTCGGCACCGACGGCCAGTGCCCGTGCCGCACCGAGCGGGTGCCGCGCAAGGGCGTCAGGATCGTGCGCGACCGCTTCAACGTCCCGCACATCACCGGCCGCAACCGGCTCGACCTCGACTGGGCCGCCGGCTGGGTGCTCGTCCAGGACCGCGGGCTGCTGCTCGCCCAGGGCCGCTACCCGGCGCGCTTCGCCGCGCTCGACGCGCCCGGCATCGACGCGTTCTCGCTCGTCACCGGGCTCAAGTCGGTGACGGTGACCGCGCAGGCCGACCGCATCATCGACCGCCGGCAGACGCGCGCGCTGAAGCGGCTGGGGCGCGAGGGCCGCGCGATCCTGCGCGACATCGACGCCTACGTCGCCGGCATGAACGCGCGCCTGCGCTTCGAGAAGTCCACGCAGAAGCCGTTCACGCGCGTGGACGTCTACGCGGTGAACGCGCTCGCGGGCCAGATCTTCGGCCAGGGCGGCGGCGACGAGACGCGCCGCTCGATGCTGCTCGACGCGCTGCAGAAGCGGCTCGGCGACGGGCCCGGCAAGGTCGTGTGGGAGGACCTCGCCGAGCAGATGGACGAGGACACGCCGACGACGATCGGCAAGCGGTTCCCCTACGAGCAGGTGCCGGCGAACGCGACCGGCAACGCGATCGTCGACGACGGCTCGATGACGCCGACCGAGCTGCAGGCGGTGTCCGCGCGCTCGCGCGCCCACCAGAACATGTCGAACTTCCTGATCGTCTCCGGGAAGCGCTCGACGAACGGCCACCCGCTGTTCGTGGCCGGGCCGCAGATCGGCTACTTCTACCCCGGCCTGACGCTGGAGATGGACCTGAAGGCGCCGGGGATCCAGGCGCGCGGCGCGGCGATGCCGGGCGGCGCCGGCAACCTGCTGATCGGCCGCGGGCCGGACTTCGCCTGGTCGCTGACGTCGGCCGGGTCGGACACCAACGACCAGTTCGTCGAGACGCTGTGCGAGGGGTCCGACACGAAGTACCTCTACAAGGGCCGCTGCCGCGAGATGGGCGTCGTCGACGCGGGCGAGATCGCCGGCGAGGGCCGCGTCGTGTACCGCACGACCGTGCACGGGCCGGTGCTCGGCTACGCGACCGTCGACGGGCGCCGCGTGGCGATCTCGATGAAGCGCTCCAGCCACGGGCGGGACATCCTGTGGCAGGTCATGTTCAAGCGCATGACCGACGGCAAGGTGCGCGGGCTGAAGTCGTTCTACCGAGCCGCGGCGACGTCGCCGTTCACGTTCAACGTCGGCTACGTCGACGACCGCAACATCGCCACCTACTCGGCCGGCCGGCTGCCGATCCGCGACCCGCGGGTCGACCCGCGCCTGCCGACGATCGGCACCGGCGAGTACGAGTGGAAGGGCTTCCTGAAGCCGATGGACCACCCGCACGAGGCCAACCCGCCGTCGGGCGTGCTGAACAACTGGAACAACAAGCCGGCGCCCGGGTTCGGGTCGGCCGACGACCAGTGGACGTACGGGTCGATCCAGCGCGTGCAGATGCTCGACGCGGGCATCGCCGCGCGCGAGAAGCACGACCTCGCGTCGGTCACCGCGGCGATGAACGCGGCGGCGACGCAGGACCTGCGCGTGCAGGGATCGGTGATGGAGGCGATCGCGGGCGTGCTGTCCGGGTCGCAGGCGCCGAGCGCGCGCTCGCAGCAGATGCTGGACCTGCTGCTGGCGTGGCGGGCGCAGGGCTCCTCGCGGGTCGACCGCGAGGGCGACGGCGCGATCGACGCCGGCGCGGCCGCGACGATCATGTCGGAGCTGTACCCCCGGCTCGCCGACGCGGTGCTGGCTCCGGTGCTCGGGCCGCAGCTCGACCAGCTCAACCGGCTCGTCGGGTCCGACAACTCGCCGCGCTCCGGGTTCACCGGCGGGCGGATCAACTACGTCGACAAGGACCTGCGCACGCTGCTGGGCCACCAGTTCACGTCGCCGTTCCGCACGAAGTTCTGCGGGCTGGGCGACCTGGCGGCCTGCCGCGCGTCGCTGTGGCAGGCGTTCGAGGACGCCGGCGCGGCGCTGGCGGCGGCGCAGGGCACCGCCGATCCGACGCAGTGGACGTCGAACGCCGACGCGGAGCGGATCCGCTTCGCACCGGGCCTGCTGCCGATCACGATCCGGTACACGAACCGGCCGAGCGGCATCCAGCAGGTGCTGACGTTCACCGGGCACCGGCCGGGCCGCCGCTGAGGGGGCCTGCGGAACGTGTGGCGCGCCGGCGTCCGCCTGGCGGATGCCGGGCGCCACACGTCCCCGTAGGATTCGGCCCGTGACCGAGCAGAACCCCGACCTGCGGGCCTCCGACGCCGACCGCGAGGCGGTCGCCAAGCGCCTGCACGCCGCCGGCGCCGACGGCCGGCTCGACCCCCAGGAGCTCGAGGAGCGCCTCGAGCAGTGCTACGCGGCCAAGACGTTCGGGGAGCTCGACCGGCTCACCGCCGACCTCGGGCCCGCGCCGGCCCCCGCCCCCGCCGCGGCGCCCGCGCCGGCGCCGGCGGGCGGCGACCAGCAGATGGGCTGGGGCAACTGGAAGGTGCGCTGGGGAAGCTGGGCCGCCACCTCGGTGCTGCTGCTCGGCATCTGGGGGATCACCTGCATCGCCGCCGGCGAGCTCCTGTACTTCTGGCCGATCTGGCCGATCGGGTTCTGGGCCCTCGGCAACGCCGCCGCGAGCATCGCGGGCTGGGGCCAGAGCGGCCGGCGCAACTAGCCAGCCGCGCGGTGGGCGTCGCCGACCCGCCCGGCCGCGCGGCCTACTCCTCGCTGGCGAGCACGCCGCCCTGCGCGTGCAGCGGCGGGCCCTCGGGGCCCTCGTCGGCCGGCTCGACGTTGCCCGCGTGGATCGGCTCGCGCGGCTTCACGCCGAGCTCCTCGCGCAGGTAGCGGTCGACCATCCGCGCGCACTGGCGGCCCTCGTTGATCGCCCACACGATGAGCGACTGGCCGCGGCGGGCGTCGCCGGCGGCGAAGATGCCGGGCTCGCTCGTCGCGTACGTCGGGGCCTTCACGTTGCCCCGCTGGTCCTTGGCGACGCCGATGTGGTCGAGCAGCTCCTGCTCGGGGTGCAGGAAGCCCATCGCCAGCAGCACGAGGTCGGCCGGCTGCTCGGTCTCGCTGCCCGGGACCGGCTGGAAGTTCTCGGCGCGCGCCAGGTGGATGCGGCGCACGTGGCCGTCGTCGTCGCCGGAGAAGCCGGTCGTCGCGATCGCGTAGCCCTGCTTGGTCACCTCGAGGGCCTCGCCCTCCTGGATCGCGTAGGACTTGCGGTACTTCAGCGGCCACAGCGGCCACGGCGTGCGATCGTCGGGCCGGTGGTCCGGCGGGCGGTCGAGGATCTCGATCTGCGTGACGGACTTCGCGCCCTCGCGGATCGAGTTGCCGACGCAGTCGGCGCCGGTGTCGCCGCCGCCGATGACGATGACGTGCTTGTCGCGCGCGGTGATCGGCGCGATCAGCGACGGGTCGACCGGCGCGAGCGGCTCGGGGCCGACCTGCGAGGCGACCCAGCGGTTGCGCCCGTACAGGTACTCCATCGCGAAGTGGATGCCGTCGAGCTCGCGGCCGGGGACCGGCAGGTCGCGCGGCACGCGCGAGCCGGTGGCCAGGACGATCGCGTCGAAGTCCTCGCGCAGCTCGTCGATCGTGACGTCGACGCCGACGTCGACGCCGGGGCGCAGCTCCACGCCCTCGGCGGCGAGCTGCTGCACGCGCCGCTCGACCACCCACTTCTCGATCTTGAAGTCGGGCACGCCGAAGCGGATGAGGCCTCCGAGCGACTCGTCGCGCTCGAACAGGACGACCTGGTGGCCGGCGCGGCGGAGCTGCTGGGCGGCGGCCATCCCGGCAGGGCCCGACCCGACGACGGCCACGCGGCGGCCGGTCTCGAACTCGGGGCGCGGCGGGCGCGGGCGCACCCAGCCCTCCTCCCAGGCGCGGTTGATGATCGCCGCCTCGATCTGCTTGATCGTGACCGCCTCGCCCTCGCGGATCTCGAGCACGCACGCGGCCTCGCACGGCGCCGGGCACAGCCGCCCGGTGAAGTCCGGGAAGTTGTTCGTCGCGTGGAGCTGGACGATCGCGTCCTCCCAGCGCCCGCGGTAGACGAGGTCGTTCCAGTCGGGGATCAGGTTCCCCAGCGGGCAGCCGTTGTGGCAGAACGGCACGCCGCACTCCATGCACCGGGCGCCCTGCTGGCTGAGCTCCTCGTCGGAGCGCTGGAGCATGAACTCCTTGTAGTCGGACGCCCGCTCGGTGGGCGGGCGCTCGATGATGCCGTGACGCGAGATCTTCAGGAACCCGCCGACCTCACCCATCCGCGGGCACCTCCTCGATCACGAATCCCTCGCCGCCCGTCGACGTGGCCGGCTCGGCCGTCTCGCCCACGGCCGCCGCCTCCTCGGCCGCGAGCTGCTCGAGCACGCGCCGGTAGTCGGCCGGGAACACCTTCACGAACTTCGGCAGCAGCGCGTCGAACTCGTCGAGCACGCGCTGGCCGACCGGCGAGCCCGTCCGCTCGACGTGCTCGGCCACCAGCGACCGCAGCTCGATCGCGTCGGCCTCGTCGAGCTCGGTCAGGTCGGGCAGGATCGCCGGGTTGCAGCGCGAGCGGAACGCGCCGTCCTCGTCGAGCACGAACGCCAAGCCGCCGCTCATGCCGGCGGCGAAGTTGCGCCCGGTCGGGCCCAGCACGACGACGCGGCCGCCGGTCATGTACTCGCAGCCGTGGTCGCCGACGCCCTCGACGACCGCCAGGGCGCCCGAGTTGCGCACCGCGAAGCGCTCGCCGGCCAGGCCGCGGAAGAACGCGCGGCCGCTCGTGGCGCCGTACAGGACGGTGTTGCCGATGACGACGTTCTCCTCGGCGGCGAACGTCACGCCCTCGCGCGGGCGCACGGCGAGCACGCCGCCCGACAGGCCCTTGCCCGTGTAGTCGTTGGCGTCGCCGTACAGGGTGAACGAGACGCCGGGCGCCAGCCAGCCGCCGAACGACTGCCCGGCCGATCCCTCGAAGGTCACCTGGATCGTGCCCTCGGGCAGGCCCTCGGCGCCGTGGCGCTGGGCGATGTGCGACGACAGGATGCCGCCGACGCAGCGGTTGACGTTGCGCACGCCCATCCGCAGCTCCACCGGCGTCCCGTGCTCGATCGCATCGCGCGCCTGCGAGACCAGCTCCCAGTCGAGCGCGTCGTCGAGCACCGGCTCCTGCGGGCGCACGCGCCGGCGCGGCACGTCGGGCCCGAGCTCGGGCATCGTCAGCAGGTTCGTGAGGTCGATGCCGCGCGCCTTCCAGTGGTCGATCGCGGCGTCGGGCACGAGCAGGTCGGTCCGCCCGATCAGCTCCTCCATCGAGCGCACGCCGAGCGACGCCATGATCTCGCGCAGCTCCTCGGCGACGAAGAAGAAGTAGTTGATGACGTGCTCGGGCTGGCCCTTGAAGCGCTTGATCAGCTCCGGGTCCTGCGTCGCGATGCCGACCGGGCACGTGTTCAGGTGGCAGGCGCGCATCATGATGCAGCCCGTCGCGATCAGCGGCGCGGTGGAGAAGCCGAACTCGTCGGCGCCGAGCATCGCGGCGATCGCCACGTCGCGGCCGGTCTTGAGCTGGCCGTCGGTCTGCACGGTGATCCGCGAGCGCAGGTCGTTGAGCAGCAGCGTCTGCTGGGTCTCGGCCAGGCCGATCTCCCACGGCACGCCCGCCGACTGGATCGAGCTGAGCGGCGACGCGCCCGTACCGCCGTCGTGCCCGGAGATGAGCACGTGGTCGGCGTTGGCCTTCGCGACACCCGCCGCGACCGTGCCGACGCCCACCTCGGCGACGAGCTTCACCGACACGCTCGCCTTCGGGTTGGAGCAGCGCAGGTCGTAGATGAGCTGCTTGAGGTCCTCGATCGAGTAGATGTCGTGGTGCGGCGGCGGCGAGATCAGGCCCACGCCCGGCGTGGAGTGGCGGATGCTGCCGATGTAGCGGTCGACCTTGTGGCCGGGGAGCTGGCCGCCCTCGCCGGGCTTGGCGCCCTGGGCCATCTTGATCTGGAGCTGGTCGGCGTTGACGAGGTAGTGGATCGTCACGCCGAAGCGGCCGGAGGCGACCTGCTTGATCGCCGAGCGGCGGTCGTCGCCGAAGCGGACCGGGTCCTCCCCGCCCTCGCCGGTGTTCGACTTGCCGCCGAGGTGGTTCATCGCCTTGGCCAGCGTCTCGTGCGCCTGGCGCGAGATCGATCCGAGCGACATCGCGCCGGTGGCGAAGCGCTTGACGATCTCCTTGGCCGGCTCGACCTCCTCGAGCGGGATCGGCTTGACGTCGGTGCGGAACGTCATCAGGCCGCGGAGCGTCGCGCGGCGCGTGGCGTCCTCGTTCACCGCGCGGGCGAACTCGCGGTACTTCTCCTGGCCGTTGCCGTTCTGGGAGCGGACCGCGTGCTGCACGAGCGCGATCGTCTCCGGGTTCCACATGTGGTGCTCGCCGTCGCGGCGCCACGCGTACACGCCGCCGACCGGCAGCACGTCGCCCTCCGGCGCCGGATAGGCGCGCGCGTGGCGGTCGAGCGCCTCCTGGGCCAGCACGTCCAGCCCGACGCCGCCGATGCGCGACGCGGTGCCGGTGAAGTGCCGGTCGATGAGGTCCTTCTCCAGGCCGACGGCCTCGAAGATCTGGGCGCCGCAGTAGGACTGGATCGTCGAGATCCCCATCTTGGAGATCGTCTTCAGCAGGCCCTTGCCGATCGCCTTGACGACGTTGCGCTCGGCCACGTCGGCGTCGTCGACGCCGGGCACGCGGCCCTCGGCGACGAGCTCGTCGACCGTGTCGAACAGCAGGTACGGGTTGATCGCGCCGCAGCCGTAGCCGATCAGCGTCGCCATGTGGTGGACCTCGCGCGGCTCACCGGACTCCAGCACCAGCGAGCACTGCAGGCGGTTGCCCGCGCGCACGAGGTGGTGGTGGACGGCGGCGACGGCCAGCAGCGACGGGATCGGCGCGCGCTGCGGGCCCATCCGCCGGTCGCTGAGGATCAGGACGTTCACGCCGCTCTCGAGCGCCTGGTAGGCCTCGTCGCACACGTCGGCCAGGCGGCGGGCCATGCCCTCCGGGCCCTCCTCGGCCGGCCAGGTGATGTCGAGCGTCTGCGTCGCGAAGATGTCGTGGCCGGCCTGCTTGAGCTTCTCCAGCTCGAGGTTGCGCAGGATCGGCTGCTTCATCGCGAGCTGGTGCGCGTGGCGCGGATCCTCGTCGAGCAGGTTGCCCTCGGGCCCGACCGCGCTCGCCAGCGACATCACGACCTCCTCGCGGATCGGGTCGATCGGCGGGTTGGTCACCTGGGCGAAGAGCTGCTTGAAGTACGAGAACAGCGGCGGGCGCTGGTCGGACAGCACGGCGAGCGCGCCGTCGTTGCCCATCGAGCCGATCGGCTCGGCGCCCGAGGAGGCCATCGGCGCGATCAGCACGCGCAGGTCCTCCTGGCTGTAGCCGAACGCCAGGCGCCGCTTGTAGCCGGGCTGCACGCCGGTCAGCGTCACGTGGGCGTCGGGGAGGTCGTCGAAGTGGACGCGCTGCTCCTCGAGCCACTGGCGGTAGGGCCGGCGGGTGGAGACCTCGCGCTTGACCTCCTCGTCCTCGACGATGCGGCCCTGCTCGAGGTCGCAGAGGAAGATCTTGCCGGGCTGCAGGCGGCCCAGGCGCTTCACGCGCGACGGCTCGATGCCGAGCAGGCCCGCCTCGGAGCCGAGCACCAGCCACCCGTCGTGGGTCTCGACCCAGCGGCCGGGGCGCAGGCCGTTGCGGTCCAGCGTCGCGCCGATGATGCGCCCGTCGGTGAACGCGACCGCGGCGGGGCCGTCCCACGGCTCCATGAACGAGCCGTGGAACTCGTAGAAGGCCTTCAGCTCGTCGGTGAGGTCGTCGCGGTCGGCGTAGGCCTCCGGGATCATCATCATGATCGCGTGCGGCAGCGACCGCCCGGCGAGCATGAGCAGCTCGAGCACGTTGTCGAACGTCGCGGAGTCCGAGCCGCCGGGGCGCACGACCGGCATCACCTTCTGCAGGTCGCGGCCGAACAGCTCGCTGCGCAGCTGCGACTCGCGGGCGCGCATCCAGTTCACGTTGCCCATCAGCGTGTTGATCTCGCCGTTGTGGGCGATCACGCGGTACGGGTGGGCGAGCTCCCAGCTCGGGAACGTGTTCGTCGAGAAGCGCGAGTGGACGAGGCCCATCGCGCTCTCCATGCGCTCGTCGACCAGGTCCGGGAAGAAGCCCTTGACCTGGTAGGAGATCAGCATCCCCTTGTAGACGAGGGTCCGCGACGAGAACGACGTCACGTAGAAGTCGGGGCCGGCGGCCAGTTCGCAGACGCGCCGGATCACGTACAGCTTGCGCTCGAAGGCGTCCTGGTCCTCGGTGAAGCCGTCGCCCGCCCCGACGAAGAACTGGCGCATGTAGGGGCGCGAGCGGTTGGCGGTCTCGCCGACGTGGTCGAGGTCGACGGGCACGTCGCGCCAGCCCAGGACGCGCTGGCCCTCGACGCGGGTGTTCACCTCCAGAAGGTGCTCCAGCTTCTCGCGGCGGGCCGGATCCTGGGGCAGGAAGCACATCGCGACGCCGTACTGGCCGACCGGCGGCAGCTCGAAGTCGACCACCCCGCGGAAGAAGCGGTCGGGCATCTGCAGCAGGATCCCCGCGCCGTCGCCCGTGTGCTTGTCGGCGCCGGCCGCACCACGGTGCTCGAGGTTCTCCAGGGCGGTGAGGGCCTTCTCCACGACGTCGTGGCTGGCGACGTTGTCGAGGCGGGCGACGAGCGCCACGCCGCACGCGTCGTGCTCGTAGCGAGGGTCGTACAGCCCATGGGCCTGGGGCATGTGGCGATGGGTCATATGGAAGCGCTCCGGCGGCAGGCGAGCAGCTCAGGCGGGACGAGGAAGCGTAGAGCATCGAGGACGAGACCCAAAGGCCCCACAACGCGGTACCGTGCGCTCCGCCTGCATCCGAACGGCGGTTGAGTCGGCGGATCGGCGGGAACAGAGGACAGTGCGGATGCCCGACGTTCAGCTCACCCTGCCTGCTCGCGCCGAGAACGTGGCGGTCGTCCGGCACGCCCTCGGCGGGCTCGGTGAGGCCCTGGCGCTCGACGCCCAGACCATGTCCGACGTCAAGCTCGCGGTCACCGAGGCCTGCACCAACGTGGTCGTGCACGCCTACGGCGACGGCGACGGGCCGATGGAGGTCGCGGTCTCGCTGGAGGGCGGGGTCCTGCGGGTCACGGTCCGCGACGAGGGCATCGGGATCGTGCCGCGGGCCGACTCCCCCGGGCTCGGGCTGGGCCTGCCCCTCATCGCGACGCTGACCGAGTCGCTGGAGCTGGGCAAGGCGGAGGACGACCGCACGGAGGTGACGATGCTGTTCCGACTGGACGACGACCGGCCGCCCGCGCGATGAGCGAGGCGTCGCTGCCGAACGACGCGGTCGTCCGCGTGGCCGACGGGCCGCTGGTCACGCCCGTCCTGACCCGCGTCGTCGGCATGCTCGCCGCGCGCGCCCAGTGCCCGGTCGACCGCCTCGACGACGCGCTGCTCGTGGCCGACGCGATCGCCGCCCACGCGCCCCGGCGCTCGGTGGACGGGCACGTCACCGTGCGCCTCGTCGCCGCCGAGGACGGCCTGGAGCTGCGGGTCCTCGACCTCGAGGACGGCGGCGGTCAGGGCCTGCTCGCCGACGCGGCGCTGCCGGGCGTCGGCAACGTGCTCGAGCGGATCGCCGACGACGTCGAGGTCGAGGCCGACCAGCTCGTCGTGCGGTTGAGCTTCGGCTGACGTGCCACAATGAGAGCCCGATGCCCCCGGAATTCGCACTCAACGAGGACGCCATCGACGCCGACCGCCACGTGGTGGCGGTGCGCGGCGAGATCGACCTCTTCACCGCACCCGAGCTGAAGCAGCGCCTCACGGACGCGATCGAGGGCGGCAAGACGCAGATCGTCGTCGACCTGACCGAGACGACGTTCCTCGACTCCACGGCGCTCGGCGTGCTGATCGGCGCGGTCAAGCGCCTGCGCACCCGCGAGGGCTCGCTCGTGATCGTCAACGTCGACCAGAACATCGCCAAGACGTTCGAGATCACCGGGCTGGACCAGATCTTCACGATCGTGCCCGAGCGCGACGCCGCGATCGCGGCGCTGACCGAGTCGGCGTAGCGCGCCGCGCTACTCCCCCAGCGCCTCGTCGAGCGCGGCCTCGACCGCCGGCACGCCGTCCATGATCGCCGCGTTCACGGCGATGAACGCGCGCTCGGCCGGCGCGACGCCCTCGGCCGGCGAGATCGCGTCGACCGGGCACGCCGGCTCGCAGGCGGCGCAGTCGATGCACTCCTCGGGGTGGATGACGAGCATCCGCGACGTCTCGTAGATGCAGTCGACGGGGCAGACGTCGACGCACGAGCGGTCGGTCGTGCCGATGCAGGCGCTGGCGATGACGTAGGTCACGCGGGCGCCCGCGCCCCCGCCCGCACGTAGGCGCCCTGGCGGCGCAGCTCGTCCTGGAGCGCGCGCACGTCGACCTCGGCGGCGGGCGCGCCGGTCGCGGACACCATCGCCGCCGCCGCCCCGGCCGCCTGCCCGGTCAGCCAGCACTGCGGGATCTCGCGCATGAACGACTGGGTCTGCGGGTCGGTCGCGACGTGGCGGCCGCCGACGAGCACGTTGTCGAGGTGCGCGGGCACGATCGCCCCGTAGGGGACCGAGACGTTGGCGAACTTCGCCGACGGCGACGGCGACACCCCGATCTCGTCCTCGTGCACGACCCCCTCGCGCCAGTCGGCGACGGTCATCCGCCGCCGCCCGACCAGCCGCCGCGTGTGGCGCACGCCGAGCTGCGGCGCCGACAGCAGCAGCCACGCGCGCTCGAACCCGGGCGCCGAGCGCCGGAACACGTCCAGGTGCACGGCCATCCGCCGCCGCGACTCCAGCTCCACCGTGGTCATGTCGTCGACGCGCAGCGCGCTGTAGCCGGGCAGCCGCGGCCCCATGAACACGCACACGTCGTCGCGCCAGGCCACGTACGGCGCCTCGACGAACCCCAGCTCCTCGCCCGCCGCGCGCATGAACTCGCGGTAGCCGGCCGGGTCGCCGGCCTTGAACGCCAGCCACCGGTTCATGTCCACGCCGGCCCACGTCCAGGCGGTGTTGATGCAGTGCTGCACGTTGGAGCCGCCGCCCTCGACGTCGGACTCGTAGGGCACGCCGGCGCCCGCGACCACGTCGAGGTCGCCGGTCGCGTCGACGACCGCCCGCGCCCGGATCGCGCGCCGCCCCTGCTTGCTCTCGAAGATCGCCCCGCCCAGCCGCCGCCCGTCGCCGTCGCCGTCCGCGATCGGCGCGACCACCCACGAGTGCAGCACGAGGCGCACGCCCTCGGCCACCAGCAGCTCGGCCGACACGAGCTTCAGCCACTCGGGGTCGATCAGCGGCGACCACGTGACCGTGTCGCGAAAGCCGCCCAGGCGCTCGCGCCAGTGCGCCACCGGCCCCGGCTCCTGCGACCCCCACAGGTCGCGCGGCGCGCCCATCACCGCGCCGTCGGGCAGCCGGTCGAGGATCTCGCGCGCGAACCCGGCGATCACCTGCTCGCCGCTCCAGTCGGTCATCCGGTCGATCCAGATGACGAGCCCGCCGGTCGACAGCCCGCCGAGGTGGTTGTAGCGCTCGACGAGCGTCACCCGCGCGCCCGCCCGGCGCGCCGCCAGCGCGGCCGCGCAGCCGGCCGGCCCGCCGCCGACGACGAGCACGTCGGTCTCCTCGTGCACCGGCGTCTCGCGCGCCGGCTCGTGCACCGTGCCGAGGTCGCGCTCGGGCTCCCCCGGCGCGGGGGCCTGCGCCTCGTCGTCGAACCAGCGGTCGCGGCCCGTGAACCAGGCGGCGTCGTCGCCCTTCACCCCTCACCTCCGTCGGAGAAGAACTCGCGCAGGGCCGCCAGCGTCTCGGCGGGCGCCTCCTCGGGGAGGTGGTGCCCGCACTCGATCGTGGCCCCGCGCACGTCGTCGGCCCACGCCGACCAGATGTCCAGCACGTCGTCGCGGCGCCCCAGCGCGCCGCGCGACCCCCACAGCACGAGCACCGGGCAGCCGATGCGGTGCACGCCCCGGTCGGCCTCGTCGAGCAGGTAGTCGAACGTGGCCCCGGCCCGGTAGTCCTCGCAGATCGCGTGGATCACCCGCGGGTCGCGCAGGCAGCGGCGGTACTCGGCCAGCGCCTCGGGCGCGAAGACGTCGCGGCCCTGCCCGAAGTAGAAGCCCTCCGGGTCGGCGGCCAGCAGCCGCTCGGGCAGCCCGTACGGCTGGGGCAGGAAGAACCAGTGCCAGGCGCCCAGGCCCGTGCGCATGTCCATGCCCGCGTACATGTCGTACGTCGGGACGATGTCCAGCACGGCCAGCCGCGCCACCGCGTCGGGGTGGTCGAGCGCGAGCCGGTAGGCGACGCGGCCGCCGCGGTCGTGGCCGGCGACGAGGAAGCGCTCGTACCCGAGCGAGCGCATCAGCGCGATCTGGTCGCGCGCCATCGCCCGCTTGGAGTACGGCTCGTGCTCGTCGTCGGTCGGCGGCTTGGAGCTGTCGCCGTAGCCGCGCAGGTCGGGCGCCACGACCGTGAAGTCGCGGGCCAGGTCCTCGGCGACGAGATGCCACATCACGTGCGTCTGCGGGTAGCCGTGCAGGAGCAGCAGCGGCGGGCCCGAGCCGCCGCGGCGCAGGTGGATCACGGCCTCGCCGACGTCGACGTCGGCCTCTTCGAAGCCGGCGAACATCACGCCGCCAGCCCGTAGAGGGCCGCCGCGTTGCCGTGCAGGACCGCGGCGCGGCCGTCGTCGCCGAGCGTCTCCAGCAGCGGCTCGATCCCGCCGCCGTGGCGGTGCGGGTGGTCGCTGGCGTACAGCAGCACGTCGGGCGCGTCGATCATCTCGGCCAGCCACTCGATCGTCGCGCGGTCCTCGGGAAGCTGGGCGGGCGCGGTCGTCGCCAGGACGTGGCGGCGCACGTACGCCGACGGGCGCTCCTTCACCCACGGGACCTCGCGCCACAGCGCCTTCCAGTCCTTGTCGAAGCGCCACAGCAGGAACGGCAGCCACGCGAACCCGCACTCGGCCAGGACCACGCGCAGCCCCGGGAAGCGCTCGAACACGCCCTCGGACACGAGGCTCGTGACGTGGGCCTGCACGGTCACCTGCGAGTTGGAGACGTAGTCCTGCAGGTAGCTCCCGGCGAACCCGCTGGTCGTCGGCGAGTAGGCGGCGCGCCCCCACGCGTGCAGGCCGATCGGGATGCCGTGGCGCTCGGCCGCCGCGTAGATCGGGTGGTAGCGCGGGTTGCCGTACGGCGCGTCGGTGCGGATCGGGAGCAGCGCCTGGACGAACTGCGGGTGCGGCCCGAGCCGCTCGATCTCCTCCGCCGCCGCGACCGGGTCGAGCGTCGGGAGCGCCAGGCTCGCGGCCAGCCGCGGCTCGCGCTCCAGCAGCTCGACGCGCATCCAGTCGTTGACCGCGCGGCACAGCGCGGCCTCGAAGTACGCGTTGTGGCTGACGTCGAACGCGGCCAGGCAGCTCAGCACCGCGCGCTCCGGTCCGCCGTCGGCGTCGAGCAGCTCGGCCCGCAGGCCCTCGACCCCGGTCGGCACCTCGCCGTGCAGCGCCGCCGGCGGGTAGGCGCCCTGCAGCGACGGCGACGGCGACAGCTCCGCGTTGGCGACGTAGTCGACCCAGTAGTCGCCCAGGTACGGGGCCAGGTCGTCGACCGACGCCGGCGCGACGTGGACGTCGGCGTCGATCATGCCGGCGCCCCCACGGCCAGCGGCAGCCCGTACAGGCGCGCCGCGTTCGCGCCGAGGATCGCCGCGCGCACGTCGGGGTCGAGCCGGCGCGGCAGCGTCTGGTCGGGGGCGTCGAAGTCCCAGTGCGGGTAGTCGGTGGAGAACAGGATCCGGTCCTCCATCCCGAGCGCCGCGAACGCGAACGCCAGGTCGGCCGGGTCGTCGGGCTCCTCGATCGGCTGCGTGGTGAACCAGACGTGCTCGCGCAGCAGCTCCGACGGCGGGCGGTCCAGGCGCGTCGGCGCGTCCTCGCGCAGCGCGCGCCAGGCGTCGTCGAGCGCCCAGGACAGCGCCGCCGCCCACGCGATCCCGCACTCGATCGAGACGACCTGCAGGTCGGGGATCTCGGCGAAGACGCCGCTGGTCAGCAGCGACAGGAGCTGGACGGCCATCGAGTTGCCGTTCCAGACGTGCATCTCCAGGTAGTAGGACGGCCAGCCGGTCGACCCGTGCTGCTCCAGCCCGCCGGTGTGCAACGCGACCGGCAGGCCGGCCTCGGCGGCGGCGCGGTAGATCGGCCAGTAGCGGCGGTTGCCGAGCTGCTGCTCGGGCGTGCCGGGCAGCAGCACCTGCACGAACCGCCGGTCGCCGGCGACGCGCTCGATCTCGGCGACCGCCAGGTCGGGGTCCTCGTAGGGCGGGCAGATGGAGCCCCGCAGGCGCGGGTCGGCGTCGAGCCAGGCCTCGCGCTGCCAGTCGTTGAGCGCGGCGCACAGCGCCGCCGCCAGCTCGGGCGCCTCGGCGCCCCACGTCTGCCCCTGCAGCGGCGTCAGCACGGCGTGGTCGACGCCGTAGGCGTCCAGGAGCTGCTCCTGCACGAGGCGCAGGTCGCTGCCCGGGAACCCGTCCGCGGGCCGCGCGTCGATGCGGAAGCCGCCGTTGCGCATCCGCGGGTACATCGCGTACGCGCCGGCGATCCGCGGCCCGAAGCGCTCGTAGTGGTCCAGCCACCGCGCCGGGAGCCGCTCGCGCAGCGCGCCGGGCATCATCGTCGGGTGGACGTCGGCGTCCACCAGCGGCCCGGCGCCGGCGCCCCTAGACCTCGACGACAACGTAGTCCTCCTCCACGTACACGGGGAACGTCTCGGCCACGTACGGACCGGGCTCCCGGCCCGACCGCACCGCGCCCTCGGGGAGCGGCGCCGCCGGCCGCGCGTCCTCGCCGAGCTCGTCGCCGCGCGCGACCGACACCGCGTAGGCCTTCACGCGCGTCTCGCCGGGCCCCATGAACGACTGCCCGGTCTCCAGGTCGTACTCCCACCCGTGCCACGGGCAGGCGATGAGGCTCGGCGACTCGTCCATCCGCACCTCGCCCGGCCCGTCGGCGATCGCCCACGGCGCCAGCCGCCCCAGGCACAGCGGCCCGCCCTGGTGCGGGCAGCGGTTGCGGATCGCGTAGAAGCGGTCCTCGATGCGGAACACGCCGATCGAGCGCGAGCCGGCCTGCACGATCCGCCGGTCGCCGGGCGGGAACTCCTTGACGGGGCACACGACGACGCGCATCAGACCGCCACCGCCTCGCCGTAGAAGGACGCCGCGTTGCCGCGCGCGATCGCGGCGGCGGTCTCGGCGTCGAGCCCCGACCACAGCGCGTCGGGCGCCTCGCCGTGGTCGTGCGGGTGGTCGGAGGCGTACAGCAGGAGCTGCGGCCCGACCATCTCGACGACCTCGGCGACCTGCGCGGCCGTCGGCGGAAGCTGCGCCGGCGCCGTGCTCAGGCGCACGTGCTCGCGCACCGTCTCCGACGGGCGGCCCTTGACCCATGGCACCTCGCGCCACACCCCCTTCCAGTCCTTGTCGAAGCGCCACAGCAGCGGCGGCAGCCAGGCGAACCCGCACTCGAGCACGACCACCCCGAGCGCGGGGAAGCGGGCGAAGACGCCCTCGGCCACGAGGCTCAGGAGCTGGTACTGGGCGACGTGCGCGTTGGACGCGTAGTCGTGGAACCAGCTCGGCGCGATGCCGGTCGGGGCCGCCGCGTGCCCGGCGCGGCCCCATGCGTGCAGGGCGATCCGCAGCCCGTGGCGCTCGGCCGCCTCGTAGATCGGGTGGTAGCGGCGGTTGCCGTACGGCGTGTCCGCGCGCACCGGCAGGAGCACCTGCACGAACCGCGGATCGGGGCCGACCCGCTCGATCTCCTCGACGGCCAGCGACACGTCGTCGGTCGCCACCACGAGGCCGGCGCGCAGGCGCGCGTCGGCCGCCAGCAGCTCGTCGCGCAACCAGTCGTTGACGGCCGACGCGAACGCCGCCGCGTAGCCGGGGTTGCGATGGACGCCGTGCATCGCCAGGCAGCTCAGGACCGCCAGCTCGGTGCCGTCGCGGTCCAGGGCCGCGGTCAGCTCGGCCGCCGTCGACGGGACCGTCCCCTCCACGTGCGGCACGTAGCTGACCGGGTCGGCCAGCCCGATCGTGGCGTCGTCGACGTAGTCGCGGTAGTAGTCGTCGAGGTACGGGAGCAGCGCCTCGAAGGACGCGGGCATGCAGTGGACGTCGCAGTCGATCGCCCCCCGCGGCCGCGCCCCGCTCACGCCGCCTCCCCGAGGCCGCGGTACAGGTCGCAGGCGTTGCCGGCGAGGATCCGCGCGCGGACCTCCTTCGACAGCGAGCGCGGCAGCGCCTGCGCCGGCGAGTCGAAGTCCCAGTGCGGGTAGTCGGTGGCGAACAGCAGCCGGTCGGCCATCTCCCCCTGCTCCACGATCCGCGCGAAGTCCTGCGGGTCGTCGGGCTCCTCGATCGGCTGGGTGTCCAGCCACACCTGGTCGCGGATGATCTCCGACGGCCGGCGGTCGACCTCGGGGACCTCGTCGCGCGCGAGCTCCCACGCCTGGTCCAGGCGCCAGCGCAGCGACGGCAGCCACGCCGCGCCGCCCTCGGTGAGCACGACCTTGAGGTCCGGGACGGCCGACAGCGCCCCGTCGCACACGAGGCTCGTCAGCACCATCTGCATGACGACCCCGTAGCCGGTGTGCTCCTCGAGGTAGTACGACGGCCAGCCGGCGCCGCGGTGGGCGTCCCACCCGCCGGTGTGGAACGCGACCGGCAGCCCCGCCTCGGCGGCCGCGCGGTAGATCGGCCAGTAGCGGCGCGCGCCGAACGGCTCCGCCGCGGCGGCCGGGAACAGCACCTGCACCCAGCGCTCGTCGCCGGCCCGGCGCTCGATCTCGGCGACCGCCAGGTCCGGGTGGTCGTGGGGGACGCAGATCGCGCCGCGCAGGCGCGGATCGCGGCCCATCCACTCCTCCTCGAGCGCGTCGTTGAGCGCCCGGTTGAGCTCCGCCGCGAACCCCGGCGGGTCGAAGCAGTCCTGCGCGTTGAGGCAGTTGAGGATCCCGATGTCGATCTCGTGCTCGTCGAGGAGCTGGCGCTGCATCAGCTCGAGATCGCTGCCGGGCACCGAGCCGGGCGCGTCGGGCCACGAGTCGGCCCGCATGCCCTTGTTGCGGGCCCGCGGGTACAGGTCCGTCACGTGCGGCGTGCGCCGCCCGAAGCGCTCGTAGTGGCGCACCCAGCGCGCGCTCATCCGCGCCTTCTGGGCGTCGGCCAGGATCACCGGGTGGATGTCGCTGTCGACCAGCGCCACCGCCCGCCGCTCCTGCGGCGGGCGGTCCGTGAGCTGCTGCAGCTCGGCCATCTCGCTCTCCCTCCGCTAGAGCACCTGGACGATCGACTCGCCCGGGTCGATCTCCTCCTCGATCGCGCCGATCTGGTTGGCCTCGTCGTAGACCGCCTGCCACTTCTCGGGCGCGATCTTGAGGATCTCCTCGCGGCCGTCGACCGTCCACGCCTCGACGAGGAACTCGAGCCACGGCTTGGCGACGTCGTCGTCCTTGAGCTCGTCGAAGTCGTAGCGCGAGCGCAGCTTCGTGAGCGTGTCCTCGAAGCCCTCGTCGTCGATGATCTGGTTCGTCGCCGTGCGCACCGCGCGCAGGTAGGCGGCGATCGTGTCCTTGTTCTCCTCGAGCTGG
>DATMSA010000123.1:0-32390 GCA_035565675.1 Capillimicrobium sp. | reverse complement strand
AGCGCATGAAGGACGGCGCCGTGCTCGCCAACGCCGGCCACTTCGACGTCGAGATCGACCTCGCCGGGCTGCACGCGGTCGCCGGCGAGGGCCGCGAGGTGCTGCCGCTCGTGGAGCAGTACACGCTCCCCGACGGGCGCCGCCTGAACCTGCTGGCGCGCGGGCGGGTCGTCAACCTCGCCGCGGCCGCCGGCCACCCGGCCGAGGTCATGGACGTGAGCTTCGCCCTGCAGGCGCTGTGCGTCGAGCACCTCGTCCGCGCCGGCGGCAGCCTCCCGCACGGCGTCCAGCCGGTGCCCGACGAGATCGACCACGAGGTCGCGCGGCTGAAGCTCGCGTCGCTCGGCGTCGAGATCGACACGCTCACCGAGGCGCAGCGCGCCTACCTCGGCGTGTGGGCGCCACCGGCGGGGTAGCATCGCCGGCCGATGAGCGGGAACGGGAGCGGCCTGCGGGCCAGCGTGGAGAAGATGCGCGCCGACGGCGTGAGCGAGCCGGCGATCGCGACGTTCTCGGAGCTGTACGAGCGCCTCGTCGCCGGCGACACCGGCCTGGTGCCCGAGTCGGAGATCGAGCCGGTCACGTCGCTGCCCGACGTCGACGAGCTCGACGACGCGGCGCCCGACCGCGACCTCCTCGACCAGGCGATCGTGCTGCGCCTCAACGGCGGCCTGGGCACGAGCATGGGCCTGGCCGGGCCCAAGTCGCTGCTGGAGGTGCGCGACGGGCTGACGTTCCTGGACATCGTCGCCCGCCAGGTGCTCGCGCTGCGCGAGCGGACCGGGGCGCGGCTGCCGCTCGTGCTGATGAACTCGTTCTCGACGCGCGAGCCGTCGCTGGAGCGCCTGGCCCGCTACCCGGAGCTGGCCGCCGACGTCCCGATGGACTTCCTCCAGCACAAGGAGCCCAAGCTCCTGGCCGACGGGCTGGAGCCGGTGACCTGGGAGCCCGACCCGTCGCTGGAGTGGGCGCCCCCCGGGCACGGCGACCTGTACCCGGCGCTCGTCAGCTCCGGGATGCTGGCCGCGCTGCTCGAGCACGGCTACCGCTACGCGTTCGTCGCCAACGTCGACAACCTCGGCGCGGTGCTCGACCCGCGCATCCTCGGCTGGATGGCGCGCGAGGAGATCCCGTTCCTGATGGAGGTCGCCGACCGCACCCCGGCCGACCGCAAGGGCGGCCACCTCGCGCGGCGCCGCTCCGACGGCGGCCTCGTGCTGCGCGAGATCGCGCAGACGCCCGACGCGGACCTCGACGCGTTCCAGGACGTCGAGCGCCACCGCTACTTCAACACGAACAACCTGTGGCTCGACCTGCGCGCGCTCGACGCGGAGCTGCGCCGCCGCGACGGGGTGCTGCCGCTGCCGATGATCGTCAACCGCAAGACGGTCGACCCGCGCGACCCGGACTCGCCGGCGGTCGTGCAGCTCGAGACCGCGATGGGCGCCGCCGTGGCCGCCGTGCCGGGCGCCGCGGCGCTGCGGGTGCCGCGCCGGCGCTTCGCGCCCGTCAAGACGACGAACGACCTGCTGGCGCTGCGCTCGGACGCCTACACGGTGAGCGACGCGTTCGAGGTCATGCTCGCGCCCGAGCGCTCCGGCCCGCCGCTCGTCGACCTCGACGACCGCTTCTACAAGCGCGTGGCCGACTTCGAGGAGCGCTTCGCCGCGGGCGCGCCGTCGCTGATCGCCTGCGAGGCGCTGACGGTCGAGGGCGACGTCGTGTTCGGCGCCGGCGTCACGGTCAGGGGCCGGGTGCGGGTGGCCCAGGAGGGCCCGGAGCCGCGCCGGATCCCGGACGGATCGGTGCTGGAGGGGTAGCCGCCTCGGCGGCCAGGTCCCCGTAGCGCTCCTCGCGCTGCAGCGCCTTCTCGGACTCCGACAGCATCCGCGCGAACAGCCACGCGAGCGCGATGCCCATGACGATCGACTGCTCGAGCGCCATGATCACGCCCGCGACCGCCTGGTCGGTGGTCGGCGTCAGGCCCCAGTAGTCGGGCTGGTCGGCGTAGAAGGCGTAGATCGCCTCGGGCGCGAACGTGAGCAGGATGCCCAGCAGGCCGACGGCGACCTTCGTGGAGACCATGTAGCCGACGGGGGCGAGGCCGTCGGCGGCCAGCCGCGTGCGCAGCGGGCCGACGAGGTGCCACCAGTACAGGACGCCGGCGCTGAGGAAGAAGACGTGCTCGAGGACGTGGACGCTCGCGTACTCGGCCGCCGCGTCGTAGAGCGCGGGGATGTGCCAGATCCACATCGAGGCGACGTAGAGGATCACCGCGACGACCGGATGGCCGAGCGGGCCGTGCTCGATCGGCTGCAGCCGCTTGGTGATCGGCCGCATCAGCGCCTTCGTCAGCCCCAGGATCAGGAGGATCGGGACGAGGTCCAGCAGGATCACGTGCTGGACCATGTGCATCGCCAGGATCTGCTCGGCGAGGCGGTCGATGGGGGAGATCAGCGCGACCGCGAGCCCGAGGAGCCCGGTCAGGAAGAGCAGCAGCCGCCCCACGCCGGCGCCGCGCGCGCCGTCGTGGGCGCGGACCCGGCGCCAGCGGCGCACGTAGAGGACGCCGAGGATGAGGATGAGCGCGATCGCGCCGGGCTCGATGGTCCAGGCGGCGTCGGGCGAGGCGGCCGCCACGGCGTCGGAGAGGGCGGCGGGGGGCATGACCGCCGTCGATTGTCGCAGCGCGCGGAGTGTCGGCGCGCGCTCGGCACGAAGCCGTCGCACACGCGTCTTGTTCCGTCACACGCGCGCCGGCACGCTCGGGGCCGTGCCGCTGCCCGCCCCGCTGCGCCTCGTCCTCGCGCTCGTCGCGCCGCCCGGCTGCCCGGCCTGCGGTGCGCCGGTCTCCGGGCTCGACGACCGGCTCTGCCCGGCGTGCGCGGCCGCGCTGCCGTGGCTGGGCCCCGGCACCTGCCCGCGCTGCGCGCTGCCGCGCCCGTGCGCGCCGTGCCCGGCGCGCGGGCGCGCCTGGGACCGCGCCTGGGCGCCGTTCGCCCATGACGGCCCGGCGCGCGATCTCGTCGCGGCGCTGAAGTTCCGCGGCCGGCTCGCCGCCGCCGAGCTCCTGGCCGCGCCGCTGGCGGCGGGCGCGGGCGCGCTGCTGGACGGTGCCGCGCTCGTGCCGGTGCCGCCGGACCCGGTCCGCGCTCGCCGGCGCGGGTTCGACCACGCCGCGCTGATCGCTGCCGCGCTGGCGCGCCGCACCGGCCGGCCCGTCGCGGCGTGCCTGCACCGGCCCGCGGCCGCGCGCCAGCTCGGGCGCGGCCGCGCCGCGCGGCTGGCCGCCGGGCGCGCGGCGGGGGTCGCCACCCGCGCGCGGGCGCCGGCGCTGGCGGTCGTCGTCGACGACGTGCACACCACCGGCGCGACGCTGCAGGCGTGCGCGGCCGCGCTGCGCGCCGCGGGCGCCGAGCGCGTCCACGTGCTCACCGCGACCCGAGCGACCGGCCGCTGACCCGGCCGCATCCGCCCCTCGCCGCGCGGCCGGTCGGAGGTGTGCGGATCGGCGTCCGTGGGGAACCCCGAATCGAGTCGACGGTGCGTCGAGCCGCCTTGACGTCGTCCGGGCGCGGCGTACTCTTGGCTCACAGGTTCGCGACAACCACTCCCAAGGGAGGGAAGGCCATGCAGATCGCCGTCAAGGGCCGTGGCATCCACGTTGGCGACCAGCTGCGCGAGCGCATCGAGAAGCGCTTCGAGAAGGTCGGACGGCAGGTCTCCGAGCTCGCCACCCTCGAGGTCGAGCTGCGCCGGGAGCGCAACCCGGGCATCCCGGACTCCGACGTGGCCGAGGTCACGCTCCAGCTCAAGGGCGTGACGCTGCGCGCGTGCGAGCGCGCCCGCGACCTGCAGACGGCGGTGAACCTGTGCGCCGAGGACCTCGCGCGCCAGGTCAAGCGCCACCGCGACAAGCGGCGCCGCCGTCGCGAGGCGCGCGCCCACGCGGCGAGCCTGCGCCCCGCGCTCTGAGCCTCACCGGCGCCCGCGCCGGCTGGCGGAGACGCATCGGAAACATAAACGTCTCTTGAAAGTCGGCCCGGGCGCCGTTGGTAGTCTGGACTCATGTCCCTGCTGGACCGCGCCCTGCGCGCCGGAGAGAGCAAGCAGTTCAAGAGCTACGAGAAGCGCGTCGAGCGGATCAACGCGTACGAGCCCGAGCTCGAGCTGGAGACCGACGACGAGCTGCGCGCGCGGATGGACGTCCTGCGCGAGCGCGCCCGCAACGGCGAGAGCCTCGACGACCTGCTCTACGAGTGCTTCGCGATCGTGCGCGAGGTCTCCAAGCGCACGATGGGCATGCGCCACTTCGACGTCCAGCTCATCGGGGGCATGGTGCTCCACGACGGCGCGATCGCCGAGATGCGCACCGGCGAGGGCAAGACGCTGACCGCCACGCTGCCGGTCGTCCTCAACTCGCTCGCCGGCCTCGGCGTCCACGTCGTCACGGTCAACGACTACCTCGCGCGCCGCGACGCCGAGTGGATGTCGCCGATCTACGACGCGCTCGGCGTCACCTGGGGCGTCCTGCAGAACATGATGCCCTACGAGGAGAAGCGCGCCGCCTACGCGGCCGACGTCACGTACGGCACCAACTCGGAGTTCGGCTTCGACTACCTGCGCGACAACATGGCGACGTCGATGGACGAGAAGGTCCAGCACGGCGGGCGCTTCGACGAGTCGGGCAAGAAGCCGCTCACCTCGCATTCCTTCGCGATCGTCGACGAGGTCGACAACATCCTCATCGACGAGGCCCGCACGCCGCTGATCATCTCCGGCGCCCCCGAGCAGGCGGCCGACTTCTACGTCAAGTTCGCCAAGCTCGCCAAGCAGATGAAGCCGGGCAAGAAGCCCGAGGGGCTGGACCCGCGCCAGAAGAAGGAGTTCGTCGCCGACTACGACTACGAGTTCGACGAGAAGCACAAGACGGTCTCGGTCACCGAGCAGGGCGTCGCCAAGGCCGAGCGGTTCCTCGGCATCGACCACCTGTACCGGGCCGAGAACGGCCATCTCGTCAACCACCTCCAGCAGGCGCTGAAGGCCGAGTCGCTGTACAAGCGCGACGTCGACTACGCCGTGGTCGACGGCGAGGTGAAGATCATCGACGAGTTCACCGGCCGCATCATGGAGGGCCGGCGCTGGTCGGAGGGCCTGCACCAGGCGGTGGAGGCCAAGGAGGGGGTGCGCGTCCAGGAGGAGAACCAGACGCTCGCCACGATCACCCTCCAGAACTACTTCCGGATGTACGACAAGCTGGGCGGCATGACGGGCACCGCGCTCACCGAGGCGACGGAGTTCATGAAGATCTACAAGCTGCCCGTCGTCCAGATCCCGACGAACCGGCCGATGATCCGCAAGGACGTCAACGACCAGGTCTACAAGACCAAGGAGGGCAAGTGGTCGGCGGTCGTGCGGGCGATCAAGGAGCGCCACGACCGCGGCCAGCCGGTGCTCGTCGGCACGATCTCCGTCGAGGTCTCCGAGCTGCTGTCCAGCCGCCTGCAGAAGCTCGGCATCAAGCACACGGTCCTCAACGCCAAGCCCGAGTACGCCGAGCGCGAGGGCGAGATCATCGCCGAGGCGGGCCGCCCCGGCGCGGTCACGATCGCCACGAACATGGCCGGCCGCGGCGTCGACATCAAGCTCGGCGGCAACGCCGAGCACACGACGCGCATGGAGCTCGCCAAGCTCGGCCTCAAGCCCGGCGACCCCGACTACGAGGAGCGCTTCGCCGAGCTGCTGCCCAAGATCGAGGAGCGCATCGAGGCCGACCGCGAGAAGGTCATCGAGGCCGGCGGCCTGTGCATCATCGGCACCGAGCGCCACGAGTCGCGGCGCATCGACAACCAGCTTCGCGGCCGCGCCGGCCGCCAGGGCGACCCGGGCGAGTCGCGCTTCTACCTGTCGGCCGAGGACGACCTCGTCCGCCTGTTCGCCGGTGACCGCATCTACAAGATCCTCGACCGCCTCGGGACCGTCGACGAGGAGGGCAACGAGGAGCCGATCGAGGCCAAGATGCTCACCAAGCAGATCGAGAAGGCCCAGCGGCGCGTCGAGGAGCAGCACTTCCTCATCCGCAAGCGCGTGCTCGAGTACGACGACGTCATGAACGAGCAGCGGCGGATCATCTACGCCTACCGCGACGAGATCCTCGAAGGCCGCGACATGAGCGAGCAGGCGCGCGAGGAGATCGCCAAGGTCCTCGAGCGCCTCGTCGACGACTACACCGCCAGCGAGTTCGTCGAGGACTGGGACGTCGAGGGCCTGATCGACGCCGTCAACCAGATCTTCCCGTTCGACGCCGACCCCGAGGACTTCCGGGGCGAGTCGTTCGACCGCACCGAGATGATCGACCGCCTCGCCGAGGAGGCCGGGCGCCACTACGACACGCGCGAGGAGGAGCTCGGGCCCGAGCTCATGCGCGCGCTGGAGCGCTACCTGCTGCTGCAGCTCATCGACGAGCGCTGGCGCGAGCACCTCTACGACATGGACTACCTGCGCGAGGGCATCCACCTGCGCGGGTTCGCCCAGATCGAGCCGATCGTCGCCTACAAGAACGAGGCGTTCGCGCTGTTCACCGACCTGATGAACTCGATCTGGTCGGACTTCACGCGGATGATCTTCAACGTCCAGGTCGAGGTGCAGGCGCCGCCGCCCGAGCCGGAGCCCGCGCGCCAGTACCGGCCGCAGGGCACCTCCACGGGCGGGCGCAACGTGTCCTACTCGGCCGGCGGCGCGCCGGTCGGCGCGAGCGCCATCGCGGCCGCCGCGGGCGCCGAGGGCGGGGCCGCCGCCGCGGCCGCGACCGAGCCGCCGCCCGAGGCCCAGGCGCCGCAGCCGGTGCAGCAGCGCCGCGTCGACGAGACCGAGCAGATCGGGCGCAACGACCCGTGCTGGTGCGGGTCGGGCAAGAAGTACAAGAAGTGCCACGGCGCCTGACGCGCTGACCGCGCGCCGCGATCCTTCAATCCGGCGGGGCCTCCCGGTAGCGTTCGCGCCCGGGGATGGAAGGATCCGCCCAGCCGGCGCCCGCGGGCGCGCCGTCAGCCCGGAAGGAGGCACTCGGGCGCTCGACCGTGCTCGCGCTCGTCGCGCTGTGCCTGGCGACGTTCCTCATCGCCAACGACTTCACCGCGCTGACTGTCGCGCTGCCGATCATGGAGCGCGAGCTGAGCGCGGACGTGTCGACCGTCCAGTGGGTGATCAACGCCTACGCGCTGCTGTTCGGCGTGCTGATCGTGCCCGCCGGCCGGCTGGCCGACATGCTCGGCCGGCGGCGGGTCTTCTTCGTCGGAGCGGTGATCTTCTCGGTGTTCTCGACGCTCGCCGGCGCGGCGCCGACGGTCGAGCTGCTGATCGCCGGACGGGCGCTGATGGCGATCGGCGGGGCGCTGATGTGGCCCGCGGTCCTGGGGCTCATGTACCAGGTGCTGCCCGAGTCGCGGCAGTCCCTGGCGGGGCCGCTCGTGCTGGGCGTGTGCGGGATCGGCAACGCCGTGGGCCCGCTCCTGGGCGGCGTCCTCACCCAGGAGGCGAGCTGGCGCTGGGTGCTGCTGATCAACCTCCCGATCGCCGCGATCGCCTGCTTCGTCACCTGGCGCAACGTCCCCGCCGAGGCGCCCGACCGCACCGACGAGCGGATCGACTACAAGGGCGTCGCGGCGCTGTCGCTGGGGCTCATCGCGCTGCTGTTCGCGCTGGACCAGGCGCCGGTGTGGGGGTGGGGCGACCCGCGCGTGCTGGGGCTGCTGGTGCTGTGCGTCGTCGGGGTGGCCGTGTTCGCGCTCGTCGAGCGCGGCGCCGGCGCGGGGGCGCTGATCCCGCGCGACGTCGCCGCCAACCGCACGTTCGTGGCCTCCTGTTGCGCCGTCCTGCTGATGTCGGCGACGTTCTTCGCGATCCTGCTCTACGTCCCGCAGATCATGCAGAAGCTCATGGGGTTCAGCGCCGTCGACTCCGGCCTCGGCTTCCTCCCGTTCATGCTCGTGTTCTCGGTGTTCGCGTTCAGCGCCGGGCCGCTCTACGACCGCTTCGGCGGGCGCGTGCTGCTGCTGATCGGCGCGGCGCTGATTCCCGCCGGGGTGCTGCTGCTGTCGCTGATCGGCGAGGACTCCGGCTACCGCGCGCTCGTGCCCGGCCTGGTCGTCACGGGCGTGGGCGTCGGGCTGTTCTACTCGACGATCACCACGGTCGCGATCACGGCGCTGGACGCGGCCCGCGCGAGCCTGGCCGGCGGGCTCGTCTACATGTTCCAGGTCGCCGGCGGCGCGATCGGCCTCGGCCTGACCACGACCATCTTCACGGCCGCGTCCCTGTCGCGGGTGCGCAGCGAGGGCGTCGCCGAGGGCCTCAGCGCCGACCAGGAGCACGCGGTCGCCGAGCTGCTGTCGGGCACCGAGAACGGCCGGCAGCTCGCCGACGCGTTCCCGGGCATCGCCGCCGAGCTGGAGCAGCTCGCCCGCGACGCGTTCACCGACGGGGTGCATCTCGCCCTGCGCGTCGACACCGCGCTCGCGCTGGCCGGCTTCGTGGTCGTCGTCCTGTTCGTCGGGCGCCGGCGCGCCGGGGCGCGCGCCGCCGGCGGCGCCGAGCCCGTCGCGTCCGAGGTCTCCGCCTAGGGGCGCGGCTTCGCGCCGGGCAGCCGGTCGACGATCCGGCCCAGGCGCTCGGCGGCGCCGTGCAGCGGCTCGGCGACCGCGGCCATCGCCTCGGCCGAGCGGTTCATCTCGTCCATCGTGTGGACGGCCTGCTCCAGCGAGGGCAGCGCGGCCGCGACGGCGGCGCCCTGCGCGGCGACGCTGGCGGCGGCCGCCTCGAGCGTCTCGGCCATCGCCAGGACCTCGGTCGCGCGCGCGTCGATCCGCTCGCCGAGCGCCATCAGGCCGGCCCCGCGCTCGTCGATCCGCCGCCCGACCTCCATCCCGCGCTCCAGCAGCGCCTGGATCTCGGCGATGCGCTCGAGCGTGCGCGCCTCGATCTCGGGCAAGGTGCGCGCGGCGTTCGCCAGCGCGTGCAGGTCGTCGAGGGCGCGCAGCAGCAGGCGCGGGGGGAGCGAGAGCAGGCTCAGCACCCGCGAGAAGATACCTTCAGGGGTCGTGGCCCAGACCGATTCCGCCCGCCAGCCGCCCGCCCAGCGCATCGCGGCCGCCCGCGCCGCGCTCGCGCCCCTGCGCGAGAGCGTCGATCCCGACGCGCTCGCCGCGCGCGTCGCCGAGCTGGAGCAGCAGATGGGCGCGCCCGGCTTCTGGGACGACCAGGAGCGCGCGCAGCGGGTGTCGCGCGAGCACGCCGCCGCCAGCCGCAAGCTCGAGACGTTCCGCGGCCTGGAGTCCGACGTCGAGGACCTCGAGGGGCTCGTCGAGCTCGCCGCCGAGGACCCGTCGATGGCCGAGGAGCTCGACGCCCAGATCGCCGGCGTCGAGGAGCGCCTGGAGACGCTCGAGATGGAGCGGCTGTTCTCCGGCCGCTACGACCACGGCGACGCGCTCGTCACCGTCAACGCCGGCGCTGGCGGCACCGACGCGCAGGACTGGGCGGAGATGGTGCTGCGCATGGAGATGCGCTGGGCCGAGAAGCGCGGGTTCGACGTCGAGCTGCTCGAGGTGAGCCCGGGGGAGGAGGCCGGCATCAAGTCGGCCACGTTCCGGGCCAGCGGCGAGAACGCCTACGGCCTGTACGTCGCCGAGCGCGGGGTGCACCGGCTCGTGCGCCTGAGCCCGTTCGACTCCGCCAACCGCCGCCAGACGAGCTTCGCCGGGGTCGAGGTCGCGCCGGTCGTCGAGGACGCCGCCGAGGTCGTGATCGAGGACGACGACCTGCAGGTCGACACGTACCGGGCGTCGGGCGCCGGCGGCCAGCACGTCAACAAGACCGACTCGGCCGTGCGGATCACGCACAAGCCGACCGGGATCGTCGTGCAGTGCCAGAACGAGCGCTCGCAGTCGGCCAACCGCCAGACCGCGATGAACATGCTGCGCTCCAAGCTCGCCGAGCTCGAGGAGCGCAAGCGCCAGGAGGAGATCGCGCGCGAGAAGGGCGAGGCGCAGGACGTCAACTTCGGCTCGCAGATCCGCTCCTACGTCCTGCACCCGTACACGATGGTCAAGGACCACCGCACCAACGTCGAGGTCGGCAACGCGCAGGCGGTGCTCGACGGGGACCTCGACCGCTTCGTGCGCGCGGAGCTCCTGCGCTCGGCCGGCGAGCAGCGGTGAGCGGCGGCGAGCAGCCCACCGCCCCGTACCTCGACGCCGTCGTCGCCTACGGCTTCCGCGGCCCCGGCCGCTTCCACGTCCCCGGCCACAAGGGCGGGCCGGGCGCCGACCCGGGCCTGCGCCACGCGCTCGGCGACGACGCGCTCGCGCTCGACGTCCCGCAGGACATCCGCGGCATCGACACGGGCGTGGACCACCCGCCGTTCCAGCGCGCCGAGGAGCTGGCCGCCGAGGCCTACGGCGCGCAGCGCACGTGGTTCCTGACGAACGGCGCGACGCAGGGCAACCACGCGCTGGCGCTGGCGCTCGCGCCGCTGGGCGCGACGGTCGTGGCGCAGCGCAACGCGCACGCGTCGCTCGTCGACGGGCTGGTCCTGTCGGGCGGCCTGCCGCACTTCGTCGCGCCCGCCTACGACGAGGAGCTCGGGATGGCGCACGGCGTCACGCCCGACGCGCTTGCCGAGGCGCTCGCGCAGGCGGCGGCGGGCGGGCGGGTGAACGCCGCGTTCGTCGTGTCGCCGACGTACTACGGCATGGTCGCCGACGTCGCCGGCCTGGCCGAGGTGGCGCACGCGGCCGGCGTGCCGCTGGTCGTCGACCAGGCGTGGGGCCCGCACTTCGGCTTCCATCCCGACCTGCCCGCGGGCGCGCTGGCGCAGGGCGCCGACGCGGTGCTGACGTCGACGCACAAGATGGTCGGCTCGCTGACGCAGTCGGCGATGCTGCACGTGGGGGCGCGGGGTGCGCCGTCGCGGATCGACGTCGACCGCGTGGGCCGCGCGATGCGCCTGGTGCGCTCGACGTCGCCGAGCTCGCTGCTGATGGCGTCGCTGGACGCGGCGCGCCGGCAGCTCGCCGTCCACGGCGAGGCGCTGCTGCACGAGACGCTCGCCGCCTCGCGCCGGCTGCGCGAGAAGCTCGCGTCCGTGCCGGGCCTGGCGGTGATCGGGGCCGAGCAGGTGGGGCGGCCCGGGATCGCCGACTGGGACCCGCTGCGGGTCGTGCTGGACGTACGCGGGACGGGGCGCACCGGCTACGAGGTGGCCGACGCGCTGCGCCGCAGCTACGACGCGCACGTCGAGCTGGCCACGCAGGCGACGGTCGTGCTGGTGCTGGGCATGGGCCAGCCGGAGGAGGATCTGGTGCGGGTCGGCGGCGACCTCGACGAGGTCATCAAGCGCATCTCCGTCGAGGGTCGCCAGGACGCGGTGGCGCGACCGGTCGCCGCGCTGCGCTACGAGGTCGCCGTCCCGCCCCGCGACGCGTTCCTGGGCGAGTCCGAGCGCGTCGACGTCGACGCCGCGGTCGGCCGGATCTCGTGCGAGTCGATCGCCGGCTACCCGCCGGGCATCCCGGCGCTGCTGCCGGGCGAGCGGATCACCGCCGAGGTCGTCGCCTACCTGCGCGAGCTGCGCTCCGCGGGCGCGCGCCTGCACGGCGCCAGCGACCCGGAGTTCCGCAGCATCACGGTCCTCGCGGACTAGCCGTTGTCAGATCGCGATCGCTATGCGATCGCGAGACGACAACGGTCGCGGGTGCCGCGCGGCACTCCACGAGTGGCGAGTTGGCCCCGCTCAGCGGGGCCAACTCGCCACTCGCGAGCGCGGCGCGGTGCGACCGGGGGCACGGCGGTCGCTCCAGGACCGGCGCGCGCGGCCGACAAACCGAGGGCATGCGCCGCATCGCCGTCACCGCCGCCGTCCTCGTCGCGGCGTGCGCGCTCCCGGCCGCCGCCCCGGCGGCCAGGCACGGCATCGAGGTCAAGCGGGAGCGCGTGACGTTCGGCCCGCACGCCTCGACGGTCACGGTCGTGACGATGCCGCGGCCCGGCGGGAACCGCGTGCTGGCGCCGGCGATCCCCGGCGGGGTCGTCTCGGAGGGCACGGCGACCGTCAGCGCGGTCTCCAAGCAGCTGTCGCGCCACGGCACCGCGGTCGCGATCAACGCCGACCTGTTCGCGTACGCGACCGGTCAGCCGAGCGGCCTGCTGATCGTCGACGGCGAGGTCTACAACCAGCCGCAGGGCGAGCGGCCGTCGCTGCAGATCGACACGAACGGCACGCTGCACACGAGCACGCCGCGGGCGCGCGGGTCGCTCGTCCTCCGGGGCGGGCACACGCTGCCGTTCCAGGTCAACGTCACCACGCCCGACGACGGCGTCGTCTTCTACGACCGCGGCTGGGGGCCGAGCGCGCCGTCCGGCGCCCAGCACGCGATCGTCGGACGCCTGACGAGCGGGCGGATCGACGCCCGCGGCCAGACGTGGCGCGTCGCGGGCGAGATGCGGGTCGTCCGCACCCGCGCCGGCAGGCTGCCGATCCCGCCCGACGCCTCGCCCGACGAGCTGTTCCAGGGCGCCGGCGGCGCGGCCGCGCAGCTCGGGCGCCTGCATCGTGGGCAGGACGTCGGCGTCCGCTACGAGCTGGGGCCGCTGGCGCGCAACCTGCAGGCGGCGATCGGCGGCGGTCCCGTGCTGATCCGCGACGGGAAGATCGTGTTCTCGGTGCGGGCCGCGTCGAAGGCCTTCACCTCCGGCCAGCTGCGCCCGCCCGACGCGCGGACCGCGGTCGCGCAGCTGCGCGACGGGCGCATCCTCTTCTACGCCGCCGACCGCGGCGACGGCTCGACCGGTCTGACGATCGAGGAGGTCGCGCGCGACCTGCACCGCCGCGGCGCGGTCACCGCGATGGCCTTCGACTCGGGCGGCTCGACGTCGGTGGCGCTGAACGGGCGCCTGCTGAACCAGCCCGCCGACGGCGTCGAGCGCCCGGTCGGCAACCAGCTCGTCTACTTCGTCGGCGACCGCGGCCACGGCCAGCCGGTCGCACGCGTCACCGTCGGCAGCCGCCAGCCCGGCGCCCGCGTCCCGACGCTCGCCTACACGACCGTCCGCCCGGCGCGGATCGGCGTCTCGCTGCGCGACCCGCGCGGGCGGCTGTGGACGTTGCCGGCGCGGCGCGTCCCCGCCGGGGTGCACCAGGTGCGCATCCCCGACGACGTGGCGGTGAGCAGCGGCCGCTGGCGGATCGTCGTGACCGCGGTCGGGATGGGCGCCGCCGTGGCGGAGACGTTCCGCGTGACCAGCGCCCCGGCCGCGCCCGTGCGCACGCCCACGAACACGCCGGCCGGTGGCTCCGAGCCCGATGCGCCGACGCCCGCCGCCGCCGCCGACGCATCGGATTCCGACGGCGCCCCCGCGTGGGTCGTCGTCGCCGTCGGGGTGGCGGTGGCGCTCGCCGCGGCGGCCACCGTGGTGCTGGCCCGGCGGACCCGACGGGTTCGCCGCTAGCCTGCGGCGCCCATGGAGCTGACCCGACTGGTCGCCGAGGCGCTCGCCGAAGACGTCGGCGACGGCGACGTCACCACCGAGGCCACCGTCCCCGCCGACGCCCAGGCGACGGCCACGATCGTGCAGAAGGAGCCGGGCGTGATCTTCGGCCTCGAGGCCGCCCGCGAGACCTTCCGCCAGCTCGACCCCGCCGTGCGCTTCACGCCGCTCGTCGAGGAGGGCGTGTGGCGCGAGCGCGGCGACGTCGCCCGGATCGAGGGACCGGCGCGGGCGCTGCTCACCGGCGAGCGCACGGCGCTGAACCTGCTCGGGCGCCTCAGCGGCGTCGCCACCGCCGCCGCGACCGCCGCGCGCACGGTGGCGGGGACCGGCGCGACCGTGCTCGACACGCGCAAGACGACCCCGGGGATGCGGATGCTCGAGAAGGCGGCGGTGCGCGCCGGCGGCGCCTCCAACCACCGCGTCGGGCTGTTCGACGCGTTCCTGATCAAGGAGAACCACATCGCGGCCGCGGGCGGCATCGCGCGCGCCGTGGACGCCGCCAGAGCCGCCAGACCTGACCTTCTACTCGAGGTTGAGGTTCGCAATCCGCAGGAGATCGACGAGGCCCTTGCCGCCGGGGCTCCGCGCCTGCTCCTGGACAACATGACGCCCGAGCAGCTCCGCGCCGCCGTCGCGCAGGTCGCCGGCCGCGCCGAGCTGGAGGCCAGCGGCGGCGTCACGCTCGAGACGCTGCGCGAGGTGGCCGAGACCGGCGTCGACTTCGTGTCCCTGGGGGCGCTCACGCATTCGGCGCGGACGCTGGATCTCTCGATGCTGCTGCATACGTAAGGAATACGAGCTGGCCGTAAGTATTCTTTGGCACCCGGGTATACTCGCGCTTCTGTCCCAAGAGCCGGAGGAGGCGAGCAGTCGTGCCATCGAATCGGAGCCCTGACGAGCTCCCAGTGGCCGCGGTGCAGTTCGCGGTCGGTCCGTCCAAGCACGAGAACCTGGCCCGCGCGGCGGCGCTCGTCGCCCGCGCCGCCGACGGTGGAGCGCGCCTCGTCGTCCTCCCGGAGAAGTTCAACGGGTTCGGGAGCCCCGAGATCCTGCGCTCCTGCGCCGAGCCGCTGGAGTCCGGGGAGACGGTGGCGGCGATGCGGTGCTGGGCCCGCGAGCACGGCATCTTCCTGGTCGGCGGCTCGATCACCGAAGAGCACGACGACGGACGGTTGACGAACACGAGCGTGGTCTTCGGGCCCGACGGCGAGCGCCTCGCCGAGTACCGGAAGATCCACCTGTTCGACATCACCGTCGGCGACGAGGTCTACCGCGAGTCCGACGTCGAAGCGCCAGGCGACGAGATCGTCGTCGTCGACGTCGACGGGTGGTCCGTCGGTCTCAGCATCTGCTACGACCTCCGCTTCCCGGAGCTGTACCGCATCCTCATGCTGCGAGGGGCGGAGGCGATCGTCGTCCCGGCCGCGTTCACGCTGCTCACCGGCCGTGACCACTGGGAGGTCCTGCTGCGGGCCCGGGCCGTCGAGAACCAGTGCTACGTGATCGCGGCCAACGAGTGTGGTCAGCGTTCCGACGGCAAGCGGACGTATGGTCGCTCGATGGTCGTCGATCCGTGGGGCACCGTCACCGCGCAGGCCAGCGACGGCGACGCGGTCGTGGCCACGACCCTCGAGCGGTCGCGCGTCGATTCGGTGCGGGCCTCCCTGCCGGCCCTGCAGCACCGTCGTGAAGCGGCCTACGCGTGGCCCGAGTCCACGGTCGCCTTGTCATGAGCGAGGCCACGCTTCCCCCCGGCGTCCTCGGATCGATCGCCGAGGAATCGGAGGTCGACCCGGCCGCCGGCGCTCGCGAACGGGCGTATGCGGTGCTGCGGACCGCGATCCTCCGCGGCGCGCTGCCCGCGGGCACGCTGCTGAACGAGGCCGACATCGGCGCGGAGCTCGGCATCTCGCGGACGCCCGTTCGCGCGGCGCTGCAGAGCCTGCTCCAGGAGGAGCTCATCGAGGTCGGGGCGCGTCGTCAGCTCTACGTCCGCACGATCCCGCCCTCGTCTCGTCGCGAGGTCATCCTCCTGCGCGAGGCGCTCGAGCAGATCACCGTGCGCGAGGCCTGCGAGGTGATGACCCTCGAGGAGATCGACGAGCTGCGCCTGATCCTCATCCGTCAGCGCCGGGCGGCCGAGCAGGGCGACGTCGAGCGGTTCATCGAGCTCGACGACCAGTTCCACATCGGGATCGCCGCCGGGGCGCGGCTCCCGACGGCGCAGCGGTTCCTGGAGCAGATCCGGGCGCTGATCCGCATGATGGGCCTGCGCGCCGCGACGCGGCAGGGCCGGATGAACGAGGTGCTCGACGAGCACGAGGCGATCGTCGCCGCGCTCGAGGCCCGCGACGCGGACGCCGCGCTCGGTCGGCTCACCGATCACCTCAAGGCGACGTATCGGCTGATCGGCGAGCTCGACGACGAGTCCGCCGACGCCGCCGGCGCTCGGCTTGGCGGCGTCTGACCGCCTCCCGCTGATCTCGGCAGGACGTGCGACCGGGGCCGCAAGGCCCCGGTTGTGCGTTCTGTACCCGTGGCGCAAAAGCATACTGCTTGCGCTTCGGTGTACTTCTGATCTAGGGTATACCCACGATGGTTCTGGACCCCGAGCAGCGGCTCACGCTGTTCGACGTGGAGCGAGACGCCGGCATCCCGCTCGATGGATGTGAGGTCGTCGTCGCCGGCTACACGGGCCGCGACGCCGAGTTGGTCGCCCGCCACGTCGAAGAGCTCGCGAGCCACGGCGTCCCCGAGCCGGAGAGCATCCCGGCCTTCTATCCGGTGGGCCTGGAGTCGGTGCTCGTCGCGCCTGCGACGCTCGTGGCGCCGCAGGGCACGACCTCCGGCGAGGCCGAACCGGTGCTGGTCCGCCCCGCTTCGGGCGAGCTGTACCTCGGGGTTGGCAGCGACCACACCGATCGCGAGATCGAGAAGACCTCGATCGCGGCGTCCAAGTCCGCGTGCGCCAAGGTGATCGGCCCCGAGGTGTGGCCGTGGGCGTCCGTGGCGGACCGGTGGGATCGGCTCGAGCTCCGAGCGGCCGTCGGGGCGGAGCGGCGGCCCTACCAGGACGCGCCGCTCGCAGCCATTCGCCGTCCCGAGGAGATCCTCGAGCTCATCGAGGTCCTGCTCGTCGAGCCCGGCGCCCCGGTCGTGATCTTCCTGGGCACCGTGCCGCTGCTCGACGGCGAGTTCTACTTCGGCGACGAGTTCGCCGCGAGCCTGCGCGACCCCGAGAGCAGTCGGGAGCTGCGCTGCGAATACCGGGTCGCCTTCGAGTCCACGTCATACGGGGGGCCTCAGGCCTCCTCGGTCGAGCTGCGATAGGAGGATCATGCGCTCCGCCTCGGAATACCTGGACGGCCTCAAGGACGATCGCCACGTCTACGTGGACGGCCGCCGGGTGGACGACGTCGCCGACCACCCCGCCTTCGCGGGCGTCGTGCGGACGGTCGCCGAGCTGTACGACGTCGCCAGCGGCGAGTCGTGCATGCACTACGACCATCCCGAGCACGGCCGGATCAACGCGGCCTACCTGCAGCCGCGCGACGCCGACGACCTGCGTCGCCGGCGCGCGGCGGTGACGCGGTGGGCCGAGGTGTCCAACGGCTTCGTCGGCCGCAGCCCGGACCACGTCGGCTCGTTCTACGCCGGGTTCGCCAGCGCGCCGGTGGTCTTCGACCGGCTGCGGCCCGGGACCGGCGACAACGTCCGCCGCCACTACGCCGAGATGGTCCGCGAGGACCTCTACGTGACGTACACGATCATCCCGCCCCAGAACGCGGCCAACCGGCCGGGCGCGACGCCCGACGGCGCCGTCTCGCAGGTGGCGGTGGTGGACGAGCGCGACGACGGCATCGTCGTGCGCGGCGCCCAGATGCTCGGCACCGGGACCGCCGTCGCCGACCGGCTGTTCGTCAGCTGCATCAAGCCGCTGCGTCCGGGCGAGGAGGACCTCGCGATCTCCTTCGCGATCCCGGTGGCGACGCCCGGCCTGAAGCTGTTCTGCCGGCGCCCGTACGCGGTGGGCCAGCCCAGCGCGTTCGACTACCCGCTGTCCTCGCGCTTCGACGAGCCGGACTCCATGGCGGTCTTCGACGACGTGCTCGTGCCCTGGGAGGACGTGTTCGTCCTGCGCTCGATCGACGGGGTGCGCGATCAGTTCCACCGGACGTCCGCCCACGTCCTGGGCAACACGCAGGCGCAGACGCGCCTGTCGGTCAAGCTGAAGTTCCTCCTCGGCGTGGCGGTCGGCGTCTGCGAGACCAACGGCCTCATGGCGCTGCCGCCCGTCCAGGACAAGCTCGGCGAGCTTGCGTCGCTCGTGTCGATCGTCGAGGGGATGGTCCTGGCCGGCGAGGCGAGCGCCGAGGTCGACGAGTTCGGGCTCTACCGGCCCGGGCGCCGGTTCCTCTACGGGGTGATGGGGCTGCAGTCCGAGATCTACCCGCGCGTGCTCCACATCCTGCGCGAGCTCAGCGGGGCCGGCGTGATCGGCACCGCCTCGTCGTACCGCGACCTCGTGAGCGAGGAGACCGGCGAGGACATGGTGCGCTTCCTGGCCGAGTCGAGCGACGACCTCGAGCACCGCACCAAGCTCTTCAAGCTCGCCTGGGACGCGATCGGCTCCGAGTTCGCCGGTCGCCACCACCAGTACGAGATGTTCTACGCGGGCGCGCCGTTCGTCGCGCGCGGCTACGCGCAGCGCAACTACGGCTTCGACGAGCCGAAGGCGCTCGCGCAGCGGTTCCTGGACACCTACGCGCTGCCTCGCGAGGCGGCCGGGAGCGTGAGCTGATGCCCAAGCCCGAGATCGAGTTCCGGACCCCCGAGGCTTCGTGGCGGCGCCCCGAGGGCTCGCTCGTCGACGGCATCGACGAGCGGATCCTCTCCCACGATCCGGACACCGGGGCCTACACGCGACTGCTGCGCTTCGCGCCGGGCACCGACTCGTCGCCCAACGGCGTGCAGATCCACGACTTCTGGGAGGAGGTGTACATCGTGGAGGGAGACCTCACCGACCTGCGTCTGGGGCAGACGTTCACGGCCGGGATGTACGCGTGCCGGCCACCCGGCATGGAGCACGGCCCGTGGCGCTCGGAAACGGGCGTCCTGATGGTCGAGTTCCGCTACGACATGCCCGGCGCAGGGCGGTGACCATCGTGCCGGCGTTCCCACGACAGGCAAACCCCATCGGAGGAGGGTGTTCATGAAGTACGTCCCGAGCAACGACCCGGTCGAGCAGTTCACCGCCCGGTACGACCGTGACCGGTCCGACCTGTTCGGCGCCGACACGGTGAGCGCGCCGGCCTTCCAGGGCGAGGAGGAGTTCATTCGCTTCGCGGAGGCCGACTACCAGGCCGATCGTCACTGGGCGTTCGAGATCCGCCCGGAGGAGTGCGCGCTGATCGTCGTCGACCTCCAGCAGGACTTCGTCAAGCCCGGCAGCCCGATGTTCGTGCCGGAGGCCTATCGCCAGATCCCGCGGGTGAAGAAGCTGATCGAGGCCTGCCGGGAGGTCGGGATGCCGATCTTCTACACCGAGCACAGCATCGGCAGCGACACGGCGGCGGACTTCTACGAGTACTGGAACCCGATCGCCGACGGGGCGCTGACGGAGGGCGCGGCGAACACCAAGGTCTACGAGGGCCTGGATCCGCAGCCGGGCGAGCGCATCATCGACGTGAAGCACACGTACGACTCGTTCGCCGGCACGAACCTCGACTACGCCCTGCGCGACGCCGGGGTGAAGACGGTGATCATCTGCGGCACGATGACGAACTTCTGCTGCGACTCGACCGCGCGGACGGCGTACTTCCTGCACTACCACGTGGTCTTCGGCGATGACGTGTGCGCCAGCGACAACGCGGTCGTCCACGAGGGCACCGTCCGCACGCTGCGCCGCGGGTTCGCGCGGGTGATGAACCACCGGCAGATCATCGACGCCCTGCTCAACGGCGACACCCTCCACCGGGAGGCGCGCGCGGCCCGCGAGGCCTCCAAGCAGGCGGCGGCAGCGGTCGCCTAGGCCCCACCGGCCGGGCGCTGCGGCGCCCGTCCAGCGGTGTGATCGGGCCGAGCGCACAGGCGCTCGGTCCCGCTCCGCCGATCCCTGATCTCGGCCGACGAGATGGCGCGAAACGCCGCTTGACAGCGGCGGAAACGCCTACCTATAGTGCGGCCGCGAGCATTAGTGAGATAGGCATTTCAGTTTTGTTCAGGAGGAGAGCGATGTCGCAGTGGGACAACCCAGTCGGGCGGTTCCTGGAGGAGTACGGGCGCGACGCGAGCGACCTGCTCGGGCCGGACCAGCTGTCCAAGCCCGGCGTCTTCGAGGGCGAGGCCGAGTTCATCGAGTGGAAGGACCGCGCCTACCAGGAGGACAAGCACTGGACCTTCGAGCTGCGCGCCGAGGACTGCGCGCTGATCGTGATCGACCTCCAGGAGGACTTCGTCGATCCGAGCAAGCCCATGTGCGTCCCCGAGGCCTACCGCCAGATCCCCCGGGTGAAGGAGCTCATCGCCGGCTGCCGCGAGCGCGACATCCCGGTGATCTTCACCGAGCACACGATCGCCGAGGACGCCACCGGCGGCTACTACGAGTGGGAGGACGCGATCCGCGACGGCGCCACGAAGGAGGGCCACCCGAACACGGCGGTCTACCACGAGCTGGCGCCGCGTCCGGACGAGCGGATCATCCGCGCCAAGCACACGTACGACTCGTTCGCCGGCACCGACCTCGACTTCATCCTGCGCGACCGCGGCGTCAAGACCGTGATCATCTGCGGGACGCTGACCAACTACTGCTGCGAGGCCACCGCCCGGTCGGCGTTCTCGCTGCACTACAACGTCGTCTTCGGCTCGGACGTCTGCGCGACGAACAGCGCGCTGAACCACGAGGCGACCCTGCGGACCATGCGCTACGGCTACGCGCGCGTCATGGACCGCCACACGATCCTGCGCCTCCTCGACGAGGGGGACCACCTGTACGCGAAGGCGCGCGCCAAGCGCGACGCCGAGCGGGCCGCCGGCCTCGCCACCGCCTGATCGACGCGATCCAACCACGCAAGGACGAGGAGACTCACGTGCACCTGAGCACATCAACGGACCGGCGCCGGTCCGGCCGCCTGCGGGCGGCCGTCGTCACCGGCGCCTTCATGGCGGCGTCGCTGCTGGCCGCGTGCGGCTCGAGCGACGACGGCGGCAGCACCGGCGGAGGCGGCGGCGACGACGGCGGCGGGACGGTGAAGATCGGCGTCCTGGCCCCGATCACCGGCGAGCTGGCCCCCTACGGCGAGGCGCTCGAGCGCGGCATGACGGTCGCGGCCGACCTGATCAACGAGGACGGCGGCATCGGCGGCAAGAAGGTCGAGTGGGTCCTCGAGGACGATCAGACCGACCCGAAGGCGGCGAGCACGGCCGCGCGCAAGCTCCTGACCCAGGAGCGCGTCGACTACCTGATGGGCACCACCAGCTCGGCGACGACGCTGGCGGTCATCCCGCAGGCCGAGCGCGCGAAGGTGCCGTTCTTCTACGTCGTCGAGGGCGAGTCCAAGACCTGCGACTCGTCGGCCACCGGCACCCGCGAGTACGTCTTCGGCAACGGCGAGACGCCCGAGCAGAAGATGACCGAGTACGTCCCGTGGATGCTCGAGAACCTCGGCAAGCGGGTGTACTTCATCGGCTCCGACTACGTCTTCCCGCACTTCGTCAACGACCTCACGAGCAAGCTCGTCGAGGAGAACGGTGGGACGGTCGTCGGCACGGCCTACGCGCCCCTGGGGACGAGCGACTTCTCGTCCTACATCTCGGAGATCGAGCGGGCCAAGCCCGACGTGATCTTCATCTCGGTCGTCGGGACCGACGGCATCGCGCTCGTCAAGCAGCTGAACCAGTTCGGGCTGCGCGACAAGGTCGAGCTCACCGGCATGCCGACGTTCGCCGGTGAGGTCCTCCCGGGCATCGCCGACGTGGCGCAGGACGTCTACACCGTCGACCGCTACTGGGACAAGGCCGACAACCCGGTCAACGAGAGGTTCGCCGCCGCCTACCACGCGAAGTACGGCGAGGACGCTCCGATCGGCACGATCGCCGCGCAGGGCGCCTACGGGACGCTCCTGCTCCTGCAGGCCGCGGCGGAGAAGGCCGGCACGACCGACCGCGAGGCCGTCGCCAAGGCGCTGCCGGGCGTGAGCGTCGAGTCGCCGGCCGGCGAGATCACGGTCAACCCCGACAACAACGTCGTCACCGGTCCGATCCGGCTGCTGCAGGTCAAGGGCGACAACTACGACGAGGTCCAGGACCTCGGCCAGGTGCCGCACCCCGGCCACTCCGGCTGCAGCTCGCAGGACGCGTGACCCGGCGGGCGGATCGTCGGTGATCTCCGACCCCACAGCACCATGAACGGCACCGATGTCCTGAACATCGCCGTGGCGTCCGTCTTCACCGTGGAGGTGGCGCTCGGCCTGATGATCATCTTCGGCGTGATGCGGGTCATCAACATGGCGCACGGCGAGCTGTTCATGCTCGGCGCGTACACCATGGTGGTGGTCACCAGCGCGGGGCTCAGCCCGTGGGTGGGCATCGTGCTCGCGCCGCTGGTGGTGGGTGCGTTCGGGATGGCGGTGGAGCGCGCGATGATCCGCCCGCTGTACCAGCGGCGGGACCTCAGCTCGCTGCTGGCGACGTTCGGCCTCAGCATCGTGCTGCAGCAGGCGGTGCGGCTCATCTTCGGCCCCCAGTCGAAGACGGTGCCGACGCCGATCGAGGGCAGCGTGAGCCTGCTGGGGACCACGTATCCGACGTACCGGCTCGTCGCCGCGACGATGGCGATCCTCGTCATCGTCGCGGTCGGGCTGCTGCTGTACCGGTCCTCCTTCGGGATCCGGGTGCGGGCGACGATCGAGGGCGCGGAGGTCGCCGAGGCGCTGGGCACCAACACCACGCGCATCGCCTCGCTGGCGTTCGCCCTGGGCGCCGCCCTCGCCGGGTTCGCGGGCGCGCTCATGGCGCCCTTCATCGGCGTCGTGTCGACCATGGGGCTCGAGCAGACCGTGCGCTCGTTCCTCGTCGTGATCACCGGTGGGATGGGCAGCATCGCCGGCACGTTCGGCGGCGGCGTCCTCATCGGGGGCGGCGAGAGCGCGCTGACGATCCCGTTCAGCGGGACCGTGGCGCAGATCTGCGTCCTGGGCTTGGCGATCCTGGTGATGCTCGTCCGCCCGCAGGGCCTGTTCTCGCGCGGGGGGGTCCGGACCGCATGATGCGCCTCTTCCGCTCGCAGACGCGGATCGCGGCGGCGGTGCTGCTGGTGGCCGCCGCCCTCGTCCCCGTCGTGAGCTCCGACGTCTACTGGTACAACGTGATCGCCACCGGGCTCGTCTTCGGAGTCCTGGCGATGAGCCTGGACCTGCAGTGGGGCTACTCCGGGATCATCAACCTGGCCCCCGCCATGTCGTTCGGTCTCGGCGCCTACAGCTGGGGCATCGTGGGCGACCGCATCGAGGGCATCGGCGGCACGTACGTGGCCCTCCTGGCCGCGGCGGCCGTGCCGGCGCTGCTCGGCGCGGTGGTGGCGTTCGTGTCGTTCAAGGCCGGCACCCGCGAGATCTACTTCGCGCTGATCACGCTGGCGCTCACGCTCGTCCTCGAGCAGGTCGCGCTGGCGGCGACCGGTCTCACCGGCGGGTCGAACGGCCTGCTGGGCATCGCGTGGCCGGAGATCGGGATCCCGGGGGCGTTCGAGATCGTGTTCGACACGCCGGAGTCCTACTACTACCTGGTGGTCGTGCTGACCGCGATCGCGTTCGTGGTCTGCACGGCGCTGGTCAGCGGCCGGTTCGGCTCGATCCTCGCGGCGATCCGCGAGAGCGAGCACCGCGCCGAGACCCTCGGCTACTCGACGCTGCGCTACCGCGTCGCCATCTCGACCATCGCGGCGGCGCTCGCCGGCGTCGCGGGCATGGCGTACGCGCCCCTCACGGGGATCGTCGACCCGTCGGTGTTCGGCGTCGCGCTCTCGGTCCAGGTGTTCGTCTGGGTCGCCGTCGGCGGGGCCGGCACGCTGCTCGGGCCGCTCGTGGCCGCGCTGCTCATCACCGCGGGCCAGTCGTCGCTGACCGGCTCGTCGGCGACGGCGTACCTGCTCGTGATCGGTGTCGTGTTCATCCTGATCGTCCTGTTCCTGCCGGGCGGCCTGGCCTCCGTGGGCGAGCGGCTTCGACGCCTGCGCCGGGGTCGGCTGACGGCGCTGACGCCGGCCCCGCCGGCGGCGCCCACGCCGCAGGAGGCGCAGGGGGAGGGGCAGCCATGAGCGAGGCATTGCTCGAGGTCACCGGGCTCACCCGCCGGTTCGGCGGCGTCGCCGCCCTCGACGACCTGAACTTCCGCGTGCGCGACGGCGAGACGCGCTGCATCATCGGCCCCAACGGCGCGGGCAAGACCACGTTCCTGAACGTCGTGTGCGGCCTCGTCCGCCCGACCTCGGGTCGCGTCACGTTCGCGGGGCACACGATGAGCCGGGTGTCGCCGAGCCGCATGGCCCACAGCGGCATGGTGCGCTCGTTCCAGACGCCGACGGTCTTCGGCGGCCTGTCGATCGAGCTCAACCTGCAGCTGGGCGCCCGTCGCCCGGGCGCACCGGAGGGCTGGGCCGACCGGGTGGAGCACATGCTCGCCGAGCTCGGGATGGACGATCGCCGGACGCAGCCGGCGCGCGATCTGTCCCACGGCGAGAAGAAGCGCCTGGAGATCGGCATGATGATCACGGGCGTTCCACGGCTGCTGCTGCTCGACGAGCCGACGGCCGGGATGAGCATCCGCGAGACCGACGAGGTCGTCGACATGCTGCGGCGGCTGTGTGGCGGGATGACCGTCGTGATCATCGAGCACGACATGTCGTTCGTCCGCCAGATCGCCGACCGCGTCTCGGTGTTCCATCGCGGCTCGCTCCTCGTCGAGGGGTCGCTCGAGGAGATCCAGGCCGACAAGCGGGTGCAGGACGTGTATCTCGGAAGCGGGGTCGACTGATGCTGGTCGTCGAGGGGGTCCATGCCCGGCGGGGCGACACGCGGGTGCTGCACGGCGTGTCGCTCTCCGTCGGCGAGGGCGAGATGGTCGCGCTCATCGGGCGCAACGGCATGGGCAAGACCACGCTGTTGCGCAGCATCCTCGGTCAGTGCGCGGTGACCGACGGCCGCGTGACGCTGGACGGCACGGACGTCACCGGACGCCCGACGTACGCGATCGCGCGCGCCAGCGTCGGCGTCGTCCCCGAGGGACGGGGGATCTTCCCCACGCTGCGGGTCGTCGAGAACCTGCGGATGGGCCTCCCGCGGTCGCGCGGCGCGGACGCCGCCGTCGCGCGCATCTACGAGCGGTTCCCGCTGCTGCGCGACCGCGCGCGCGAGCGCGCCGGGAGCCTGTCGGGCGGCCAGCAGCAGATGCTGGCGATCGCGCGCGCCCTGATCGCCTCGCCGCGACTGTTGCTGATCGACGAGTTCTCGGAGGGCATCCAGCCCAACATCGTGCAGGAGATCGGTGGGATGCTGCAGCGCCTGAACGAGGAGGGCGTGGCCGTGCTCCTGGTGGAGCAGAACGCCCGTCTGGCGCTGGGGATCTCGCACCGTGGCTACATCTTGGAGAAGGGCCGGGTCGTCGCCGAGGGGGCGTCGTCGGCGCTGCTCGAGGACGAACAGGCGCTGGCCCAGCACCTGGTCATCTGATCGCACCCGGGTCGCGGGCGCGCGCCCGCGATCTCCGCCCGTCCGCGGCTTGCGGACACGTCAGTCGACACCTACTCTGTTTCATTACTGAAATGTGCATTTCACTTTTAGGAGGCGGCCGATGAAGGCGAGCGACGGCCAGCGGGCGCGAATCCCGACGCTGCACAAGATGGTGGACCTGCTGCAGGCGTTCACGCCGGCCACCCCCCAATGGAAGCTGCGCGACCTGGCCGCCGAGCTCGACTGGGACACGGCGACGACGCACCGGTTCCTCAAGGCGCTCGTCGACATCGGCATGCTCGACGCCGACGCCGACCTGACCTACCGCATCGGACCGCTGCCCCTGCAGCTCGCCGCCGTGTCGACAAGCGCCGAGCCCGGCTGGGCCGACCTGATGCGCCGCATCGCCGAGATCGCGGAGGCCACGCGCCTCACCACGCAGGTCGGCCTCCTCGCCGGTGATCGCGTCGCGATCATCGCCAGCCAGGAGAGCCGCGGCGCGCTGAAGGCGGCCGCCAGCCTCGGTGAGCGGCTCCCGCTGCATGCCACCGCGGGCGGCAAGGCGATCCTCGCGCAGCTCGCCGACGACGAGGTGCGCGAGCTGCTGCCCGAGCGCCTGCCCGCGTTCACCGACAACACCGTGGTCGACCGGGAGGAGCTGATCGTGCAGCTGGCGGACGTGCGGACGACGGGCATGGCCCGCGCCGACTCGGAGTTCTCGCAGGGCCTGTACGCCGTGGGGGTGGCGATCCCGACCGGCGCGCTGGGCGGCACCGCCGCCCTCGTGTGCGCCGGGCTGTCGCGCACGTTCGTGCCGGAGCAGTGGGACCAGGCCGAGCGGATCCTGGCCGAGCAGGCGACCGCGCTCGGGGCCGGGCGGCCGATCGAGGAGGCCACGGCATGAGCGCCGCGCCCGTCACCACCCCGACCGAGGCGTTCAAGACCGCGTTCACGCGCTTCGCGGCCACGGTCTCCGTGATCACGTACGCCGACGCCGAGGGCGACCCGGCCGGGATGACGGCGACCGCCATGTGCTCGCTGTCGCTGTCGCCGCTCAGCCTGCTGGTGTGCGTCAACCGCGAGAATCGCAGCCACGGAGAGATCGTGCAGAGCGGGCGCTTCGGGGTGAACATGCTGGCCGCCGGCCAGCAGCACGTCGCCAACCACTGCTCGCGCCCCGGCTCCGACAAGCGCATCCCGACATCCTGGCTCCGCGCGGACCCGGAGGGCGTGGCGCCGATCATCGACGGCGCCGTCGCCCACATCGGCTGCGAGCTGGGCCAGGCGCACGACGCGCACACGCACTCGATCTTCGTCGGGCACGTCAGCCACGTGTGGCTCGGTCCCGACGCCCCGCCGCTGCTGTATTGCAATCGCAGCTACCGCCGCTTCGACGACGTCGGGGACGACGAGGCGATGCAGCGCGTGTGGGATCGCGTGGCCTTCGGATCGCTCTCGTAGCGGCCGACTCTCGGAAGTCAGCAGACCAAGGAGCACCATGAGAACCGGAGCGGAGTACCTGGCGAGCCTGTCGGACGGCCGGGAGGTGTATCTGGACGGGCAGCGGGTCGACGACGTGACCACCCATCCGGCGTTCGCGGGGCCCATCGCGACGATCGCCGGCATCTACGACGAGGTGGCCGCCGACCCCGGGTACGCCTACGAGGACCCGGCGACGGGTGAGCGCTGCTCGGGGATGTGGCGCATCCCGCGATCGAGCGCCGACCTCACCGCTCGCCGGCGGATGCACGAGATGTGGGCGCGCCCGAGCTGCGGCCTGATGGGGCGGACCCCGGACCACGTCGCGTCGCTGCTGTCGGCGTTCACCGCGTCCAAGGACGTGTTCGCCCGCGGTGGCGAGCGGTACGCCGACAACGTCGTCCGCTTCTACGAGCGGGCCCGCCGCGAGGACCTCTATGTCGCCTACGCGATCGTGCCGCCCCAGGTCGACCGCTCCAAGCCCGCCCATCAGCAGCCCGAGCCGTTCCTGTACGCGGGCGCCGCCGAGGAGCGCGAGGACGGGATCGTCATCCGCGGCGCCCAGATGATCGGCACCTCCGCCGCCATGGCCGACTGGCTGCTGCTCACCTACGTCGTGCCGCTGCAGGACGGCGACGAGGACTACGCGATCTCGTGCGTCATGCCGATGAACGCGCCGGGGTTGCGCATCTACCCGCGCCGGCCGTACACGACGATCGCCAACAGCGAGTTCGACTACCCGCTGTCGTCGCGGTTCGACGAGTTCGACTCGCTCGTGGTGTTCGACGACGTGTTCGTCCCGTGGGAGCACGTCTTCGTCTACCGCGACGTCGGCATCACGCGCGATCAGTTCACGAAGACGGGCGCGCACCTCATGGCCAACTTCCAGGCGCTGTCGCGCTTCGGCGTCAAGCTCCGGTTCGCCTGCGGCCTGGCGATGCGCCTGGCCGAGCTGCACGGCATCGACCGGCTCCCGCCGGTCCAGGGCCAGCTCGGCGGCGGCGTGGCCACGATCGCGTCGCAGCTGGAGGCGATCGTCGTGGCGGCCGAGACCACCCCGCGGATCACCGAGACGCTCGCGATCCCCAACCAGCAGTTCGTCTACACGGGGATGAGCCTGCAGCGCCAGCTCGTCGTCGACCTCATGCGGTGGCTGCGCGAGCTCGCGGGTGGCTCGTTCATCGCGGTCCCGTCCTCGGAGGAGGTCTTCACCGCGCCCGAGACCGCGCTGCACACCGAGCGCTACTACAAGTCCGCCACGGCGTCGGCCTACGAGCGGGTGCGCCTGCTCAAGCTGATGTGGGACTTCGTCGGCACGGAGTTCGCTGGCCGCCAGCTGCAGTACGAGATGTTCTACTCGGCGGCCCAGCACGTGTCGGACGCCCGCGTGTTCCACGCCTACGACTGGGACGCCGGCCGCGAGCTCGTCGACGGCCTGCTCAGCCGGACCGCGCCGGCCGGCGGCACCGCGGAGCTGGCCGCATGACGGTCCGGAAGTGGCTGACGATCCGGGAGGAGGTGCACACCGAGGCGGGGCGCAGCGACGACGGCGGCCCGCTCGTGAAGGTGGCGGTGTGCGCCGTGGTCGACAACCCGTTCGCGGGACGCTGGGCCGACGACCTGGACGACCTCGTCCAGGCCAGCGTCCCGCTGGCCGACGAGCTGGCGGCGCGGGCCGTCGACGCGCTGGGCGCGCCGCCGCTGAGCTACGGGAAGGGCGGGCTCGTGGGCGTCGCCGGCGAGCAGGAGCACATCAACGCGATGCTCACGACCGTGTTCGGTGAGGCGATGCGCCAGCATGCCGGCGGCGGCCTCGCGTGGATCCCGTCCATGACGAAGCGCGCCTCGGCAGGCGAGATGCTCGACGTCCCGCTCGCGCACAAGGACGCGCTGTACGTGCGTGCGCACTACGACGGCATCACGGTGCATGTCCCCGACGCGCCCGGGCCCGACGAGATGGTCGTGGTCGGCGCGTACGCCAACCGGGGCCGGATCAACGCCCGCATCGGCGGGGTGCCCGCCGATGCCATCACGGCCAGGGACGGTCTGCGATGAGCGGCGCGGTGATCGTCAACGCCGGCGGGGTCGTCACCGGCCGAGCCGGCGACGGGCTGCTGGACGCGGACACCGTCGTGATCTCCGGCGACCGCATCGCCGCCGTCGGGCGGGAGGCCGAGCTGGGCACCGTCGACGCGGACCTCGTGGTGGACGCCGCCGGCGCGATCGTGGCCCCCGGGCTGATCGACTCGCACTGCCACGTCGTGATCGGCGACTACACGCCGCGCCAGAAGACCGTCGACTTCCTCCAGAGCTACGTGCATGGCGGCATCACGACGTGCATCTCGGCGAGCGAGGTGCACGCGCCGGGCCGGCCGAAGGATCCCGTCGGCGTGAAGGCGCTCGCCATCGCGGCGCAGCGGTGCTTCGCCGACTACCGGCCGGGCGGCATGACCGTCCACGCGGGCTCCGTGATCCTGGAGCCGGGCCTGGAGGACCGCGACTTCGCAGACCTGGCGGACGCGGGCGTCTGGCTGGCCAAGGCCGGGTTCGGGGCCTTCGCCTCGCCGGCCGACTGCGCGCCGCTGGTGCAGGCCGCGCAACGCCACGGCATGGTCGTCATGTGCCACACCGGCGGCGCCTCGATCCCGAGCTCCTCACCGGTCACCGCCGACGACCTGCTCGCGATGTCCCCCGATGTCAGCGGCCACGTCAACGGCGGTCCGACGGCGCTGTCGGAGGCGGACCTCGCCCGCGTGATCGCCGAGTCCGACATGGCGCTGCAGGTCGTCCAGGCGGGCAACCTGCGCGCGTCGCTGGACGTCGTCCGCGAGCTCGAGCGCCGTGGCGAGCTGACGCGGCTGCTCATCGCGAGCGACACCCCGACGGGAACCGGCACGATGCCGCTCGCCGTGCTGAAGTCGGTCGTCGAGCTGGCCAGCCTCGCTCCGCTGTCCCCGTTCGAGGCGTTCGCCGCCGCGACCGGCAACGTCGCGGCGGTGTATCGCCTCGACACCGGCGTGATCGAGCCGGGACGGCTGGCGGACGTGATGCTCATCGACGCCCCGCTCGGGTCCGCGCAGCCCGACGCGGTGAGCGCGATCGCCGCCGGCGACCTGCCCGCGGTGTCGTGCGTGTTCACCCGCGGCGTGCTGCGGTTCGAGATCAGCCGCAACACGCCGCCGCCGACCCGTCCGCTCGGCGTCCGGGCGGGCGCGGTCCCCACCCCGGCCGGCTGAGCGGGAGGGAGCCATCGCGCACCGGATCGTGTGCGATGGCTCCCGCATCAGCCGACCGACTCGTACGAACGCCGAGCCGGCCTGCACCCCGGGGGCCGCGGGGTCGATGGAAACCCCAGCATTTCTGTCCCCCGAGCAAGGATTCGCATGCCACGACTCTCCGTTCGTGCGAAGCTCTTCGCCAGCTACGCCGCGATCATCGCGATCATGGTCGGGCTCAGCGTCTTCGCGCTGGCCAAGCTGGACGAGGCCGACAATCGCACCAAGCACGTCGCCGATGAGGAGCTCCCGGCGGCGAAGATCGTCTCCAGCCTGAACGCTCCGCTCTCGCAGTACCGGATGATGCAGTACGCGCGGATCAACACCGCGTCGGCGCCGCCGGAGATCGTCGAGGGCGTCGAGGAGACGATGACGCTGTACAAGGACTCGCTCGAGAAGCTCCTCGACGACTACGACCGGTACGCGGAGGAGCCGCGCGAGGAGGCGTTCGCGCAGCAGTACCGCGAGGCCTGGCAGCAGTACCTCGACGTGACCCAGCCCGCGATGGAGCTGGCCGCCGAGAACGACCCCGCGGGCGCGATCGCGATCATGGAGAACCAGGAGGAGGGCGGCGCCGTCCCCATCTGGGTCGCCGCGCAGGACGTCCAGATGAAGTGGGACGCGTACCTGACCAAGCACAGCCAGCAGCGGCAGGCCGACGCCGACGCCGCGTCCGCCGCCGCCAAGCGGACGATCCTCATCCTCCTCGGCGTGGCGATCCTGATCGCCGCCGCGCTGGCGTACCTGATCTCCCGCGGCATCACCCGCAGCGTCCGCGACGTGCTCGGCGCCCTGCGCCGCCTGCGCGACCGCGACACGGCGTCGCTGCGCGGCGGCCTGGAGGCCGTCGCCGAGGGCGACCTGACCCGCGAGATCGCCGTCGAGACGGCGCCGATCGAGCGGATCGCCAAGGACGAGGTCGGCGACATCGCGGTCGCCGTCAACGAGATCCGCGACGACGTCGCCAGCTCCGTCGACGCCTACAACGCGACCCGCGGCTCGCTCTCGGAGATGATCGGCGAGGTCCAGACCACCGCCGGCGCGGTCGCCAGCGCGTCGCACGAGGTCGCGACCACGTCCGAGGAGACCGGCCGGGCCGTGAACGAGATCGCCACGGCCGTCGGCGAGGTCGCCAAGGGCGCCGAGGACCAGGTTCGCATGGTCGAGGCCGCGCGCACGTCGGCCGAGGAGACCAGCCGCGCCGCCGACGACGCCCGCGACGTCGCCGAGGAGGGCGCTCGCGCCGCGGTGCAGGCCACCGAGGCGATGGGCGCCGTGCGCGACGCCACGGTCGCGGTCACCGACGCGATCCGCGCGCTGGCGGCCAAGAGCGACGAGATCGGCGGGATCGTGGAGACGATCACCGGCATCTCCGAGCAGACGAACCTGCTGGCGCTCAACGCGGCCATCGAGGCCGCGCGCGCCGGCGAGTCCGGCCGCGGGTTCGCGGTCGTGGCCGACGAGGTCCGCAAGCTGGCCGAGGAGTCCCAGCATGCGGCCGCCGCGATCGGCCAGCTGATCGAGCAGGTCCAGGCCGAGACCGACCGCGCCGTGCAGGTCGTCACCGAGGGCGCCGAGCGCTCGGACGAGGGCGCCGCCGTCGTCGCCCAGGCGCGCGAGTCGTTCGAGCGCATCGCCCAGGCCGTCCGCGACATGGGCGGGCGCATCGGCGAGATCGCGACCGCCACGACCGAGGTCGCCTCGGTGGCCGAGCAGTCCTCGGCGTCCACCGAGGAGGTCTCCGCCTCGACGCAGCAGACCAGCGCCTCGACGCAGCAGATCGCCGCGTCGGCTCAGGAGCTGGCCCGCAGCGCCGAGGAGCTCGAGCGGATGGTCGAGCGCTTCACGGTCGCCGACGTCGCCCACGGCGTGGCCGACGAGCCCGCCGAGGCCGTCGAGGCCGCCGACGCGGCCGACCCGGTCGAGGCGTAGACCCGGGGGCGAGGGGCCCGCGTCGATAGAATCGCGGGTCCCTCACCTCTTCCCCTGGAGCACTCCCGTGAGCCTGCTGTCGCTCGAGAACATCCCCGCGCTGAAGGCCGAGGTGCGCGCGCTCGCCAAGGAGCGCGACGCCGTGATCCTCGCCCACAACTACCAGGTGGCCGAGGTCCAGGACGTCGCCGACTACGTGGGCGACTCGCTCGGTCTCTCGCAACAGGCGGCGAAGACCGACGCGTCGGTCATCGCCTTCTGCGGGGTGCACTTCATGGCCGAGACGGCGTCGATCCTCTCGCCCGAGAAGACGGTCCTGATCCCCGATCTCGAGGCCGGCTGCTCCCTGGCGGACTCGATCACCCCCGAGCAGCTCGCCGCCTGGCAGGCCAAGCATCCGGGCGCGATCACCGTCATGTACGTCAACACG
>DATMSA010000122.1:0-21063 GCA_035565675.1 Capillimicrobium sp. | reverse complement strand
GACCAGCCGCGCCAGGACCGCGGCGCTGCCCGCCTTCCTAGAGCGCTACAACACACGACGCCCGCACCGGTCACTCAACGGCCAGACGCCCTTCCAGCGTCTGGCCGAGAGAAACAAGACTGCTGCTGCCTACAGCTAGCGGCCCAGCAGCGCGCACACGGCCTGCGCCTGGACGTTGCGCAGGCGCTTCAGGAGGCGGCCGGTCGGCGCCGGGATGTTCAGCGTCGTGGTGACCGACCGGCTGCCGTCGGCCGTGGCCGCCGCCCACTGCACGTAGCCGGGGAAGTTCCCGGTGTGTCCGTAGACGACGCCGCACCGGCTCGTGTACCGGAAGAGGGCCAGGCCGGCCTCGTTGCGGCCCGGGCCGGGCGGGCTGGAGGAGCCGGGCACGAAGCGCATCTGCTCCGCCTGCTCGGCCTCGCCGAAGAACCGCCGCCCGAGGTCGGCGCGGATGAACGCGGCCAGGTCGCGCGGGGTCGAGACGATCGCGCCCGACGCCCACGCGCCGCTGGGGCTCAGGAACGTCGTCACGTCCTGCGGCCGCGCGGGCGGCTCGACCACGTAGCCGTGGATGAACGGCCGCGGCAGCGAGATCCGCCGCTCCGGGAACGACGTCTGCGTCAGCCCGGCCGGGCCGAAGACGATCTCCTGCAGCAGCTCGCGGTACGGCCGCCCGGTCACGGCCTCGGCGATCAGCCCGACGACGATGTTGTCGGTGTTCGAGTACTCGTAGCGCGAGCCGGGCGGGAAGACGAGCGGGTCGTCGCGGACCCAGTCGATGATGCCGGTCGGCGAGACGTAGCCGCGCGGGCTCGTGGTGGCCTGGCGGGCGAAGCCGTCCGAGCGCGTGTAGTCGGGCAGCCCGCTCGTGTGGTTGAGGAGCTGGCGCACGGTCACCGCCGACCACGCCGCCGGCAGCGTCGGCACGTGCTGGCCGATCGTGTCGTCGAGCCCGAGCCGGCCCTGCTGCACGAGGTGCAGCGCGACCGCGCCGCTGAACGCCTTCGCGACGCTGGCGATGCGCATGTGCTGGCGCGCGGACGGCGGCCCGTGGCGGCGCGTGTCGGCGCGGCCGGCGCGCAGGACGGTCAGGCGGCCGTCGCGGTAGAGGGTCGCGACCGCGCCCGGCGGCCCGCCCCTGCCGTCGACGAGGCGCTGCAGGCCGCGACGCAAGTCGGCGTCGGCGGTCGCGGCCGGCGCGACGGCGGGGAGGGCCAGCGTCGCGCCCACGACGGCGAGCGGCGCGAACCGGCGGAAGAAGGGGACCATGCGCCTGCGCACCGTAGGGGGTGCGGCGGGCGGACGCAACCGATGGAGAGCCACGTTCCGATCAGCCGGAATGCGGGCGGTTGGCGGTACGCCGCGCGACACGGCAGAGTCTCAGGAATGAAATCCCTCCTGCTGGCCGTCGTGGCGATCGCCGCGAGCGCCTCGATCGCGTCCGCCGCCACGGGGCCGGTGCCCGGTCTCGACCCTGCCGCCCTGCACGTGATGAACCAGCCCGCGTACGCGCACGCGCAGTGGTTCATCTCCGTCCGCGACCTCGACACCGGCGAGCAGCTCATCTCGCTGAACCCCGATGCGCTCGTGGAGCCCGGGTCGGTGGTCAAGACCTACAGCGTGGGCGCCGCCTGGCAGCGCTTCGGCCCCGGCCACACGGTCGTGACGCCGGTGAAGCGCAACGGGCGCGTGCGCGGCGGGCGGCTGCGCGGCGACCTGATCCTGGTCGGCATGGGGGACATGACGCTCGACGGGCGCACGAAGCCCGACGGGACGGTCGACTTCACCAACCTCGACCACAACGACGCCAACGCGCTGCCCGGCGCCACGCTCACCCCGGAGAACCCGCTCACCGGGCTGCGCAAGCTGGCGCAGCAGGTCCGCGCCTCGGGCATCCGCGTCGTGTCCGGCGACGTGATCGTCGACGACCGCCTGTTCGAGACGTCCCAGCTCGAGAACGGGCCGGTCACGCCGATCGTCGTCAACAACAACCTCATCGACTTCACGACGACACCCGGCCGCGTCGGCGAGACCGCGCGGATCGCGATGCGGCCGATCGTCGCGCCCTGGAAGGTCACGAGCCGGGTGCGCACGGTCGCCGCCGGCGGCGACACCGACATCACGGTCACGTCCCCGCGCCACGGCCGCGTCGTGCTGACCGGGACGATCGCCGCCGACGCGGGCCCGGTCGTCAACGTGTACGCGTTCGCGGATCCGGCCCGCTACGCGCGGACCGCGTTCATCCAGGAGCTGCGGCGCGCCGGCGTGCGGGTGCGCGCGAACCCGACCGCCCGCAACCCCGTCCGGCGGCTGCCGTCGTGGGCGGCCGTGGGCCGGCTCCCGGCCGTCGCCACCCTCGAGTCGCTGCCGCTGTCCCAGGAGGCGACCTACATCCTGAAGGTGTCCTACAACCGCGGCGCCCAGACGATGATCTGCCTCCTCGCGGTCGCCGCCGGCAGCCGCGACTGCGACGACGGGCTCCCCGAGGCGGCGCGGATCTGGCGCGCGGCGGGGCTCGACACCGACGGCGCCGTCCTCATCGACGGCTCCGGCCTCACCGGCAACCTGATCACCGCCGACAACCAGGTGCAGCTCGAGACGATCATGTCGCGCCGGCCCGACGCCGCGCAGTGGCAGGCGGCGCTGCCGATCCTCGGCGTCGACGGGTCGCTGGCGCTGGTCCAGCCCGGCGGGCCGGCGACCGGCAAGGTGTTCGCGAAGACCGGCACGCTCGGGTCCGGCGACCTGTTCAACAACCGGATCCTGTTCCCGGCGAAGGCGCTGGGCGGCTACATGGACGCCCGCAGCGGACGGCGCCTGGCGTTCGCGATCATCGCGGCCGACAGCGTGTTCGACGACATCGAGGGCGCGTTCAAGGCCAACGACGACGTCGGGAAGGTCGCGACGGTCATCCAGCAGAGCTTCTGATCGGCCCGGCGCCCGGCGCGCGTCTCGCTATGGTGAGCGGTGCTTCACCGCCCGGACGAGACGCGCGCCGTACCCGGCAGGCAAAGACGACGCGCACCTTCCCACCACTCGTCCCTGGAGGTGTGCGTCGTGACCTGGATCGTACTGCTGGTCGCCGGGCTGTTCGAGACGGCCTGGGCGCTGGCCCTCAAGCAGTCCGACGGGTTCACCCGTCTCGTCCCGACCCTGCTGTTCCTCGTCACGCTCGTCGTCAGCATGGTCCTGCTCGCCGTCGCGCTGCGCCGGCTCCCGGTCGGCACCGGCTACGCGGTGTGGACCGGCACCGGCGCGGTCGGCGCCGCGGTCGCCGGCATGATCCTGTTCGGCGAGTCCGCCGCGCCGATGCGGCTCGTCCCGATCGCGCTGATCGCGGTCGGGATCGTGTGGCTGGCGCTGGCGGAGTGACGGTCACGCCGCCGCCAGGTCGTGCTCGTCGGCGAGCTGCTGGGCCCAGGCGAGGAAGCGGACGTAGCCGTGCTCGCGGCTGGCGTCCATCGACGCCGCCAGGAGCACGCGGGCGCGCCTGCGGTCGGCGTCGCGGCCGCGGTCGAGCAGGCAGCGCGCCCGCCACAGGCGGGTGAGCGCCAGCGAGGCGCGCATGCCCGCCGCCTCCTCGAAGCGCTCGGCCTCGGCGAAGTGGCGCTCCGCGCGGTCGTGGTCGCCGAGCGCCGTCGCGAGCATCCCCAGGCAGTGGTCGATCGAGTCGTGGGCGGCCGCGCCGTTCGAGCAGGCCAGGCCGAGCAGCGGCAGCCCGAGCGGGTACAGGTCCGCCGCGGCGGCGCGGTCGGCGAGCCCGGCCGCCGCCCGGCACAGCCACGCGTACGCGGTCGTCCACGCCTGGTCGCGGGGCAGGTTCTCGAAGCCCGCCTCGCGCAGCTCGTCCAGCAGGAGCTGGGCATCCTCGACCCGGCCCACGTGCAGGTACAGGTCCACGAGGCCCGCGGAGAAGAGCGGCAGGCCGGGGTTGGACTCGACGATCTGCTCGGTCAGCGCGACGACCTCCTCCTGGCGACCGCGCTCGGCGCTGATCAGCGCGCTCTGGCCGCCGTAGACCATGAGCGCGTCGGGCTCGGCGTCCCGGCCGAGCTCCAGGGCCCGGTCGGCGAAGCGCACGGCCGCATCGAGGTCGCCGGCCAGCAGCGCCACCAGCCCGGCGGCGTAGTGGGCGTGCCACAGCATCCCCGGCTGCCCCACCCGCTCGGCCAGCGCCATGCAGCGGTCGCGGTGGCGCTCGGCCGCGGCCATGTCCCCGCGGTCCACCGCGGCGAACAGCGCCAGCAGCGCCGCCTGCGACTGCAGCAGCGGCTCGTCGAGGCGGTCGGCGAGCGCGCCGAGCTCCTGCGCCCACGCCGTGCGCTCCTGCACCGTGTCCGGCGACCAGCGCGCGTGGTAGTGGTCGCGCAGGACCAGCGCGAGCGTCCGCTCGTCGCCGTGCTCACGTGCCAGCGCGAGCGCCTCGTCGGCCAGCGCCCGGCGCCCGTCCGGGTCGCCGTCCCAGACGAGCTCCATCGCCAGCAGCGCCAGCAGCCGGGCGCGGCGCGCCGGCTGCGAGCCGCCGTCGAGCTCGAGCGCCCGCCGCAGCGCGGCCACCCGCTCGTCGTCGACGAACCCCATCGTGCTCGGGTGCCCGCGGCTGTTGGCGAGCGCGGCGCGGGCCAGGCGGTCCGCGTCGCCGAGGCGGTCGGCCAGCGCGCACGCGTGCAGCAGCGTCTCGCGGAAGTCGAGGTCCCCGGCGTGGCGCTGCGCCTCGCCGGCGCCGGTCAGCAGGTCACAGCGCAGCGCCCCGTCGTCGCAGACCGCGCGGCCGCCGTCGAGGAGGTCGAGCCCGCGCCGGAACCAGCGCAGCGCCTCGGCCGGCGCGAGGTCGTGGAGTGCGCCGCGGCCGGCGCGCAGACACGCGTCGACCGCGCGGGGACGGTCGGCGGCCACCCCGGTCAGCGCCCAGTGGTGGGCGCGCTCGGCGGCGCGCTCGTCGGGCCGGCCGGCGCACAGCTCGTCGAGCGCCTGCGCGATGCGGCGGTGCAGCCGGGCCCGACGGCTCGGCCCGATCCGCGTCACGAGCGTGTGGTTGATCAGCCCGTGCACGAACGTGAAGCGGCCCGGCGTCTCCGACGACTCACGCAGCAGCGCGGCGGCCGTCGCCGTGTCGAGCCGCCCGAGCAGCTCGTGGTCGTCGACCCCGACCACGCGGGCGAGCAGATCGGCGTCGACGTCGCGCCCGATCGCGGCCGCGGCCGTCAACACGTCCGCAAGCTCCACCCCGAGCGCGTCGACCCGGCGCCCGACCACCTCGACGACGCTGTCGGGCAGCCCGAGCTCGTCGACGCTGCCGACCTCGCCCGCGTCGGCGACCGCTCGCAGCAGCTCGCCGACGAAGAACGCGTTCCCGTGGGTCTCACGCGCGATCTCGCCCGCCAGGGCCGTGCCACGCTCGTCCAGATCCCGCCCGGTGAGCCCGGTCATCAGCTCGGCGACGTCATCGGTCTCCAGCCCTTCCAGCGCGATCCGCTCGACACCCGGCTCGCGCCGCAGGTCGGCGAGCATGCGAGCGAGCTCGGGGTCGGCGTCCGGCTCGGTGTCGCGGAACGTGCCGATCACGAGCAATCCCGCGTCGGCCGGGGCCGCCACGACGTGGCGCAGCAGCGACAGCGTCGGACGGTCGGCCCAGTGCAGGTCGTCGAGGACGAGCACGACCGGCTCCCCGGCGGCGACCGCGGCGTGGCGCAACAGGTCGGCGACCGCGCCGAACAGGAGGTAGCGCTCGGTGTCGGGATCGCCGGCGTCGGGCGCGTCCGCGCCGGCCGCGCGCTGCGCGAGCGCGGGAGCCAACCGGGCCACGCGGCCGCCGTGACGGGCGACGTGCGCCTCGAGCACCTCGGCCGGCGCGTGCTCGACGTAGTGACGCACCGCCTCGATCCACGGCCGGTACGGGACGGTGAGCTCGGCGTCGCAGCGGCCGAACAGGACGACCGCGCCCTGCGCGTGCGCGGCGAGCGCCTGGCGGCCGGCCAGTCGGGTCTTGCCGATCCCCGGTTCGCCGGACAGCAGCGCGACCCGGCGGCTGCCGTCTCGGGCCTGCTCCCACAGCGAGGCGAGCGCGCGCTCCTCGCCGGCGCGCCCGGCGAACGCGCCCGGCTGCTCGTCGCGCAGGCGGGCCGGGAGCGGCACCGGCGCCTCGATCGCCGCCGGCGACCAGGCGATCTCGTACGTCGCCACCGGAGCCGGCAGCCCCTTGAGCTCGCGCTCGCCGGTCGCCCGGAACTCGTGCGCGCTGCGCGCGGCCGCCATCGCCCGCACCAGCTCGACGGTCAGGATCTGGCCGCCTGCGGCCGCGGCGCACAGCCGCGCCGCCTCCACCACGGGCGGGCCGAAGTAGTCGTCGCCCTCGCGGTCGGCGTCGCCCAGGCTCAGGCCGATGCGCACCGCCAGCGGCTCCTCGGCGCGCCGGTTGCGCGCCTCCAGCCGCTGCTGCATCGCCACCGCGCAGTCGACGCCGCGCGACGCGCTCGCGAACACGGCCATGAGCCCGTCGCCGAGGTTCTTGACCTCGCGCCCGCCGGTCTCGGCGATCGCCTCGCGCAGGAGCGCGAAGTGCTCGCGGCGCAGCGCCTCGGCGGAGCCAGGCCCCACCCTGGAGGCGAGCGCCGTCGATTCGACGAGGTCGGTGAACAGCACCGTGACCGTCTCCGTGGCGTCCATGCGCACGGGCACTGTAGACGCCGTGTCACGAGGCCGGTGGGTTGAGGACCGTCCCAGGGGCCGGCCCGGGCACGAACCTCTGAGACGCGGGTCAGACGTCGCCGCCGAGCTCGGCCGACACGTCGTCGGCGGCGCGGCGCAGCGCCTCGATCTTGTCGGTGGTCGTGTCCGAGACGTCGTCGCGGAAGCCGATGACCGCCATCGTCGCGACGAGCGTGCCGCCCTGGAAGACCGGCGCGGCGATGATGCCGAAGTTGCCGTCGACGAGCGTGGCCATGCGCGTCGCGCGGACGCGCTCGGCGACCTCCGGATCGAGGCCGGCGCCGTCGGACGTCGACAGGGCGGCGATGAGCTGCCCCTGGGCCGACCCGCGCTCGAGCCGCGTGCCCAGCCGCGGCGAGATCCGCACGTCGCGCCTGGGCGCCTCGCTGACGCGCGCGATCATCGCCGCACCGCTGTCGGCCACCGACAGCACGACCGTCTCGTTGAGCTCGTGCGCGAGGCGGTCCATGTGCTGGCCGGCGATGGAGACGACGCGCAGGCTGGCCATCGCCACGGACGCGAGGCCGAGGAGGCGCGGGCCGAGCGAGTAGACCTTGCGCGCCTCGTCGTAGCGCAGCAGGCCCTCGCGCCGCAGCGCGGTCGCGTAGCGGTGCGTCGACGCGCGCCCGAGCCCCGAGCGCTCCGTGAGCTGGGGGAGCGTCAGGTACGGGTCGTCGTGGCGGAACAGGCCGAGGATCCGGACCGCCCGCTCGATCGCCTGGATGTGGGGCGTCATCGCCATGGCGGCGCAAGCCTACGCGGAACGACGTTGCGATGTCTCATCAGATCAGATATCGTCTCACAAACACCGAGACATCGTCTCACAAGGTGAGACACGGATGGGGGAGAGCAATGCGAAGGGATCTGTGGGTCGGACGTGCCCGGGCTGCCGTCGGTCGCCCGGGACGGCGCTTCGCCGCGCTGACGCTCGCGGCCGCGGCGGTCGCCGTCGGCGCCGTCGGATGCGGGGGCAGCGACAACGACGACGAGGGTGCCGCGACCAGCACCGCGGCCGCGACGGCCGCGTCGACCGCGGCGGCCGAGTCCAACCTCTCGGGCACGCTGAAGGTCGCGTTCCCCGCCACCGCACAGCCCGGCTGGCAGAAGGTCATCGACGACTTCGAGGCCGCCAACCCCGACGTCTCCGTCGAGGCCACCTTCGCGCCGTTCGCCTCGTTCTTCCAGCTCGTCTCGACGCAGCTCCAGTCCGGCGCCGGGCCTGACGTCATCTACACCCCGCCGGGGGCCTCGCTGCCGCTGTCGATCCAGAACATGGCCGCCGACGGGCGGATCCAGACCCTGGACGACCGGCCCTGGGCGCAGGACATCCCCGAGGAGCTGAAGAGCCTCGTCTCCCGCGACGGCAAGCTGTACGGGCTCGTCAACGGCGTCTTCACCGGCTTCCTCCTGACGAACGACGAGAAGTTCGCCGAGCTCGGCCTCGAGCCGCCGACCACGATGGACGAGCTGCTGGGCATGTGCAAGACGGCCGCCGACGCGGGCCTGATCCCGGTGGCGATCGGCGGCGGCTTCCCGCCCGACCTGTCCAACCTCCTCAGCCTGCTGACCGCCAACTACGTCGACGGCCCGGATCCGGAGTGGATCCAGCGGCGCAACAACGACGAGACGACGTTCGCGGAGTCGGAGGGCTGGCGGACCGCGCTGCAGCGCATCGTCGACCTCAAGGAGGCCGGCTGCTTCGAGCGCGGCGTGTCCGGCGCCTCGCGCGAGGCCGCGACCGCGGCGTTCGCCAGCGGCAAGGCCCTGATGTACCCGGTGCTGCAGCCGCAGCTCCCGGCGGTGGTCGCCGCCGAGCCGAAGTTCGAGTGGTCGGTCGTCCCGCTGCCCGGCGACGGCCCGGACACCACGTACCTGGCGATCACGGTCGACCCGATCATCGCGATCAACTCGAAGTCGGAGAACCCGGAGGTCGCCGAGGCGTTCCTCGACTTCGTCGCCGATCCCGAGGAGAGCAAGGTCTACAACGAGACGCAGCACACGATCGCGCCCGCCGCGTTCGTCGAGGACTCGTTCCCCGAGCTGCTGGCCCCGCTGGCGTCGTACCTGCAGCCCGGCGGTCACAACGTGATCACCGAGCCCACGTACTGGAAGACGCCGTCGACCAACGGCGTGCTGTCGACCAACCTCGCGGGTCTGCTCACCGGTCAGAAGACCGTCGACGAGATCCTGGCCGAGCTCGACAAGACCTACGGGAAGCAGTGAGCTCGACGAGGACCTCCAGTCCGCTGTTCGTGGGCGAGCCCGACTGGTCACAGGCCGGGGAGGCCGCGCCGCCGCTCGTGAACCCGATCAACACGGGGTTCGTGCGGCCGGTCGACCTCTCGCTCGTCCCGGACGACATGTTCTTCGCGATGCAGCTGCACCTGTCGTCGGAGATCATGTTCTCGCTGTGCGGCAACGGCCCGGGGAAGCTCGGGCCGCCGCCGCACGCGCACGGGATGGACCAGTTCTTCTACGTCCTCGAGGGGACGATGGAGATGCGCCTGGGCCAGGAGACCCATCTCCTGGAGCCGGGCTCGGTCGCCTACATCCCGGCGGGCACGCCGCACAAGCACCGCAACCCCGGGACCGAGCGGGAGCTGCACCTGGAGGTCATCGCCCCCGGGATGGGGTTCACGCGCACGTTCATGGAGTGGGCGGGCGACCCGAGCACGTGGGCGGCGGGCGGTGCCGTCGTCCACCTGCGTCCCGACGAGTGGCCCGAGTCGCAGCCGGGCACCCGCAGCCGGTTCCTGTCGGAGCCGACCGGTACGTTCGAGGCAGCGTTCCCGGACTCGCGCGAGCTGGCGTGGTTCGTGATGCGCTCAGAGCCGGGCGTGGCGCCCGGCATGGGTCTGCACATGCACGAGTTCCACCAGTTCTACTACGTGATCGAGGGGACGCTGGGCGTCGACATCGGCTTCGAGCACCACGAGGTGGGACCGCACACGCTGGTCGCGATCCCGCCCGGGGCCCCGCACGCCAACGGCGCGGTGGGGAGCGAGCCGACGACGCACATGACGATCAACGTCCCGCCGCCCGGGTGGGCGACGACGCCCGAGAACCCGTGGGACGTGCCGGTGACCCTCGAGCGACGGGAGCGCTGAGCGCAACGATGGCGACGGTCAGCTTCGACGGGGTGGGCAAGGTCTACCCGGACGGGACCACCGCGGTGACCGGCCTGGACCTGGAGGTCCCCGACGGCGAGCTGCTCGTGTTCGTCGGCCCCTCCGGGTGCGGGAAGACCACCGCGCTGCGGATGGTCGCGGGCCTGGAGCGGATCACGGCGGGCGAGATCCGCATCGACGGGCAGGTCGTCAACGACCTCCCGCCCAAGGCGCGCGACGTGGCGATGATCTTCCAGAGCTACGCGCTGTACCCGCACATGACGGTGTTCGACAACATCGCGTTCCCGCTGCGGGCCCAGGGCGTCCCGCGCAAGGAGATCCGCGAGACCGTCGAGCGGGTCGCCGAGCGCCTGGGGCTGGCCGAGCACATCAATCGCCGGCCCGGGCGCCTGTCGGGCGGCCAGCGCCAGCGCGTCGCGATGGGCCGGGCGATCGTCCGCCATCCGAAGGTCTTCGCGATGGACGAGCCGCTGTCGAACCTCGACGCGAAGCTGCGCGGGCAGATGCGCGTCGAGGTGATGACGCTGCAGCGCGAGCTGGGCGTCACGACGATCTACGTCACGCACGACCAGGTCGAGGCGATGACGATGGGCCATCGCATCGCGGTGATGCGCGACGGCGTGCTGCAGCAGTGCGGCACTCCGCACGAGGTGTTCGACCGGCCCGCGAACCTGTTCGTGGCCGGCTTCCTCGGCAGCCCGCCGATGAACCTCCCGGCCGGGCGCCTCGAGCGCGACGGCGAGCGGCTCGTCTGCCGGATCGGCGCGAGCACGCTCCCCGTCGACCCGGCGGCGCCGGCGCTCGCCGCCCATGCGGGCCGCGACGTGATCGTCGGGGTGCGGCCCGAGCACCTCGACGCCGGCCCGGCCGGCGGGGACGGGCTGGCGGCGTCGTGCCGGCTCATCGAGACCCTCGGCTCCGAGCAGCTCGTCCACGCCGAGCTGCCGGGCGACCGCGGGACGATCCCGCTCGTCGCCCGCCTGGACGCCGACCAGCGCGTGGACGCAGGGGAGTCGCTGACGTTCACGGTCCGCCCGGACCGGCTGCGCTTCTTCGACCCCGACGACGGCCGCGCGCTGGACGGCGCCGGTCGCAACGAGGATGCCGGTGAGAGGAGTCGTGTTGGCGCAGCAGGATGAGATCGCCGCCCTGGTGGCGGAGATCTCGGCGATGCAGGAGCCGTATCGGCGCTGGTACGCCGAGCTGGACCCGGGGATGAAGGCGCAGGCGCAGGCGTTGCTGCGAGGCAGCATCGACATGCACCTGCACTGCGACCCGTCGCCCCAGCTCCGGGTGATGGACGCGTTCCAGGCGGCCGAGGAGGCGTCCGCGGCGGGCATGCGCGCGGTCGTCCTCAAGGACCACCTCACCGGCATGGAGGAGTCGGCCTGGCTGGCGATGCGCCATGCCGACCTCGCCGACGCGTTCGACGTGTTCGGCTCGCACTGGCTCAACAACCAGACGGGCGGCTGGAACGTCTACGCCGTCGACAAGGCGGTGGCGTTCGGCGCCAAGCTCGTCGGCGCGCCGACGCTGGCCGCCTACGGGGAGAAGCTGCGCCAGCAGGGCGAGGGCGTGCACCCGGCGGAGATCATGGTCAAGTCGGTGGTCCCGATGACGCCGCGGGTCGTCTACACGCTCGACGACGCCGGCGGCGTGCGGCCCGAGGTGATCGAGTGCCTCGACCGCATCGCCGAGGGCGGGATCGCGTTCGGCACCGGGCACCTCAGCACCGAGGAGGTGTGGGCGTCGGTGCGGGCCGCCCACGCGCGCGGCGTGGAGCGCATCTGCATCACCCACGCGCTCATGACGGCCCCGGCCGCCCCCGAGGCCTACCGGGCCCTGTGCGAGGAGACCGGCGCGGTCTGCGAGTTCACGACGTTCCAGGTCCTGTCGCTCGGCGACGCGCTCGCCGACACCGTGCGCGCGATCGGCGTCGAGCACGTCACGCTGTCCACCGACGCGGGCCTGAAGGGCACCGCGCCCGGCGTGCCCGCCTACCTGTGGATGCTCGCGCGGCTGGTGGAGGCCGGGTTCGCCGAGGCCGAGATCGACGTGATGTCCAAGGACGTGCCGCGCCGCCTCCTGGGGCTCGAGGCGCGCGGCGCCGAGCAGGTGGCGGCGTGACCCATCGCGCCCTGCAGGACCGGTGGGATCGCGGCGAGGCCGCGCTGGGCGGCTCGGCGCACCTGACGCCGGCGAGCATCGAGGCGCTGGTCGCCGCCGGCTACGACTGGGTGTGGATGGACTGCCAGCACGGCCCCTACGACGAGGCGGCCGCGGCCGCGGTCCTGCGCGAGCTGGCGGGCGTGCCGTACGCGGTCGCGGTGCGGGTGGCCGCCAACGACGCCGCCGCGATCGGGCGGGTGCTCGACGCCGGCGCCGACGCGATCATCGTGCCGCTGGTCGAGTCGCCGCAGGAGGCCGCGCGGGCGGTCGCCGCGTGCCGCTACCCGCCGGCCGGCGTGCGCAGCTTCGGTCCCGGCCGCGCCGATCTCGGCTGGGATCTCGAGGTCCTCGAGCGGCGGGCGAGCTGCTTCGTGATGGTCGAGTCGGCCGGCGCGCTGGCCGACGTCGACGCGATCGCGGCCACGCCCGGGCTGGCCGGGATCGTGGCCGGGCCGATCGACCTGGGGATCTCCATGGGGATCGCGCCGCGCGACGCGGCCGGCTCCGTGCCGCTGCGCGACGCCCTGGCGGAGATCGTCGCGGCCTGCGAGCGCGCCGGAGTGGTCCCCGGCGTCCTGGCCTACGGGGCCGACCACGCCGTCGAGTGCGTCGGGCTGGGCTTCACGTTCGTCGGCGTCGGCGCCGACGCGTACGCGCTGCGGGCGGCCGCGGCCCGGGAGGTGGAGCAGGTGCGCAGGGCGGGGCGGGAGCGGGCGTGAGCGAGCGCCTCCATCCGGTCTTCCGCGCGCTGGCGCTGCCCGGCATCCTCGCGCTGGTCGCGTTCACGCTCGTGCCCGTCGTCGCCGGCGGCCTGTACGCCTTCACGGACTGGCGGGGCCTGGGCGACTTCAACTGGATCGGCCTGGACAACTTCCGCGAGATCTTCGACGACCCGACGACGCGCGGCGCGCTGTGGCACACGCTCGTGTTCGGCTTCGCGCTCGTCGTGATCACGAACCTCGTGGGCCTCGGGCTCGCGCTCGGGCTCAACCGCACGCTGAAGACCCGCAACCTCCTGCGCGCGGTGTTCTTCCTGCCGGTGATCCTCAGCCCGCTGGCGGTCTCCTACCTGTGGAAGTACATCCTCGACCCGCAGGGGCTGGCCAACCAGTTCCTCGGCGAGATCGGGCTGGAGACCTGGCAGCGCGCGTGGCTGGGCGACCCCAACTGGGCGCTGCTGGCCGTGCTGCTCGTGCTCGTCTGGCAGCAGTCGGGCCTGACGATGGTCATCTACCTGGCCGGTCTGCAGACGATCCCCGACGATCTGCTGGAGGCGTCGGAGGTCGACGGCGCCTCGACCTGGATGCGCCTGCGGCGGATCACGCTGCCGATGCTGCGCCCGGCGTTCATCATCGCCAGCACGCTGACGCTGATCTTCGGGCTGCGCGTGTTCGACCAGATCCTCGCGCTCACCGACGGCGGGCCGGTGGGAGCGACCGAGACGCTCGCCACGCAGGTGTGGAAGCAGAGCTTCGCCAACGGCCGCTTCGGCTACGGCGCGGCGCTGTCGATCCTGCTCACGCTGATGATCGGGGCGTTCGCGCTGCTGCAGCTCACGCTGCTGCGCCGCAGGGAGGGCGACGCGTGACGCTGTTCCGCTACACGCGCTGGTCGCTGGCGCGCGAGCTCGCGTTCATCGCCGGCGCGCTCGTCTTCTGCATCCCGCTGTACCTGCTGGCGGTCATCTCGCTGAAGGGGCCCAACGAGGCGCTCGTCTCGCCGCTGTCGCTGCCCTCCGACCCGCAGTTCGACAACTACTCGCTGGCGGCCGAGAGCCAGCCGGTCGGGATGCTGTCGGCGATGGTCAACAGCGCGATCATCACGTTCGCGACCGTGGTGCTGCTGATCGTCTTCGGCTCGCTGTGCGCCTACGCGATCGCGCGGCACCGGTCGCGGCTGAGCACCGCGCTCTACTACCTCTTCGTGATCGGGATCATCCTCCCGCACCAGGCCGCGATCCTGCCGCTGTTCAGCGCCCTGCACGACCTGGGGCTGACCGGCAGCCACATCGGCGTGATCCTCGTCTACTTCGGCTTCATGATGCCGCTGACCGTGTTCCTGTACGCGGGCTTCATGCGCGGCGTGCCGCGCGAGTACGAGGAGGCCGCCGAGGTCGACGGGGCCAGCCCGATGCGGATGTACTGGCGGGTCGTGTTCCCGCTGGTGCGGCCGGTGACGTGGACGGTCGCGATCCTCACCGGCCTGTTCGTGTGGAACGACCTGTTCGTGTCGCTCGTGTTCCTGTCGGGCACGCAGGACGCGACGCTGCCGGTGGCGCTGTACTCGTTCGCCGAGGTGTCGCTGGGGCAGTGGCAGCTCGTGTTCGCGGCGGTGGGCATCGCGATCCTGCCCGCGCTGCTGTTCTACCTCGCCGCCCAGCGGCGCATCGTCGCCGGGTTCGCGGGCGGCATCAAGGGCTGACACGCCGACCGTCGTCGCTCCGCGTCCGCAGCAGCGGCGCCAGCTCGGTCCGCGAGCCGATCCCGAGCTTGCGGAAGATCGTGCGCAGGTGCGACTCGACGGTCTTGCGGGTGATGAACAGCGTCTGCGCGATCTCCGGGTTGCCGAGGCCGTCGGCGGCCAGCTCGGCGATCCGCAGCTCGCGGGGCGAGAGCGCGTCGACCCCGCGCCGGGCCTCCCGGACGATGCGCCCGCCGGCGGCGCGCAGCTCGTCGCGGGCCCGGTCGGCCAGGCCCGTGGCGCCGCACTCGCGGGCGAGCGCGAGCCCGTCGCGCAGCGGCGCGCGCGCGTCGCGGGGCCGGCGCGCGCGGCGCAGCGCGGCCCCGAGCTCCACGTGCGCCCGCGCGCGCTCGAGCAAGCGCCGGCGAGCCGGACAGCGCCTCGGTCGCCTCGCGCAGCAGGGCCACGCCCTCGTCGCCGCCGGCGACGAGCCCGCTCGTCCGCAGCGCCACGCCGACCGCGCGCGGCGTGCCGAACCGCCGCGCCAGGCACAGCTACCGGCGCGGCCTCTGCACCAGGCGAGCCCCGCGGGGGACCGGAAGCCGACGTGTGGCACCTGGCGTCCGCATAGCGGCTGCCATGTGCCACACGTCCGTGGGGGCGGGGAGGGAGGCGGTCGTGCATACCGGGCGGCCTCGGTGGGGAGAAGGCGCGCCATGCCACAGCCGCGTCTCGTTCTCGCCCTCTCGATCGCGCTGCTCCCGCTCGCCGGGTGCGGCGGCGACGGCGGCGACGCGACCACCACCGCCGGATCGACCGCACCCGCGTCCGAGGAGGAGCGGGTCCGCGCGGCCGCCCAGCGGTTCCTCGACGCGCGCGACCCGCAGGTCGTCTGCCGCGCGCTCGTCACCACCGGGTTCCTGGAGACGTGGGCCGGCGGCGACCAGGCGGAGTGCGTGACGTCCCTGGAGGAGCAGGACGACCAGGGCGCGGCGCGGGTGGAGTCGGTCGCGGTCGAGGGGCTGCGGGCGACGGTGGCGGTCGCGCACACCGGCGGCCAGCTCGCCGGGGTCAGCGGCGGGCTCGTCTTCGCCGACGAGGGCGGCGCGTGGAAGCTCGACGACTACGAGGACGACTACCTGCGCGCGACCTTCACCGCCTCGATCGCGGTGGCCGGCGAGGGCGCGGGCAGCAGCGCCGCGCTGTCGCACCCGCCGCTGCGCGAGTGCATGGCGGCGCAGGCGGCGGAGATGCCCGCCGACCAGGTCCGGCGCTTCATGCGCGCGGCGTCGACCCGGACGCGGCAGGCGCGCAAGCAGATCATCGCCGTGATGCAGGAGTGCGAGCTGGAGGCCTCGGAGTACGTGGCCGACCGGCTCGTCGAGGGGCTGTTCTCGGGCGACGAGCACTCCGAGGCCTACCGCCGCTGCATGCGGCGCGAGCTGACGCCGCTGCTGGGCGCGACCGGCCTGTGGAAGCAGGCGATCTCGGGCGGCGGACACGAGCCGTCGGGGGCCGAGGCCGCCGCGCTCGCCGGTCTCGTCGGCGGCGCCCAGGGCGGCTGCAAGGGTCGCTGACCCTACCCGGCGCGCGCCCGCCGGACGCGCAGCACGATCGCCACGATCACGGCGCCGACGACCAGGCCCAGCACGGCCGACGCGGCCGTGTTCGTCAGCCACGCGCCGACGCCGCCGACCCCGCCGAGGGCGTCGTGCACGTCCTCCTCGAGGTGGTGGACGGCGTCGTACGGCGCCGAGTGGCCGAGCTCGTCGAGCCCGACGAGCAGGATGTGCCCGCCGACCCACAGCATCGCGGCGATCCCGACCTTCGCCAGCACCGACAGCACGACCGGCATCGCCCGCACGAGGCCGCGGCCGATCGTCGCGGCGATGCCCTGCCCGGTCTGCGCGAGGCGCAGCCCGACGTCGTCCATCTTCACGATCAGGCCGACGACGCCGTACACGCCGGCGGTGATCGCGAGCGCGACGAGCACGAGGATGATCGCGCGCGAGAGGAACGGCTCGTCGGCGACCTCGTTGAGCGAGATCACCATGATCTCGGCCGACAGGATGAAGTCGGTGCGGATCGCGGCGCCGACGAGGATGTCCTCGTGCTCGGGCCCCTGCGCGGCCGCCGGCTGGTCGGAGCCCTCGTCGTGGCCGGCGTGCCCGCCGAGCAGCTCCCACACCTTCTCGGCGCCCTCGTAGCAGAGGTAGGCCGCGCCGACCATGAGGATCGGCGTGATGATCCAGTCGACGAACTCGCTCAGGATCAGCGCCGCCGGCAGGATGAACAGCAGCTTGTTGCGCAGCGACCCGACCGCGATCCGGCGGATCATCGGCAGCTCGCGCTCGGGCCGGAACCCGTGCACGTAGCGCGGGGTGACCGCGGTGTCGTCGACGATCACGCCCGCGGCCTTCACGCCCGCCCGGCTGGCGCCGGCGGCGACGTCGTCGACCGACGCGGCGGCGGCCCGCGCGAGCATGGCGATGTCGTCGAGCAACGCGGCGAGGCCGGCGCTCACGGCCGGCCTCCGCATCCGAACGCCCGTCCCGGCGTGCGCGCTGTGGTCACCGCGCGAAGGGTAGGCGCGTCGCGGACCGATGAGTTCCGCGGCCCACGGCGGTCGGCAGTCACGACGACCCCGACCGAGCAGGAGGCCCCCATGACCGAGACCTCGGCACGCCGTCCCGTGCCGCCCGTCACCGACCGGGCGACGTGGCAGGCCGCCATCGACGAGCTGCGCGTCGACGAGAAGGCGCACACACGCGCCGGCGACGCGCTGGCCGCGCGCCGGCGCCGCCTGCCGATGGTGGCGGTCGACGCGTCGACGCCGCTGATCGGCGTCGACGGGCGGGCGACCCTCCTCGACGCGTTCGCGGGCCGCTCCCAGCTCGTCGCCTACTTCCAGATGTGGCACGCCGGCCGGCCCGTCGCCGAGCAGTGCGAGGGCTGCACGTTCTCGACGAGCCACATGACCGAGCTCGCCTACCTGCACTCGCGCGACGTCAGCTACGCGACGTTCTGCGACGGGCCGCCCGAGGAGGGCTTCCGCTACCGCGCGTTCATGGGCTGGACCATGCCGTGGTACGCGGTGCCGCCGGAGTCCGTCGAGCGGCTCGTCGCCGGCCGCCACTTCGGGATCCTCGTCAGCTACCTGCGCGACGGCGACCGCACGTTCGAGACGTACTGGACCACCGGTCGCGGCAACGAGGTGATGGCCCCGTCCTACGGCCTGCTGGACCGCACGGTCCACGGCCGCCAGGAGCTGTGGGAGGACTCGCCGCCGGGCTGGCCGCAGGCCTACGGGACCCGGGGCGGCCAGTTCCGCCGCGACGGGCGGCCGGCCGCCCAGTGGTCTCGCCTGGCGACCGGCCGCGGCGACGACCTCACGGGCGCGGCGGCTCCGAGACCCTGATGTCTCGGTAGGCTCCGAGCGGCGGTGGGGGAGCCGGGCCTGGACAACGACGTGGGCCTCCTGGAGCGGGAGGCCGAGGTGGCGCTCCTGCGCACGGCGCTGGACCGCGCCGCCGCCGACCAGGGCTCGATGCACCTGATCCGGGGCCCCGCCGGGATCGGCAAGACCGCCCTGCTGGACGCGGTGCGGGGGCTGGCGGCCGAGCGCGGCATGGCGGTGCTCACCGCGCGGGCCTCCGAGCTCGACCGGGGCTTCGGGTTCGGGATCGTCCACCAGCTGCTCGAGCCGGTCGTCCGGACGTCCGGCGCGGAGCGGCGCCGGCGGCTGTTCGACGGTGCCGCGGCGCGAGCGCAGGTGCTGTTCGGCGCGGATGCCCTCGACGGTGATCCCGAGTACGGGGTGCTGAGCGGCCTGTACTGGATGGTGGTGAACCTCGCGGAGGAGCGGCCGGTGGTCCTGTGGATCGACGACCTCCACTGGGCCGATGGCGCCTCCCTGCGGATGCTCGAGTTCCTGGCGCGCCGCATGGACACCGTGCCGGTGCTCGTCGCGGCGACCGTCCGCTCCGGCGAGCCCGGGGCGCCGGCCGACCTGCTCGCCGCGCTGGAGGCATCCGCCGCCGCCCACGTGACGGAGCTCGCGCCGCTGAGCGCCGAGGCCGCCGGCGAGATGCTCGGGTCCGCGCTGGGCACGGTGCCCGACGACGGGTTCAGCGTCGCCGCGTGGGGCGCCACCGGCGGCAACCCGCTGCTGCTCTCGGTGCTGGCCCGCGAGGCCGCCGACCACGGCCTGACCGGGCGGACCGCCGACCGCGACCGGCTCGTCGACCTGGCGACGCCCGGCGTCGCTCCGTCCGTCGCGCGCCGCCTGCGCAGCCTCGGTCCCGAGGACGCGGACCTGGCGCGGGTCGCGGCCGTGATGGGCGAGCGCGCCCGCCGCGACGATCTCGCCGCCCTGGCCGGGCTGGATCGCGAGCGTCTCGCCGGCGCCCTGGACCGGCTGGCCGCCGCCGAGATCCTGCAGCCGGGCGGCTGGGCGTACGTGCACCCGCTCGTCCGCGCCGCCGTGGTCGCCGCGACGCCGCGCCCGACGCTCGACCGCCTGCACCGCCTGGCGGCCGACCGCCTGCGCGCCCGTGGCGCGCGCGCCGCCGAGGTCGCCCTGCACCGGCTCGCGGCCTCCCCGGCGGGCGACCCGGCCGCCGTCGCCGACCTGTGGGCCGCGGCGCGCGAGGCGGCCGGCGAGGGCGCCGGCGCCACGGCGGTGGAGCTGCTGCGGCGGGCGCTGGAGGAGGGCGTCGACGATCCGCGGCGCCCGCGGATGCTGCTCGAGCTGGCCGAGCACGAGCTGCGCATGCTCATGCCGGAGGGGCCGGCGCGCATGCGCGAGGCGCTGGCCGCGGGGCTCGACGGCGAGGACGAGGCGCGCGCCCGCGCGGCCCTCGGGCCGGTGCTCCTGCTGAGCGATCCGGCCGGGGCGTTCGCGGAGATCGACGCCGCCCACGCGCAGGCGACCGACGCCGGGCTGCGCCTCCGGCTGGAGGCCGCGCTCCTGGAGGCGCTGGTCTTCGTCGACGCGTTCGCGGAGCCGCGCGACGCGCGCTACCGCGCGATCCGGACGGCGCCCGCGCCGTCGGTCGTGGAGCTCGCCCACCTCGCCTCCGAGGAGGCGCTGCGCGGCTGTCCGGCCGGCGAGATCGCGGACCTCGCCGGGCGGGCGGTCGCCGACGGCCGGCTGCTCGGCGAGATCGGCCCCGGCGGCTCGACCTGGAACCTGCTGACCCACGCGCTGCGGTTCGCCGAGCGCCCGCAGGAGGCCCGTGCGCTCCTCGTCGAGGGGGATCGCGACGTCCGCCGGCGCGGCCTCCTGACGGCAGGGGTGTTCGTCGACCAGTCGTGGGGCTACTGGCATCGCGACTTCGGGTCGGCGGCGCGCGGGCTGGCGCACGCGCAGGCCGCGCACGACCTGATCCTGGATGCCGGCCTGCCGATGTCGACCGCCGCCATCGCCGGCAGCGTGGCCGAGAACCTCGTGCTGCTCGACCGGCTGGCCGAGGCCGACGCGCTGATGGACGAGCCCCTCGACGCGGTGGAGGGGACGTTCGTCGAGGTGTTCGCGCTCACCGCCCGCGGCTGGGCGCGCGCGCTGACCGGGCGCCACGCGGAGGCCGAGCGCGACCTGCGCCGTGTCGTGCGGATCCTCGACACGCGCGGATGGCGCGCGCCGGCCGCGGCGCGGGGCCGCATGCGGCTCGCCGAGCTCCTCGCCGGCCAGGGCCGCACCGAGGAGGCGCTCGAGCTCACCGACGCCGACCTCGCGGCCGCCCAGGCGGCGGAGACGCGCGGCGCGCTGGGGTGCGTCCTGCGGGTGCGGGCCCTCGCGCAGGAGGGTGGGGCGCGACTGGACACGGCCCGGCGGGCGGTGGAGGCACTCGCCGGCTCCCCGCTGCGCCACGAGCACGGGCGCGCGCTGCTGGAGCTCGGCGCCACCCTGCGCCGGGCCGGGGAGCGCGGCGCCGCGCGCGACGCGCTGCGCGAGGCGCTCGACGCCGCCAGCCGGACGGAGTCCGCGTGGCTGGCGCGGCTCGTCCGCGCCGAGCTCGAGGCCAGCGGCGCGCGGCCGCGACGCGATCGCCTCACGGGGATCGAGGCGCTGACGCCGAGCGAGCGCCGGATCGCCGAGCTCGCCGCCGAGGGCCTCACGAACCGGGAGATCGCCGAGGCGCTGTGGGTCACGCGCAAGACCGTCGAGTACCACCTGAGCCGGGTGTACGCCAAGCTCGGCGTGCCGTCGCGCGCCGCGCTCCCCGTCGCGCTCGGTGCGGGCGCCGGCGAAGTCCTGGGGTGACCCCTGGGGTTTCGGCGGGTGGTGGCCCGCCCGGGGCGCTGCCACGCTCGGCCCGCCACCAACGACAGGGGAGACGCATGATGCGCCACTTCATCCTCGCCGCGCTCGCGGCCGCACTGATCCTGCCCGCCACGGCGGGCGCAGCCGGGACCGTGACCGGCGGCCCGGCGAAGGTCGCCGGCGGCTACACGGTCTTCCTCCACGCCGAGGACCGCCGGCAGGACGAGCTCACGATCACCATGCAGCACGGGCCGGCCCGCGATCTGCAGACCGACTCGCTGGTCGTCACGTCCGGCGTCCAGGTCGCGGTGCGCGGCGGGTCGGCGACCATCCGGGGGTCGCTCGGGTCGCACGGCTCGATCGACCTGCGCCTCCGCGGGCGCAAGAGCCCCG
>DATMSA010000121.1:0-4548 GCA_035565675.1 Capillimicrobium sp. | reverse complement strand
TCGCCACGAGCTCAGGGGACGACCACCTCCACGGCGCCCTCCTCGGCCCGGAACGACGCCGGATGCAGCGTGCACACCTCGCCGTCGACGTTCCAGCGGGTCCCGGGCGGGACGGTCACCTCGATCCGGGCGCCGCGGGCGTGCGCGACGCCGGGCTGGCGCGCGACGCGGCCGCGGCGCAGCCCCCACGCGCGGCGCACGAGCGCCGCCCGCGAGCCGGCGCCCACGACGACGACGTCGAGCAGCCCGTCGTGCGGGTCGGCCTCCTCGATGCCGCTGCCAGCGCCGAACGCGCCGGTCGCGCCGACGATCGCCTGCCACGCGGGCCCGTCGTGGACGACGCGGTCGTCGCAGCGCACCGTCACCGGCACGGCGCGGCCCGTGAGCCCGGCGCGCAGCGCGCCCGCCGCGTAGGCGAGCGGACCCAGGCGCGGCTTCAGCGGCGCGGCGCGGCGGGCGGCGACCACCGACAGGCCGCAGCTCGCCGCGTTGACGAACGGGCGATCGCCCGCCCAGGCCAGCTCGATCGCGCGGATCGAGGCGTTCGGGTCGGCCGCCAGCGCGCACGCGTCCTCCACGTCGCGCGGCAGGTCGAGCGCGCGCGCGAAGTCGTTGGCGGTGCCGGTCGCGACGACCGCCAGCGGGATGCCGGCGCGCCCGGCGACCGCGGCGGCCTGGCCGACCGTGCCGTCGCCGCCGGCGACCACCACCCGCTCCGGCGCGCCCACGGCGACCGCCTCCATGTCGCCGACGTCGAGCACCGTCACCTCCGCGCCGCGGGCGCGCAGGGCCGACGCCACCGCGTCGGAGGCATCCGTGCCGCCCGAGCGGGCGTTGGCGACGAGGGTGACGCGCACTGCGCGGGAGTGTCGCCTATCGTGGCGCTCCGCAAACGTGGCCACCGTCCCTCCCCCCACCGAGCCGGCCGCGCGGCGGTCGCTGCGCCGACGCCTCGCGGGCGGTCCGCTGGCGCGCGCCCTGGCCGCGGCGGACCTGCGCCTGTACCGGCTCCTGCGCCACGACCTGCATCGTCCCGGGCTCACGCCCGCGGTGCGCCGCTTCTCGGCCACCGGCGAGCACGCCGCCTGCTGGCTGGCGCTCGGCCTCGGCGGCGCCGCGCTCGACCCCGCGCGCCGCGACCGCTGGCTGCGGGGCACCGCGATCGTCGCCGGCACCTACGCGCTGAACACCGCCATCAAGGGCGTCGTGCGCCGCCGCCGGCCCGCGCTGGAGGAGCTGCCGGCGCTGATCGCCACCCCCACCCAGCTCAGCTTCCCCAGCGCCCACGCGTCGTCGTCGTTCGCCGCCGCGACCGCGTTCCGGGGGCTGGCGCCGGGCGGCCCGCTGCTGGCCGTCGCGACCGCGATGGGCCTGTCGCGGGTCTACCTCGGCGTGCACTACCCGACCGACATCCTCGCGGGCGCCGCGCTCGGGACGATCGTCGCCACTATCTTCCGCCGCCCATGAAGGTCGGCATCGTCGGCATGCCCAACGCGGGCAAGTCCTCCCTGTTCAACGCCCTCACCAAGGCCGGTGCGGAGGCGGCGAACTACCCGTTCACGACGATCGACCCGAACGTCGCGGTCGTCCCGGTCCGCGACCGGCGCCTGGACCGGCTGGCCGCGCTGACCGGCGCGACCGACATCCGCTACGACACGATCGACTTCCACGACATCGCCGGGCTCGTCGCGGGCGCCCACAAGGGCGAGGGGCTGGGGAACAAGTTCCTGGCCAACATCCGCGAGACGGACGCGATCGTCCACGTCGTGCGCGCCCATCACGACGACAACGTCATCCACTCCGAGGGCCGCGTCGACCCGCTGGGCGACATCGAGATCATCGAGACCGAGCTGATCATGGCCGACCTCGAGCAGGCCGAGCGCCGCCACGAGCGGGTCGTGCGCACGGCCCGCGGCGGCGACAAGGCGGCGATCGCCGAGGAGGCGTGGCTGCGCGAGCTCATCGCCGCGCTGCAGGAGGGCCGGCCGGCGCGCAGCGTCCCGCCGCCCGAGGACGCGCCCAACGCCCAGCGCGACCTCGGCTCGCTCACCGCCAAGCCCGTGCTGTTCGTCGCCAACGTGGACGAAGGCGAGACCGAGGTGCCGCCCGAGATCGTCGCCCACGCCGCCGCCCAGGACGCGGTCGCGGTCGCCGTCAGCTCGCGCCTGGAGGCCGAGCTGAGCGAGCTCGACGACGAGGAGGCCGCGGCGATGCGCGAGGAGCTCGGCCTGCACGAGTCGGGCCTGGACCGCGTCGTCGCCGGCGCGTTCTCGCTGCTGCACCTGATCACGTTCTTCACGGTCGGCGACCACATCGCCCAGGCCTGGCACCTGCGCGACGGGCTCACCGTCTGGCACGCCGCCGGCGAGATCCACACCGACATCCAGAAGGGCTTCGTGCGCGCCGAGGTGATCGGCTGGGAGGAGCTGCTGGAGGCCGGCGGGTACGCCGGCGCGCGCGAGCGCGGGACGCTGCGGCTCGAGGGCCGCGACTACGTCGTGCGCGACGGCGACGTCATCACGGTCAAGCACACGGGATGAGCGACGAGGAGCAGATCGGCCAGCGACGGTTCCGCCCGCCCGAGGACGCCACCGAGATCCTCGTGGTGCGCCACGGCGCGTCGGCGCCGGTCGCGCCCGGCATGCTGCACGAGCTGACCCCCGACGGCTGGGGCGATCCCGACCTCGCGCCCGAGGGCGTCGAGCAGGCGGAGCTGCTCGCGCGCCGCCTCGAGCTCGAGCGCATCGACGCGATCTTCGTCACGTCGCTGCGGCGCACCGTCCAGACCGCAGCGCCGACGGTCGCGCGCACCGGCATCGAGCCGGTCGTCGTCCCCGAGCTGACCGAGGTGCACCTGGGCGAGTGGGAGGGCGGCGAGTACCGGCTGCGCTTCCGGCGCGGCGACCCGCTCGTCCTCCAGGCGCTGCGCGAGGAGCGCTGGGACGTCATCCCCGGCGCCGAGCCCGCCGAGGCGTTCGCCGACCGCGTGCGTCGCGGCATCGAGCGCGTCGCCGAGCTGACCGGCCCGGGACGGACCGCGGCCGCGTTCGTGCACGCCGGCGTGATCGGCGAGATCTGCCGCCAGGCGACCGCCAGCCGCCGCTTCGCGTTCGTCCACGCCGACAACGCGTCGCTCAGCAAGCTCGTCGTGTTCGCCGACGGCGGCTGGCTCCTGCGAAGCTTCAACGAGACCACCCACCTGGACTGAGAGCTCCCCACCCATGGCCGACAAGCTGACGCCCGCCTACCGCGCCGTGATCGGGTTCTCGACGCCGATCGTGACCCTGTGGGGCCGCCTGCGCGTCGAGGGGCTCGAGCACCTGCCCGAGGAGGGGCCGGTCCTCCTCGTCGCCAACCACGACTCCTACTGGGACACCGTGACGGTCGGCACGGCCGCCCGCCGCAAGCGCCAGATCCACGCGCTCGCCAAGGCGCAGCTCTGGGACAACAAGCTCGTCGGCTGGGTGCTGACCGGCATGGGCCAGATCCCGATCGAGCGCGGCAAGGGCGACGTCGCCGCGATGGACCGCGCGATCGAGGGCCTGCGCTCGGGCATCTGCATCGGCATCTTCCCGGAGGGCACGCGCAGCCTCGGCCGCGAGCTGCGTGCCCGCAGCGGCGTCGGGCGGCTGGCCGAGGCCGTGCCCGAGGCGGCGATCGTGTGCTGCGCGGTCACCGGGACGGCCGACGTGCCGCGGTTCCCGAAGCGCCCGCGGCTGGGCGTGCGCTTCTTCCCGCCCAGCGGCGGCGGGCTGCAGCCGGGCGAGTCGCACGCCGACTTCGCGGCGCGGCTGCTGGCCGAGATCCGCGCGCAGGCGCCGCGGCAGATCGCGGGCCGCAAGCCCAAGCCGCCGGCCGAGGCCGCCGCGTCCGAGTAGCTCAGTCGACGCGCCGGATCCGCAGGGTCACGGTCGTCGTCGTGCAGTCCTCCGGGCAGGTCCCGTGGCGCAGCGTGCCCGTGGCGGTCATCGAGCGTCCCACGCGCAGGCGCCGCAGCTCGCCGAGGCCCGTCAGGGGCACGGGGCGCGGCGTGTCGCGCTCGAAGCCCGACGGCGTGCCGCAGAAGCCCTCGAGGCCCGCCACCCGGCCGATCTGGACGACGAACCGGTGCGGCCCGTCCGGGGGCGTGCCCTCGACCGCGTAGTGCAGGCGCGAGCGCACCGACCGCGTCCCGCAGCCCGGGCCGCTGAGCGTCCCCGGCACCGGCTTGGCGGTCCCCGAGGCCTGGAACTGGACCGGCGGCGGGCCGTCGCCGAAGCGCTTGCCCGGCCTGGCGTAGACGAGGATCCCCTCGCGGGTGGGCCGGGGCGTGCGCAGCCGCACGGTCGCCTGGCCGCCCTCGGACTGCACCTCGTGGACGATCGTCGTCGAGATCGTGACCGTGCGGAAGTCGAGCTCGTCGTCCTGGGCCGGCGCGGCGGGGGCGGCGGCGAGGAGCGCCGCGAGCGCGGCGCCGAGGGCGACGAACCTGGTCGACATCGCCGTACTCTCGCACGCCGCGCGGGTACGGTGCCAGGCGTGCATCCCGGCGGTCGGCGACCCGCGCGG
>DATMSA010000120.1:0-7864 GCA_035565675.1 Capillimicrobium sp. | reverse complement strand
AACACCGCAGTGAGCAGCAGGTCGAGGTCGGCGAGCATCGTGGCCCCCTTGGGTCGACGGAGCGTCTAAGCACCGCCGACTTCGACTTGCTGCGTTATGTCCCCTTCCGCCACAGCGATCGCCGTGGCATCAATCATCTAGACCGCCCGCCGGCCCGCGAACGCGCGCCCGAGCGTGACCTCGTCGGCGTACTCGAGGTCCGCCCCGACCGGCAGGCCCGACGCCAGGCGCGTCACGGTCACGTCGGGCGCCCGCTCGCGCAGGCCCTCGGCGATGTGCAGCGCGGTCGCCTCGCCGGTCGTGGTCGGGTTCGTGGCCAGCACGACCTCGCGCACGCCGCCTTCGGCCACCCGCGCGTAGAGCTGGGCGATCTTCAGGTCCTCGGGGTCGACGCCGTCGATCGGCGACAGCGCGCCCCCGAGCACGTGGTAGCGGCCGGGGAACTCGTGCGTGCGCTCGATCGGGATGACGTCGTTGGGCTCCTCGACGACGCAGATCAGCGACGGGTCGCGGCGCTCGTCGAGGCAGATGCGACAGCGCGGCCCCTCGGCGAGGTTGAAGCACACCTCGCACAGCCCGATGCGCTCCTTGACCTCGCGGATCGCCTCCGCCAGCGCGTAGGCGTCCTCGGCGTCGGTGCGCAGGATGTGGAAGGCGAGCCGCTGCGCGGTGCGGTTGCCGATGCCGGGCAGCTTGGCCAGCTCGGTGACCAGCCGCTGGATCGGCGGCGCGTTCACCGCGGGAAGCCGCCTCGGCCGCCCTTGCCCCCGCCGGGGAGGCCACCCGGGCCGCCGGGACCGCCGAGGCCGGGCAGGCCCATCGAGCCGAGGTCCAGCCCGCCGGTGAGGCCGCCCATCTTCGACGCGGCCAGCTCCTGGGCGGAGCGCAGCGCCTCGTTGGTCGCCGCCAGCACCAGGTCCTGGAGCAGCTCGACGTCGTCGGGGTCGACGGCCTCGGGCGAGATGACGACCTCCTTGATCTCCAGGTCGCCGGACGCCTTCACCTTCACCATCCCGCCGCCGGCGGACGCCTCGACCGTCTCGTTCTTGAGCTGCTCCTGCGCGGCCATCATGTCGGCCTGCATCTTCTGGACCTGCTTGAGCATCTGCTGCATGTTCGGCTGAGGCATGGCGGTCTCCTAGGAGGGCTCGTCGTCGGGGGTCAGCTCTTCGGCGTCGAAGGCGTCCTTGAAGCGGGCGATCAGCTCGTCCTCGCTCAGCGGCGGCGCCTCCTCGATCGTGGGCAGCTCGTCGTGCAGCTCGTAGCCGGGGCGCAGCTGGTGGCCGGTGACCGAGCGCAGGGCCTCGGCGACCAGCTCGCGCTTCTCGGCGTCGTCGGCCTTGCGGTAGGCGAACGCCTCCGAGCGCGGGAAGGCGATCGTGACGACGCCGTCGGCGACCGCGACAGGCTGGGCGGAGCCCAGGCAGGCGGCGAGCATGCCGTTCTCGGCGCGGACGGCGTCGAGCACCGCGGGCCACAGCTCGGCGACGGTCTCCAGCGCCGGCGCGTCGCCGGCGGCGACCGCGACCTGCGCGGGCTGCGGCTCGGACTCGCGCGCGGGCTCCGGATCGGGCTCGGCCGGCGCGGCCGCCCCGTTGCCGGCGGCCGCCGTCGGCGCGGGCTCGCGCGGGGGCGGCGGTGGCGGAGGCGGCGCGGGCGCCTCGGGCGGCGGCGGGGCCGGCACGTCGGGCGTCGGCGGCGGCGCCGGGCGCGGCTCGGGCCGCTCGCCCGCCGCGGCGAGCGCCGATTCCAGCCGGTCGATGCGGGCCAGCAGCGCGCGCGTGGAGGCGTCGACCTGCGGCGCGGCCGCCTTCACCAGCGCGAGCTCGAGCTGGGTGCGCGGGTCGGCGCCGTTGCGCATCGCCTCCAGCGCCTCGGCGAGCAGATCGAGCAGCCGCACGACCGCGGCGAGCGGCACGCGCCGGGCCTGCTCGGCCAGGCGGCCGTCGTATTCGGGCGAGAGCGCCAGCTCCGGCGGCACCTCGCCGAGCGTGCGCACGACCATCAGCGCCCGCGCGTGGCCCTCGAGGTCGCGCACGAACGTGCCCGGGTCGCGCCCGGTCTCGGCCAGCCGGTCGGCGGCCAGCAGCGTCGCGCGCCCGTCGCCCGCGCCGACCGCGTCGAGCGCCTCGAACAGCAGGTCGACGTCGGCGACCCCGAGCACGGCGAGGACGTCGTCGAGCGCGATCGTGTCGCCCGAGTAGGTGACGAGCTGCTCGAGCGTGCCGAGCGCGTCGCGGAACGAGCCGGTGGCGTGGCGGGCGATGAGCGCGACCGCCTCCGGGCCGATCTCGATGCCCTCGGCCTGGGCGACGCGGCGGATGACCGCGGCGAGCTGCTCGGCGGTCGGGCGGCGGAAGTCGAAGCGGTGGCAGCGGTCGACGACCGTCGGCAGCACCTTGTTGGCCTCGGTCGTCGCCAGCACGAAGATGGTGTTCGGCGGCGGCTCCTCGAGCGTCTTGAGGAACGCGTTCCAGGCCTGCGACGAGAGCATGTGCGCCTCGTCGAGGATGTAGACCTTGTGGCGGCCGCTGACCGGGGCGAACGCGACCCGCTCGCGCAGGTCGCGAATGTCGTCGACCGAGTTGTTGGACGCCGCGTCCATCTCGATGACGTCCATCGAGGTGGCGTTGGCGATCGCGACGCACGACTCGCAGCGCCCGCACGGCGACACGGTCGGCCCGTCGACGCAGTTCAGGCACGAGGCGAGGATCTTCGCCATCGAGGTCTTGCCGGTCCCGCGGGACCCGACGAACAGGTTCGCGTGGTGGACCTTCCCCTGCTGGACGGCGTTGGACAGGGTGCGAACGACGTGCTCCTGCCCGACGACGTCGGCGAAGGTCCGCGGGCGATGGCGGCGATACAGCGAAGGCGCGGACGACACGGAACCCGCAGTCTAGATCCCCGGGTCGGCGGCGCGCCCGGGCCCGCTCGTGGGCTACGGTTGCCGGCGGTGAGGGTCGAGCCTGAGCATCACGGGGGATCGGGAACGCCGCTGCTCCTGCTGCACGGGTTCACCGACACGTGGTACGCGTGGCGGCCGCTGCTGCCCGCCCTGGAGGCCGAGCACGAGGTGCTCGCGATCACGCTCCCCGGCCACTACGGCGGCCCGGGGCTGAGCGGGCGGCCGATGACCGTCGACACCGCGCTGGACATCATCGAGGAGCGGCTGGACCGGGCCGGCTGGGACACCGCCCACCTCGCCGGCAGCTCGTACGGCGGGTGGCTGTCCCTGGGGCTCGCCGCCCGCGGCCGGGCCCGCTCCGTCGTGGCGCTGTGCCCGGCCGGCGGCTGGCAGGGCGACAGCCGCGAGGGCCGTCACGTCTACCGCTACTTCCTGCGCTCCCACCACGCGCTGAAGCGGTCGACGCCGCGGCTGCTGCGCCTCATGGCCGCGCGCCCGCGCCTGCGCGCCGCCGCGTTCCGCGAGGTCATCGCCCATCCGCACCGGCTGCCGCCCGGCGCGGCGCTGCACATGCTCGTGGGGGCGCGCGAGTGCTCGGTGGTGCTGGAGGGCGTCGAGGCGGCGCGCCGCGACGACGCGTTCGGCGAGCTCGACCCGATCGACGTGCCCGTGCGGATCGCCTACGGCGAGCGCGACTGGCTCATCCGCTGGCCGCGCTGGTACACGCGCCTGCAGCGGATGCTGCCCGACGCCGAGTACGTCGCGCTGCGCGACTGCGGGCACCTGCCGATGTGGGACGACCCGGAGCTGACCGCGCGCACGATCCTCGAGGTCACGCAGGCGCGCGACGGCGAGCGGCTGCGGTCCGCCGCCGGCTAGACGAGGCCGTGGGTCTGGGCCAGGTCGGCGCAGACCACGCACAGCGGCCACGGCGGGTTCCACGGCCAGCCGGTGACGTCCTTGCCGCACAGCGCGCGGTCGGGATCGTCGGCCGTGACGATGTGGCAGATCTCCTCGCCGGGATGCGTGGGCCCGTGCAGGCGCGTGGGTTCGGCGAACGGGCTGCTCATCGGTCGCGCAAGCGTACCTCGGTGCCGCCCGCGCGGGGAGCGAGAAGTGGACCGTGCACCCTCCTTCGAGGTTCGGTCTCCGGGCGCTGACGTCGCCTCCGGCTCCGGATCGGGAGCTCCCGCTGCGCCTGCCGGTGACCGCTTAAGGCTGCTTCCTTCCGGACCTGACCTGGTTCACGGGCCGACATCGCGCGGGACCCGGTCCATCGACACCAGTTGCGGCGCGCTGACCCCGAAGGCCTCGCCCCTCGAGAGGGGATTCGGCCTCGCTAGAGCGGATTGCGAGCGACAGGGCACCGCTACCTCCCCGCCTAGCACGGTCCACGGGTCATGGTAACGTGCGCCGCTGGTCCAACCAGTGCCGTCGTCGATCCGCACCAACCCGCCGCGGCTTCGCTCCGAGGCCGTCCACGATCGTCTGCGCCGCGCGATCGTCTCCGGTCAGTACCGGCCCGGTGACGCGCTGCCGTCCGAGCGCGCGCTCAGCGAGACGCATCGCGTCAACCGCCATGCGGTGCGCGAGGCGATCAAGCGCCTGCAGCAGGCCGGGCTGGTCCAGGTCACCCACGGCGGGGCGACGCGCGTGCTGGACTGGCGCGAGACCGCCGGGCTCGACCTGCTCGCCGACCTCGCCGGCAGCGGCGGCGACGACCTGCGCACGGTGCTGCGGTCGGTCGCCGAGATGCGCGCGACGATCGGCGCCGACGCGGCCCGGCTGTGCGCGCTGAACGCGCCGGCCGACGCCCGCGCCGCCCTGCCGGCGCTGGCGCGCGCGATCCCGGCGCCCGGAGACGTGCGCCGCTACCAGCTGCGCTTCGACAGCTACGAGGCGCTGTGGGCGGCGATCGTGCGCGGCAGCGGCAACGTCGCCTACCGCCTGGCGTTCAACAGCCTCGTCGGCGCGCGCCACGGCGGCGGGATCGACCCGCAGCTCTACGCGGCCGAGGTCGACGACCGCGACGCGGCGATCGCGCTGGCCGAGGCGATCGCGGCGGGAGACGGCGATCTCGCGCACGCGCGGGCGCGCGACCTGCTGCAGCGCACGGTGGAGGCGAGCGGCTGATGGCCGAGGTCCTCTACTACGCGATCCCGTTCTTCGTGCTGCTGCTCGTCGTCGAGTGGCTGTCGTTCCGCTTCGCGCGCGACGACCACGACGAGCTCGTCGGCTACGACCTCGCCGACACCCGGACGTCGCTGACGATGGGGCTCGGCAACGTGGCGATCAACGTCGTCTGGAAGCTCGCGGTCGTCACGATCTACGCGGCGCTGTACGAGCTCACGCCGCTGCGGCTGTCGCCCGAGCACTGGTGGGTGTGGGTGGCGCTGTTCTTCGCCGACGACTTCGCCTACTACTGGTTCCATCGCGTGTCGCACGAGAGCCGCGTGTTCTGGGCCTCGCACGTCGTCCACCACAGCTCCCAGCACTACAACCTCTCGACCGCACTGCGCCAGACGTGGGTGCCGATGACGTACCTGCCGTTCTGGCTGCCGCTGGCGCTGCTCGGCTTCCCGCCGTGGATGATCCTGCTGGCCCAGAGCTGGTCGCTGATCTACCAGTTCGGCCTGCACACCGAGCGGATCGGGCGGCTGCCGGCGCCCATCGAGCTCGTCTTCAACACGCCCAGCCACCACCGCGTGCACCACGGCTCCAACCAGGTCTACCTCGACCGCAACTACGGCGGCATCCTGATCATCTGGGACCGCATCTTCGGGACGTTCGTCGGCGAGGGCGAGCGCGTGCGCTACGGGCTGACGAAGAACATCGAGACGCACAACCCGGTGCAGGTCGCCTTCCACGAGTACACGGCGCTGTGGCGCGACCTGCGCGCGGCGCCGACGTGGCGGGTGCGCTGGAACCTGCTGCTGCGCGGGCCGGGCTGGCGGCCCGACGAGCCGGTCCGCGAGAACGCGTAGCGACCGGTACGGTTCGACGCTGGGTCGAACCACGGAGGGGAGCAGCATGAGCAAGCTCGATGGCCACTGCCTGTGCGGCGCGGTGAGCTACACGTCCGACGCGGAGCCGCTGTTCTGCGCGATCTGCCACTGCACGAACTGCCAGCGCCAGACGGGCACGTCGTTCTCGATCGTCGTCGCGGTGCCCGAGGACGGCTTCCAGGTGACCGGTGAGCTCTCCGAGCACGCGACGATCGGCGACGACCACGGCCAGCCGACGCGCCGGCGCTTCTGCAGCCAGTGCGGGTCGCCGATCGTGACCGTGAGCGACGCACTGCCGGGCGTCGCGATCATCAAGGCGGGCACGCTCGACGACACGAGCTGGCTCGAGCCGCAGATGGAGATCTGGGGCCGGTCGGCCCAGCCGTGGATCCCCGAGGTCGAGGGGCGCCCGCGGCTGGAGCGCAGCCCACAGCCGGCGTAGCGCCTACGGGAAGCTGACGACGGTCATGTCGAGCGGCAGCTCGGCGCGCCGCGGGCTGGGCGACGGCAGCCACCGCACCTCGTCGTCGACGACCTGCCCCTCGAGGGCGAAGCGCTCGAACACGTAGGGCCGGCCGTCGGCGGCCAGCGGCGACGGCCGGTTCGTGACGTGGATGTGCAGGTGCGGCGCGTCGGAGTTGCCCGAGCTGCCGACCCGCCCGATCACCTGGCCCTTGCGCACGCGGTCGCCGGGCTTGACCGCGACCGTGCCGGGCTTGATGTGCGCGTACAGGACGTAGAGGCCGCCGATGTCGACGATGACGTGGTTGCCGGCGGCCAGACCGGGCGTCGAGGTGGCGTTCGTGCGCGTGAGGGCCGGCGTGTCGGGCTGGCCGTCGCTCGTCGCGACGACCCGGCCACGCCTGACGTTGTGGATCGGCTCGTCGTAGACGAAGTAGTCCTCGTTGCGGGTGCCGTCGCCGGTCCAGAGCGTGCCGTCGCGGTCGGCCTGCATGAAGTCGATCGCGTAGCGCTCGGCGACGCGCTGGCGGCCCTCGACGGCGAGCGCGGTGCGCGTGTGGCCGAGGCTCGTGCAGCAGCCGTTGAACGCGACGAACCCGTCGCCCTTCAGCGGCGCGCCGAGGATGACCGGCGGGCGGCGGTCGACCTTCACCGCCCCGGTCGTGACGTCGGGCCCGAAGCGGACGGCGAAGGCGTCGGGGTCGACGCCGGGCGCGGGCTGCAGGGCGATGACGTGCCGGATGGCGGCGGGGACGGCGGTCCGCGAGGCGAACGTCACGTCCATCCACACGACCCCGGTCTGTCCCGGCCCGATCGTCGTCGTGTGCGGGCGCGAGAACGGGTCGCCGAGATCCATGTTCGGCAGGAGCGTGTCGCCGGCGCGCGTGGCCACGACCTGGTTCGTCCGGGCGTTGCGCACCTCGACGCGGTCGATGACGACGCCCCACTCGGACGACACGTTGCGCAGCGTGAGCTCGTAGACGAGGTGCTGCCTGCCGTCGCTGCCCTTCACGGGCTGCAGGTGCCCGAGCGTGGCGACGCTCAGGACGTCGAAGCGGTCGGCGGCGCCGGCGGGCGCGGCGGCGAGGGCGAGGGCGGCGGTGAGGGTCGCGACGAGCGCGAGCAGTCGGGTTCGCATCGCGATGAATCATCGGCGCCAGCGCGGACGCCGTGAGCCGTGGTCGCCCGCGCCCGGACGCCCGTCCGCGGTCGGGCGCGCGCACGCGCGGATCGCTAGCATCGTTGCCCTCTTCCGGGCGCGTAGCTCAGTGGGAGAGCGCTCGCTTCACACGCGAGAGGTCGCTGGTTCGAAACCAGCCGCGCCCATGCAGTCCGTTCGTCGCGGCCCCCGGCCGCCGATCGCTCAGCGAGCGTCCGCGTCCGTCGTCCTGCGGAACTCCACGATCTCGAGGCCCATGTCGGACAGCCGCTCGAGCAGCGCGCTCAGCTCGACGCGGTCACGGGCTTCGCCGTGGAGCGTCGTCGCGACCGG
>DATMSA010000119.1:0-7786 GCA_035565675.1 Capillimicrobium sp. | reverse complement strand
GTCGGCGACACCGAGAGCGACGCGGCCGCGGCCGGGACGGCGGGCGTGCCGTTCGCCGCCGTCGGCGGCGGCCAGCGCTCGGCCGCGTGGCTGCGCGCGCACGGCATCGCGCCCGTGCACGCCGACCTGGCGTCGGCCCTCGCGGCGCTCGGCGCCGCGGGCTGACGCGCGGGTCAGCGCTCGGCGACGACGGCGATGTTGGCCAGCAGGCGCGGCGGGAGCTCGGCCGACACGTCGAACAGCGCCCGCAGCAGCGACTCGTCGTAGTCGGCCATCATCGAGTTGGGCACGGTCTTGATGAACCAGCCCAGCTCGTCGACGACGCGCAGGCCCGCGGCCTCCACGTCGGAGCGCAGCCAGTCCAGCGTGTACACGCGCTGGTGGCCGAGCAGGACGTCGCGCTGCGACTTGGAGTCCAGGCGCTCCTGCAGCCCCATCGCGACCGCCAGCCGCCGGTGCAGCGACTCGGCGTTGGGCACCGCGACGACGAACCGGCCGCCCGGGCGCAGCCACGTGGCGACGTGGGCGAACAGCGAGCGCGGGTCGTCGACGTGCTCGGCGATGTGCAGCGCCAGCACGGCGTCGTAGACCGGGCCCGGGGCGTAGGTCTCGAACAGGCCCTCGTGGACGACGAGGCCGGGATGGTGGCGGCGCGCCTCCTCGACCAGCAGCGGCGAGCCCTCGAGCACCTCGATCGGGACGTCGCGGGCCTGCAGCTCGCGGACGGTCAGGCCGGTGCCGTAGCCCATCTCGAGCACGCGCTCGGCGCCGGCGACGGCGCGCGAGATCGGCCCCATGCTCAGGGCCTGCTGCAGCTCCTCGATGTCGAGGTCGTCGATCTGGGCGAGGTAGTACTGGCGGGCGTAGTCGTCGAGGGCCTGGGCGTCGAGGCTCATGCGGCGGACCTCCGGGTCTCTGGGGTTCGGTCGTGGAGGCGCCGCCGCGCGGCGCCGAAGTCGGTGACCGCCGCGACGACCTCCTCGACCTGCGCGTCGCTCAGGTGCGGTCCGATGGGCAGGCTGAGCTCCTCGCGGGCCCAGGCCTCCGCGTTCGGGTGGCGACCGGGCAGGGCGTAGGCCGGGCTGCGGTGCGGCGGGGTCGGATAGTGGACGAGGGTCTCCACGCCCCGGGCGCGCAGGTGCTCGGCGAGCGCGTCGCGCTCGGCGCAGCGGACTGCGAACAGGTGCCAGGACGGGTCGGCCTCGGGGCGGACGGCGGGGACGCGGACGGCGGCGTGGCCCGCCAGCGCGTCGCGGTAGTGGGCGGCGATCCGGGCGCGGCGTGCGTTCCACTGCGCCAGGCGGTCCAGCTTGGCCCGCAGGAACGCGGCCTGCAGCTCGTCGAGGCGGCTGTTGACCCCCTCGATGACGTGCTCGTACTTGCGCGGCGAGCCGTAGTTGCGCAGCAGGCGCACCGCGTCGGCGAGCGCCGCGTCGGAGGTGGTGACCGCGCCCGCGTCGCCGAGCGCGCCCAGGTTCTTGCCGGGGTAGAAGCTGAAGGCGGCCGCGTCGCCCAGCGCGCCGGCGGGCGTGCCGGCCCAGCGGGCGCCGTGGGCCTGGGCGGCGTCCTCGACGAGGCGCAGCCCGTGGTCGTCGGCGAGCGCCCGCAGCGCGGTCATGTCGGCGGGCTGGCCGAACAGGTGCACCGGAAGGATCGCGCGCGTGCGCGGCCCGATCGCGTCGGCGGCGGCCGCGGGGTCGAGGTTGCCGGTGGCGTCATCGACGTCGGCGGCGATCGGGGTGGCGCCGACGGCCGAGACCGCCAGCCAGGTGGCGATGAACGTCTGCGCGGGGACGACGACCTCGTCGCCCGGGCCGATGCCCAGGCCGCGCAGGGTCAGCGACAGGGCGTCCAGGCCGCTGCCGACGCCGACCGCGGCCTCGGCGCCGCAGGCGCGGGCCCAGTCGCGCTCGAAGGCCTCGACCTCCGGGCCGAGGACCCAGCGGCCGGCGGCCCCGACGCGCGCGAACGCGCGCTCCAGCTCGCCGCCGAGCTCCGCGTGGGCGGCGGTCAGGTCGAGGAAGGGGACCCGCACCGGACCTCCTGGTGGAACTGGGCGCGATCGCGGATGTAGTCGGCCTCGTCGTAGCGCTCGGACGCGAGCACCATGCAGACGGAGCCCGACGAGAAGTTGTCGATCTCCCGCCACACCATCGAGGGGATGTAGAGCCCGGCGTAGGAGCGGTTGAGGTGGAACCGCTGGGTGATGCGGCCGTCGTCGAGGACGATGTCGAAGCTGCCCGACATCGCGATGACGACCTGCTCGAGGTCGCGGTGGGCGTGGCCGCCGCGCTCGGCGCCGCCGGGCACGTCGTACAGCCAGTAGACGCGGCGGATGTCGAACGGGACGTGGACCTCGCCCTCGACGAAGCTCAGGTTGCCGCGCGGGTCGGTGACCTGCGGGAAGGCGATCAGGTGACAGCCGGCGAGCCCGGTCATCTGGGCGGCGGAGGTGGCCACGCCCCGGTGGTCGGCGGCGACGGGCGTTCCTTGAGGGGTCACGCGAGCTCGCCGGCGGGGTCGAAGCGGGCGACGAACGCGTCGATCGGCGCGGCGAAGCGGGTGTGGTTGCCGCGGACGATCGCCGGGTCCCAGTCCCACCAGCGGACGTTGAGCAGGCGCTCGCAGGTGGCGTCGTCGAAGCGGCGGCGCTTGACCACCTGGGGGTTGCCGACGACGATCTCGTAGGGGGCGACGTCGCGGCGCACGACGGCGCCCGCGCCGATGACCGCGCCGTGGCCGACGGTGACCTCGCCCATCACCACGGCGCCGGCGCCGATCCACACGTCGCTGCCGATCCGCATCGGCTTGGCCGCGACGGCGTCGGGCGGCACGTCGTCGTAGGGCTCGTCGGGGACGAGGATCCCGATCGGGAACGTCGAGGCGGTGCCCATGCGGTGGGCGCCGCGGATGCGCGTCGTGTCGACGCGGTCCCCGTTGGCGTCGAGCATCGTGCCGCCGGGATGGAAGATGCGCACGTCGCCGGCGATCGAGCAGTAGGCGCCGATCTCGATGCGCTCGAGCGGTCCCCAGGTGGTGACGACGCTGCGCGGCCCGAGGTAGGTGGCGTAGCCCATCCGCACCGCCTCGGGGTGGCCGGTGTCGAGCACGGCGCCGCGCGCGTCGCCCGGCGTGACGACCTCGCTCGTGTCGCCGCGCAGGACGCCGGCGCCGGCGGCGAGCGCGACGGTGCGGCCGGCGGCGCGCAGGTCGCGGGCCAGGGCGGCGACCGGCGGCTCGCCCGGCGGGAGGTCGGCGAGCCGCGCGAGGGCGGCGCGGCGCGCGAGCGCGTAGGGCGCGGGATCGGCCGGGTCGGCCAGGACGAGGTCGGCGCCGCCGCGGGCGGCCTCCAGCAGCGTCGCGAGGGCGGTGGCGCCCGGTGCGGCGTCGGTGGCCGTCAGGACGACGTGCTCGACGGTCCCGGGCAGCGCGGCGACGGCGCGCGCGAGCGCGGCCGCCTCGGGCTCGGCCGGGTCGCCGCCGAGGACCGTGGCGCCGTCGAGCGCCGCGACCACCGCCGCGGCGTCGGGACGGTCGGTCGCGTCGACGACGACGGCGCAGGTGGGCGACCCCGCCGCCTCGAGCGCGTCGAGCGCGTCGGCATGGGCGTTCAGGGACGCGCGCAGCATCTCGGCGCGGCCGCCCGCGAGGACGGCCACGCCCACGGGCGGGGACCGGTCGGGCACCTCCCGGTGATCGGTCGGGCCGCGGTCCGGTTGAGCCTCAAGCGCCCCGCCGCCGCGTCCGACTACGGGGGCGTGCCCGTCACGCCCCCGCCCGGAGTCCGCGCCGCCGACGTCGGCGACGGCGGCCACGACCGCTACTACACCGGCGACCGCCCGGACGTCCGCGCGCTCGTCCCGGCCGACGCGCGCCGCGTCCTCGACGTCGGCTGCGGCGCCGGGACGCTCGGGGCGGCGCTGAAGGCCGAGCGCGGCGCCGAGGTCGTCGGCATCGAGGTGTTCGCCGAGGCCGCCGACCTGGCCGAGGAGCACCTCGACGAGGTGCTGCGCCTCGACCTGCAGACGCTCACCGAGCTGCCCTATCCGCCCGGGCACTTCGACGCGATGACGTTCGGCGACGTCCTCGAGCACATGCACGACCCGGCCGGGCTGCTGCGGACGCTGCGCCCGTACCTGGCCGACGGCGGCACGATCGTCTGCTCGATCCCGAACCTGAAGCACTGGAGCGTCGTGTTCCAGCTCCTCGTGCGCGACCGCTTCACGTACGGCGACAAGGGGCTGCTGGACCGCACGCACGTCCACTTCTTCACGCTGGAGGAGATCGGCGCGATGCTCGACGAGGCCGGCTTCCAGGCGACCGCCCTGCAGGCCAACCGGGTGGAGCCGTGCCCGCCGGAGGTCGCGCAGCTCGCCGACTACGCCGCGCACTTCGGCGAGGACCGCGACGAGGTGCTGCAGCGCCTCAACGCCTACCAGTACCTCGTGGCCGCTCGACCCGCCTGACGGGCCCGCACCGCCCTAGACTTCAGCCGGTGCTCCGCCGCATCCGGTCGGCCCTTCCCCTGCACCGCCATTCGATCCCGCAGATCCTCGCGGACGGCGTGCTGCTGGGGGTCGCCTACTGGGCGGCGTTCCGGCTGCGCTTCGACCAGGGGATCCCGGCGCTGTACGAGGAGCTGCTGCGCGACACGATCGCCTGGGTCGTCGTCGGCGGCCTGATCGTCTTCGTCGTCTCGCGCATGTACGGGAAGTGGTGGCGCTTCTCGGGCCAGCGCGACCTGCTCGTCGTCGTGCGCTCGGTCGTGCTCGTGACGCTCGCGCTCGTGTTCGGCATCGCGGTCTTCCACCCGGTGACGCGGCTGACCAGCGAGGGCGAGGTCGGGCTCGGCCTGCCGTCCTCGGTCGTCGCCCTGTTCGCGCTCATCGCGATCGCGCTGCTGTGCGGCGCGCGCCTGGCCGCGCGCATCCGCTACGAGCGGCCGCGCGGCTTCCGCCCGCGCGGCGACGCGCGCTCGGTGCTGATCGTCGGCGCCGGCAACGGCGGGCGCCACGTGCTCGAGGAGATCCTGCGCAACCGCGACCTGCGCCTGAACCCGGTCGGGTTCGTCGACGACGACCCCACGAAGATCGGGATGCGCCTCCACGGCGTCCGCGTGCTCGGCACCACGCAGGAGCTTCCGCGCATCCTCGAGGAGGTCGAGCCCGACGAGGTGCTCATCGCGATCCCGTCGGCGCCGGGCACGCTGCGCGCGCGGATCGTCGGCGCGTGCCGCAAGCGCGGCATCCCCGTCCGCACGCTCCCGACCGTGTTCGAGCTGCTGCAGGGCGGCTCGTCGACGTACGTGCGCCAGGTGCGCGAGGTGCAGGTCGAGGACGTCCTCGGCCGCGAGCCGGTGCGCTTCGAGGAGCGCGTCGGCCGCTACCTCGACGGCGAGGTCGTGCTCGTCACCGGCGCCGGCGGCTCGATCGGCTCCGAGCTGTGCCGGCAGATCGCCCGCGGCGCGCCGCGCCGGCTGATCCTCCTCGACCACGCCGAGGACAACCTCTTCCGCATCCAGCGCGAGCTCGAGGACGACCGCCACGTGCACCCCTCGCACCTCGCCGCCGTCCTGGCCGACTGCAAGGAGGAGGAGCGCATGCGCGAGGTCTTCCGCGACCTGCGCCCCTCGGTCGTCTTCCACGCGGCCGCCTACAAGCACGTCGGGCTGATGGAGCTCAACCCGGTCGAGGCGGTCCGCAACAACGCGCTGGCGACGCGCGTGATGGCGCGGGTGGCCGGCGACTGCGCGGCCAAGCGCTTCGTCCTCATCTCGACCGACAAGGCGGTCGCCCCGGCGACCGTGATGGGCGCCTCCAAGGCGCTGGCCGAGTTCGCCGTCGAGGAGGCCAGCGGCCGCTACCCGCAGACGCGCTACGCGACCGTCCGCTTCGGCAACGTGCTCGGCTCGTCGGGCAGCGTCGTGCCGATCTTCCGCCAGCAGATCGCCAAGGGTGGCCCGGTGACCGTCACCGACGAGCGGATGACCCGCTACTTCATGACGATCCCCGAGGCGGTGCAGCTCGTCATCCGGTCGGGCTCGCTGGGCACCGGCGGCGAGATCTACGTGCTGGAGATGGGCGAGCCCGTGTCGATCATGCAGCTCGCCCGCGACATGATCGAGCTGTCGGGCCTGCGCCCCGACGAGGACATCGCGATCGAGGTCGTCGGCCGCCGGCCGGGCGAGAAGCTGCACGAGGACCTCTTCAACCCCTACGAGCGGCGCATGCCGACGCCCGCGGAGAAGATCCACCTGGCCGAGCGCGAGCCGCTCGCGCCGGACGTCGTGTCGGCGATGTTCGACGAGATCGGGCTGCTCGTGCTCGAGGGCGACGCCGCGGCGCTGGCGCGCAAGGTCACCGAGCTGTCCGGCGTCCGCGGCGGGGCTCCGCTCGACGCCGCGACGTAGCCCGCGGGGGCGGTCCGGCGGCGAGGTGGATCCCCACCTGGGCCTACACTGCCACGGATCCCATGGCTGACGCCGCGCTGCCCGCTGCCCTCTCCGTGCCCAGCCAGGTCGAGACGATCGGAGCGATCGCCGGTCTGGCCGCGATCCTCGGACTGGCGGTTCTCTCGATGCTCTACTTCGCCCAGGCGCGCGAGCTGAAGCGCCTGCGCGAATGGGCCGGCCGGGCGCCCGAGCGCGCGGCCGAGCTGCAGGGGCGCGCGGTCGTCGCCGCCCAGCAGCGGCGCGTGCAGGCGCAGCCCGTCCGCCAGGCCGCGCAGCCCGCGACGCCGGCCGGGCAGGCCGCCCAGGCGCGCCCCAGCGTCCCCGGCGCCCCGGGCAGCGCTCCCGCCGCCACGCCCGGGACCCCGGGCGCCCCCGGCACCGCGCCGACGCCGGGCACGCCCGGCGCTCCCGGCGCGCCGCGTCCGGCGACCGCGGCGCCCGCCACGGCCGCCGGCGCCGCCGCGACCGCCGCCGGCGGCGCTCCCGGCACGACCGCGCCTGCCAACGGGCAGACCGGCACCCCCGGCGCGCCCGCCACGCCGGGCGCCCCCGGCGCCGACCAGGGCGCGGGCGACGCCGCGGCCCCGGCCGCGCCGGCCGCGCCCGCCGGCGACGACCAGCCGACCACCGCGCAGCCGGCCCCCGCGGCGCCCGCCGGGGTCCCGCAGCCGCTCACGCCGCCGGCCGCCCGGCCCGCGCCCGCCGCGCCCGCCGCGCGCTCCCGCGGCGCCCAGCCGCTGCGCGCCTCCACGCCCGCGGCCACGATCCCGCCGCGCGGCGGCGGCCGCGGCGGCGCCCCCGCGGGCGGCGGCGGCCGCGGCCGGGGCCGCGCGATCGCGCTCGTGACCGGCGCCGTCGTGCTCGTGCTCGCCGCCGGCGTCTTCGCGTTCACCCAGCTCGGCGGCGACGACGAGCCGTCCGGCGGCCGCGCCGCCACCACCGAGGGCAACGCGTTCGGCGAGCCCGCGCGCACGACGCGCGAGGGCACGCGCGAGGAGCGGGTGCCGCGCGGCGAGACGACCGTCGCCGTCCTCAACGGCACGACGGTCCCCGGGCTCGCGCGCGCGGTGGCCGACCGCATCGAGGCCGCCGGCTACCGGATCGGCAACGTCACCAACGCGCCCGACCAGCAGCGCTCCGCGACCCAGGTCTCCTACCAGGAGGGCAACGAGCGCGTCGCGCGGCAGGTCGCGCGCACGATCAACGCCGGCAGCGACGCCGTCGTCCCGATCGACGAGGTCATCCAGGCGACGGCCGGCGCCGACGCGCTCGTCGTGGTGACCGTCGGCGCGGACCAGTCGCAGCAGTAGATGGACACCCCGCTCGAGCTGCCCG
>DATMSA010000118.1:0-39833 GCA_035565675.1 Capillimicrobium sp. | reverse complement strand
CGCGGGTGCGGGCGGCGAAGATCGCCTCGACCTCGCGGTGCGTGTCGCTGCCGGGCGGGTCGAACTGGCGCTCGATCAGGTCCTCGCGCCCGACGCCGCGGCACCACGCGGCCCAGAACTTCGGCTCCAGCGCGCCGAGCGTCACCCACCCGTCCGACGCCGCGTACGGCCGGTAGCAGATGATGCCGCCGGCCAGCTCGAGCCGGCCGCGGCGCGGCGGCGCGTCGCCGGCGAATACTCGCGCGGCGAGCATCCCCAGCCACGACAGCGCGCCGTCGGCCATCGAGACGTCGACGAGCTGGCCCTCGCCGGAGCGGTCGCGCTCTCGCAGCGCGGCGAGGATCGCGAACGCCGCCATCAGCGCGCCGCCACCGATGTCGGCGATCTGCCCGGCGGGCGGGACGGGCGGGCCGCCGGCCTCGCCGGTCAGCCCGAGCAGCCCGACGAGCCCGAGGTAGTTCATGTCGTGGCCGGAGCGGTCGCGGTACGGGCCGTCCTGGCCGTAGCCGGTGATCGCGCAGTACACGAGCCCGGGGTTCGCCTCGCGCAGCCGCTCGTAGCCGACGCCGAGCCGGTCGAGCACGCCGGGGCGGAACGACTCCAGCAGCACGTCGGCGTCGCGCGCCAGGCGCAGCAGCACGTCGCGGCCCGCCTCGGTCTTGAGGTCGACCCGGATCGAGCGCTTGTTGCGGTTCAGCGCGAGGAAGAACGCGCCCGCCGCCGAGTCCTCCACCCCGTCGAAGCGCGGCGGCGCCCAGCGCGCGTAGTCGCCGGCGCCGGTGTCCTCGACCTTCACGACGTCGGCGCCGAAGTCGGCCAGCAGCAGCGAGCAGAACGGGCCGGGCAGCAGCCGCGAGAGGTCGAGGACGCGGACGCCCTCGAGCGGCAGGCCGTCGCTCACGCGGCCACCCGCTCCGGGAGCCCGAGCAGCGCCCGCGCCTCGTCGACGGTCGCGGGCCGGCGGCCGACGTCCTCGGTCATCTGGCGCGCCTTGGCGATCAGGTCGCCGTTGGAGCGGGCCATCGAGCCGTCGGGCAGGTAGAAGTTGTCCTCCAGGCCGACCCGGATCGAGCCGCCGAGCGTCAGCGCGGCGGCCACGAGCATCCACTGGCGGCGGCTGACCCCGATGACGCCCCAGTGGCCGTTCTCGGGCACGTTGTCGGCCATCGCGGCGAGGTTGCGCGCGGTCGGCGGGACGCCGCCCACGATGCCCATCACCGCGCTGACGTGGAGCGGCGGCTTCAGCACGCCCATGTCGACGAGCGGCGCGAGCGACCCGACGTGGCCGACGTCGAAGCACTCGTGCTCGGGCTTGATGCCGAGCTCGTTCATCGCCGTCAGCAGCGCGATGATCTCGTCGAACGGGTTGGCGAACACGGTCTGGAACACGAAGTCCTTGCGCCGCGACGAGTACTTCGCGTAGTTCATCGACCCCATGTTCAGCGCGGCGACGTCGGGGCGCAGCTCGCGCAGGTAGGCGACGCGCTTCTCGATCGGCACGCCGATCGCGCCCGTGGAGTAGTTGATGATCGCCGCGTCGCCGATCTCGGCCCGGATCGCCTCGGTGATCGCGCGGAAGTCCTCGACCTCGAAGCTCGGGGTCCCGTCGGGCCGGCGCGCGTGGATGTGGATCATCACCCCGCCCTCGTCGACGATCCGGCGCGCCTCGGCCGCGTACTCCTGCGGCGTGTAGGGGATCGCCGGGCACTGGTCGCGGTCGGCGATCGCGCCGGAGATGGAGCAGGTGATGATGACCGGGTCGTCGAGGCTCACGGGGCGGGCGTCCTTCGTGGGAAGTGGGAAGTCCTACTCCCTACTTTCGCGGACGCCCCGCGGCGGGTCAAGCCGCGGACGCTACGGCGGAGCCGGGATCCGCGGCGGTTCGCCGGGCGAGCGCCGTCGCGGAGCCGGTGCCAGGCGCCCGCCCGGACGGGTGTGATCGCGCAGGCGCACCCGCGCGGGGCGCGCGTCGGGGAGCGGCGGCCCGAGCGACGGCGGGGGCGGCAAGGAGGAGGAGCCGCCCCCGCCGCCTCCGTCCGGCCCGTCGGACGGAGGCGGGCGCTCGCCCGTGCGCAGCGCGAGGAGCAGGAGCCCCGCGCCGAGCCCGAAGCCCACGACGTGCAGGGCGCCGAGCAGCACGACGAGGCGGACGTCGTCGCTCACGTCTCGGCCTCCACCGCCGTGCGGGCCGCGATCGCGTGGCGGATGTCGCGCATCGGCTCGACCGAGCGCACCCGCGGGATCACGTCGAAGTTGTGGGGCGGCGGCGGCGAGGGCGTGAACCACTCCAGCGTGTTGCCCCGCCACGGGTCCGGCCCGGCGCGCCGCCCGCGGCGCAGGCTCCAGGCCACGTTGACGACCGTGATGACGACGCCGATGCCGAGCACGTAGGCGCCGACGGTCGAGATGAGGTTCTCGGGGCCCCAGCCGGCGTCGGACGCGTACGTGTAGATGCGCCGCGGCATCCCCGACAGCCCGAGCGAGTGCTGGATCAGGAACGTGCCCAGAAACCCGACGAACTGCAGCCAGAACGAGAGCTTGCCCAGACGCTCGTCGAGCATCCGCCCCGTCATCTTCGGGAACCAGTAGTAGAGCGCCGCCATCGCCGCCGACACCGCGCCCGCGACCAGCACGAAGTGGAAGTGGGCGACGACGAAGTAGCTGTCGTGGACCTGGCGGTCGATCGGGAAGATCGCGAGCATCACCCCGGTGATGCCGCCCAGCGTGAACAGGACGAGGAAGCCGGCGGCGAAGTAGAGCGGCGTGGCGGGGTTGATCGAGCCGCGGAACAGCGTGGCCAGCCAGTTGAGGACCTTCACGCCGGTCGGGACGGCGATGACCATCGACGAGAGCATGAAGAACGCCAGCACGATCGTCGTGAGCGGCGTCGTGAACATGTGGTGCGCCCACACGAGCGTCGACAGGAACGCGATCCCGATGCTCGACGCGGCGATCGCGTGGTAGCCGAAGATCGGCTTGCGCGCGAAGACCGGCAGCACCTCCGAGATCACCCCGAAGGCCGGCAGGATCATGATGTAGACCTCGGGGTGGCCGAAGAACCAGAACAGGTGCTGGTAGAGCAGCGCCGAGCCGCCGCAGGCCGGGTCGAAGAAGCACGTGCCGAAGTGGCGGTCGGTGAGCATCAGCGTCACCGTCGCCGCCACCACCGGGAACGTGAGCAGGATCATGAACGCCTGCGCGAGCACCGACCAGCAGAACAGCGGGATGCGGCTCCACCCCATCCCCGGCGCGCGCATGTTGGCGATCGTCACCGTGAAGTTGATCGCGCCGATGATCGAGCTGACGCCCGTCAGGTGGATGAGGAAGATCCACGCGTCGGTGCCGTTGCCCGGGATGTAGGGGCCGGTCGACAGCGGCGTGTACGCGGTCCAGCCGGCCTCCGGCGGGCTGAAGAACACCGCGCCGTAGAAGACGATGCCGCCGGCGAGGTACAGCCAGTAGGAGAGCGCGTTCAGGCGCGGGAACGCCATGTCGCGCGCCCCGATCATCAGCGGGACGACGTAGTTGGCCACGGCCGCCCAGATCGGCATGACGACGAGGAACACCATCGTCGAGCCGTGCATCGTGAGGAGCTGGTTGTAGCGGTCGGCCGACAGCAGCGTGTTCGACGGCTCGGCGAGCTGCGTGCGCATCAACAGCGCCTCGACCCCGCCGACCATCATGAACGCGAGCGCCGTCGCCAGGTAGAGGACGCCGATGCGCTTGTGGTCGGTGGTCGTCACCCAGCCCAGCCAGCCCGACACCGGCCGGTCGACCCGGTGGGCGACGATCTCGGGCACCGCCCGCGTCGCGGTCGCCGGAGCGGCGGGAGCCTCGGTGGCCGCCATCAGGCGCCGCTCCCGGCGCGGTCGCGCGCGACCTGCTCGTCGGCCTCGCGGATGAGCGCGCGCTGGCGCTCGAGCCAGTCGACGTAGCGCTCGGGCTCGACGCCGCGCACCTGCGCGCGCATCTCGGCGTGGTTGCGGCCGCACAGCTCGGCGCACTGGCCGGTGTAGACGCCCGGCCGCTCGATCCGGAACCACGTGTGGCTGACGTAGCCGGGCAGCGCGTCGATCTTGCCGCCGAGCTTGGGGATCCACCACGAGTGGGCGACGTCGACCGAGGTCACGTCGAGCTCGACGGTGACGCCGACGGGCGCGACCATCTCGCCGTACGAGTAGACGCCGCCCGGGTAGCGGTACATCCACAGGTACTGGCGCCCGACGACCTCGATGCGCAGCGACTGGCCGGGGCCGGGCTCGACGATCCCGGCCTCGACGGCGGCGGGCGCCGCAGCCGCCTCGTCGGGGGACTCGATCGCGTCGAGCTTGGCGAGCGACCAGACGGCGAGGAACACGATGAGCCCCGCCGCCGCGACCGTCCAGCCGATCTCCAGCCGCGTGTTGCCGCGGACCTGCGCGGCGACGGGGTTGCGGCGCTCGCGGTAGCGCCACAGCGCGTAGACGAGCGCGATGACGACGCCCGCGAACACGAGCCCGGCGAAGACGAGGACGAGCGCGTAGAGCGAGGCGATGCGGTCGGCGTTGGGCGAGCCGCCGCGCTCGGGGAGGAGCGTGCCGGCGTGGGCGGAGACGGGCGCGAGCAGGAGCACCGCGACGGCCGCCGTCAGGGCGACCGCCGCGGCAGGGCCACAGGACGTCAGGCGGAGTCGGGGGATGACCGTGCCTTTATCCATCGGCGCTGTGGAAACTATCAGGGATCGCCCTGGTTTGCCCAGCCGCATTGTGAAAAACTTCAGGCCATGGCCGCTCTCTCCGCACGCCGGCGGCGGATGCTCGTCGGACCGCCGCCGCCTCCCGACGACGGCGCCGGCCCCGTGCGCGACGACGCCGGGCGCATCATGGTCCTGCTGGGGCTCTTCACGATCGCCATGCTCATCGTGGTCGCGGCCGTGCTGTGGGTCGCCGCGGTCGACAGCTGGCAGGCCCTGGCGGTCGTCCTCGTCGTCCACCTGCTGGCGACGATCGCCGACTTCGCGGGCGTCGTCTACGTCTTCCGCGGCGGGGGACGCCGGCCCAGGGGACCGGGTCCCTCGGCGACCGCATGATGCGCCCAGGCCATGGGTATGGCCATCCACGAGCGACGCGAGGCCTTCGGGAGACGCGCCGCCCGTGATGGCCAGCAGGAACGGTCGGTGATCCGCAGCGGCGCGCGGACCTGGGCCTCTGGCAGGAAGACGCACGCCCGAGGAGGCACATGACCGAGATCAGCGACCGGACGACGGACCCACGCGACGAGCCCGCTCAGCTCGTCGACCGCGTGCAGCGCGAGATGGCGCGCCGCCGCGCGCTCGCCGAGGCGCTGCGCGGCAAGAAGGCGCGCCGGGTCGTCCCGCCGGGCGCGCCGCGCGCCGCCGTCCCCCCGCGCCGGGGCCGCTGACGGCGCGCTACACCGGCACGACGCCGTTGCGCTTCCAGGGGCGCTCGACGTGCTTGCGCTCGGCCATCTCCAGCCCCCGGATGATGGTCGGGCGCGTCTCGCGCGGGTCGATCACGTCGTCGATCATCGCGTTGCGCGCCGGGATGTAGACGTCGATGATCTTGCGGTACTCGTCGATGAGCTGCTGCTTCATCGCCGCGGGGTCCTCGGCCGCCTCGACCTGCTTGCGGAAGACGATCTCGACCGCGCCCTCGGCGCCCATCACGCTGATCTCCGCGCTCGGCCAGGCGACGATCAGGTCGGGCTCGTACGCGCGCCCGTTCATCACGTAGTAGCCGGCGCCGTAGGCCTTGCGCAGCACGACGGTGATCTTCGGGACCGTCGCGTTGGCGACCGCGTAGAGCATCTTCGCGCCGTGGCGGATGATGCCCGCCTCCTCGACCTTGGTGCCGACCATGAAGCCCGGCACGTCCATGAGGAAGACAAGCGGGATCCCGTAGGCGTTGCAGAGGTTGACGAACCGCGCCGCCTTGTCGGCCGAGTCGTTGTCGAGGATGCCGCCGAGCTGCTTGGGCTGGTTGGCGACGATCCCGACCGGCCGCCCGCCCATCCGCGCCAGGCACGTGATGATCGTCTTCGCCCACTGCGGCTTGAGGTCCATCCACTCGCCGTCGTCGACGATGCGCCGGATCACCTCGTACATGTCGTACGGCTTGCGGTTGGACTCGGGGAGCACGTCGAGCAGCTCCTCGTCCATGCGGTCGACCGGGTCGGCGGTCTCGCGCACCGGCGGCGGCTCCTGGTTGTGCGAGGGGAAGAACGACAGGTAGCGCTTGATCGCCGCGATGCACTCCTCGTCGGAGGCGACCTCGAGGTCGCCGACCCCGGACTTGCGGCAGTGCACGCGCGAGCCGCCCAACTCCTCCTGGGTGACGTCCTCGCCGATCGCGGCGCGCACGAGGTGGGGCCCGGCCAGCGCCATCGAGCCGCGGCCCTTGACCATCGGCACGAAGTCGGCCAGCCCGGGGATGTAGGCGGTGCCGGCCGCGCACGGGCCCATGAGCGCCGCCACCTGCGGGATCACGCCCGACGCGACGACCTCCTCGCGGAACAGGTGCCCGGAGCCGGCGAACAGCGAGCCGACCGCCTCCTGGATCCGCGCGCCCGCGCTGTCGAGCAGCCACACCATCGGCATCCGCTTGGACAGCGCGATCTCGCGCAGGCGCGTGACCTTCAGCTCGCCGGTCATGCCCATCGACCCGGCCATGACCGTGAAGTCGTAGGCCGCCACCGCGACCATCCGCCCGTCGACCTTGCCGTAGCCGGTGATGACGCCGTCGGCGGGCGCCTCCTTGCCCTCCAGGCCCCGGACCGAGTAGTGGATGCCCGCGTGCAGGCCCAGCTCGGTGAACGTGCCCTCGTCGACGAGCAGGTCGATGCGCTCGCGGGCGGTCAGCGCGCCCTTGGCGTGCTGCTGGGCGATCTTCTCCTCGCCCCCGCCCAGGCGCGCGGCGGCGCGGCGCTCGGCCAGCTCCTCGACGAGCGGGCGCAGGATCGAGGTGGACGTGTCGGTCTCGCTCACAGCAGGGGCTCCACGATGCGATGGGGGATCTCGGGCGGGCCGGCGACGCACGCGACGGTGACGCCGACGACCTCGTTGCGCCGGGCGACCGCGGCCAGCAGCGCGCGCAGGTCGTCGGCGGTCGGGCCGCCCGGCGGCGGCGGGAACGCGCTCGGGTAGCCGTCGATGACGTCGGGATCGAGGTGGACGAACACGGGGCCGTCGCCGAGCGCGTCCAGCGCCGCGGCGGCGTCGGCGGCGACGGTCGCGCCGGAGCGGTCCAGCAGCTCCTGCTCGCCGGGGTCGACGTCGCGCAGGCCGAAGTAGACCAGGCGGTCGGCGGGCAGCGCCGGGGCGACGCCGGCGTCGAACTGGCCGGTGGCGCCGGCGACGGGCATCCCGCCCGTGTAGCCGCTGGGCGAGGTGTCGGGCGTGTTGAAGTCGGCGTGCGCGTCGAGCCACAGCACGCGCGCGCCGGGGTGCGCCTCGGCCAGCCACGGCAGCGTGGCGAGCGCGACGCTGCACTCCGACGAGACGACGACCGGGCGGTCGCGCAGCGCGGCGCGCACGGCGGCGGGGTCGGCGGCGACCTCCTGCCCCTCGCCGATCAGGCGAGCGAGCGCGCGCGCGTTGGGCCCGACCTCCTCGTGGCCGGTGAACGCGTCGGGGACGACGATCAGCGGCCCTTCCACACCGGCTCCCGCTTCTCGAAGAACGCGGTCACGCCCTCGACGATGTCCTCGGTCGACTGGGCGATCGTGAGGTTGCCGCGCAGGAACTCGAGCGCCTCGACGAACGGCAGGTCCATCTGGCGGTACATGGCGTCCTTGCCCAGGCGCATGATCAGCGGCGACTTGGCGGCGAGCTTCCGGGCCCACTCGGCCACCGCGGCGTCGAGCTCGGCGTCGGGCACGACCCGGTTGACGATCCCGATGCGCTCGGCCTCGCGGGCGTCGATGCGCTCGCCGAGCAGCAGCAGCTCGTTGGTCTTCTTGCGCCCGACGTTGCGGTAGATGATCGCCATGATCATGAACGGGAACGCCCCGACGTTGATCTCGGGCGTCCCGAAGCTCGCGCTCTCGCTGGCGACGATGAGGTCGCAGGCCAGCGCGACGCCGAGCGCGCCCGCGAGCACGTGGCCGCCGGCCTTCACGATCGACGGCTTGCCGAGCTGGCCGATGAGCTGGAAGAGCTCGACGAAGCGCGCGCTGGCCTCGTGCTTGCGGACCAGCGGGACGTCCGCGCCGAAGCCGCCGAGGTTGGCGCCGCCGGAGAACGTGCGCTCGTGGCTGGAGGCGAGGACGACGCAGCGCACGGCATCGTCGTCGCGGGCCCGCGCGAACGCGGCGATCAGCTCGTCCAGCAGCTCGGTCGACAGCGCGTTGCGCGTGTCGGGGTCGTCGAGCGTGATCGTCGCGACGCCGTCGGCCGCGTCGTAGAGCACCTTGGGCACGGCCGCATCCTACGTCCTGGCGGCCGTTTGTGGAAAGTAGGAAGTTCTACTGTTCACTTTCGGCGCGATTGCCGGTACCGTCCGCCCATGGCCGCCTCCGACACCGTCCTCAAGCCGGACTTCGACGCTCGGCGCAAGCACTTCATCTTCACCGACGAGCACGAGCAGCTGCGCGAGTCGATCCGCGCCTTCGCCCAGCGCGAGCTCGCGCCCCACGCCGAGGAGTGGGAGGAGACGACGTTCCCCGACTCGGTGTTCCGCCGCATGGGCGAGCTCGGCTTCCTCGGCCTCGACAAGCCCGAGGAGTACGGCGGCCAGGGCGGCGACTACTACACGTCGCTCGTGCTCGCCGAGGAGCTCGTGCACGCGAACTCCGGCGGCCTGGCGATGGGCGTCGCCGTCCACACCGACATGGCGATGCCGCCGATCCTCGCGTTCGGCACCGAGGAGCAGAAGCAGGAGTGGGTCGTCCCCGCGATCAAGGGCGAGAAGATCCTCTGCCTGGGCATCACCGAGCCCGACGCCGGCTCCGACGTCTCGGGCATCAAGACCCGCGCGGTGCGCGACGGCGACGACTACGTCATCAACGGGTCCAAGACGTACATCACCAACGGCCACCGCGCCGACGTGATCGTGCTCGTCACCAAGACCGACCCCGACGCCGGCTACGACGGCTTCACGCTCTTCCTCGTGCCGATGGACGCGCCCGGCGTCATCCGCGAGAAGCGCCTGGAGAAGCTCGGCATGCACGCGTCCGACACGGCGCTGCTCGCCTTCCAGGACGTGCGCGTGCCCGCGAGCGCGGTCCTCGGCCAGGTCGGCAAGGGCTTCTACCACATCATGTGGGAGCTCCAGGGCGAGCGGCTGATCGGCGCCGCCGGGTGCGTCGCCGGCGCCCAGCACTGCTTCGACATGACCCTGGCGTACGCGAAGGAGCGCACCGCGTTCGGGCGCCAGATCGGCAAGTTCCAGGTCATCCGCCACAAGTTCGCCGAGATGGCGACGAAGATCGAGAGCGCCCGCCAGATGGTGTACACGACCGCGTGGCGCTTCCAGAACGGCGAGTACCCGGTGCGCGAGATCTCGATGGCCAAGCTCCACGCCGCGCGCGTCGCGGTCGAGGTCGCCGACGAGTGCATCCAGATCCACGGCGGGGCCGGCTACATGAAGGAGTACGGCGTCGAGCGGATCTGGCGCGACATGCGCCTCAACCGGATCGGCGCGGGGACCGACGAGATCATGCTCGACGTGATCGGGCGGTCGTACGGGCTCTAGACGGGCTGCAGGTGGCTCACCAGCTCGCCGTCGACCAGCCGGTGGACGGCGAGCAGCGGCGGCTGCTCGACCATCTCGAACACGTCGGCGCCGAAGTCGAGGCGCAGCTGGGTGCGCGTGCCGCCGAGCATTACGACCGGCGTCCTCCCGATCGTGGCCAGCGCGCTGCGGTGGACGTGCCCGGCGATGACGCGGCGCACCTGCGGCGCGCGCGCCAGGACGTCCGCGAGCGCGCGGCGGTCGGCGGCGGGCAGGCCGATGTGGTCGATGGCGGGGATGCCGGTCGGCGCCGGCGGGTGGTGCATGGCGACGATCGTCGGGGTCTCGCGGTCGGCCGCGAGCTCGCCGGCCAGCCACGGGAGGTCGAGGCGGCCGTCGGCGTGGCCGGGCCGGGTGGTGTCGCACACCACGAGGCGCAGGTCCCCGCACACGGCGGCGCAGGCGATCGGGTCGGCGGCGCCGCCGTCGAGCCCGAACGCGGCGCGCAGGCCCGCGCGGTCGTCGTGGTTGCCGGGCAGCACGTGGACCGGCATCGGCAGCGCCGCGAGGACGTCGCGCACCTCGGCGTACTCGGCCGCGTCGCCGTGGTCGGTCAGGTCGCCGGTGACGACCACCGCGTCGGGCGCCTGCGGCAGCGCGAGGACGGCGCGGACGGCGGCGGCCAGCGCGTCGGCGTCGCGGGGCGGATCGGTTCCGACGTGGGGGTCGCTGAGCTGGACGATCACGTGCGCGCGGGCTCGACGGCGGCGGCCTCGGCGGCCACGCGCGCGTCGTAGGCCTCGCGCGCCGCGGCGATCTCGCTCTGGTGGGCCTCGGTCCAGGTCACGAGCGCCTGGATCGTCGCATGCAGGCTGGCGCCGAGCGGGGTCAGCGCGTACTCCACCCGCGGCGGGACGACCGGGTACACGGTGCGGTTGACGAGGCCGTCGCGCTCGAGCTGGCGCAGCGTCACCGTGAGCATCCGCTGGCTGATGCCGTCGATCTCGCGGCGCAGCTCGCTGAAGCGCATCGTCCGGTGCTCGAGCAGGGCGATGACCAGCAGCGACCACTTGTCGGCGACGCGGTCGAGGATCTGGCGGACCTCGCAGTCCTCGCGCGCGTCCCACTGGAACGGGTCGCCGTCGTACTCGGTTCCCCGGCAGGAACTCGGTGCCGAAGAAGTGCCGTCTTCCATCGGCGCCAATGGTGACGCATGATGCGGTCAGTTACCAGAAGGAACCACCCCGGAGAGCCCCGTGACCACCGCCACCGACGCGCCACCGCTGCACCGCTTCACCGCCCGCGCCTGGGCCATGCTCCTCGTCCTCTGCGGCGTCGTGTTCCTCGAAGGCATCGACCTGTCGATGATGGGCGTCGCGCTGCCGTCGATGCGCGCCGACCTCGACATGTCGACGACCGCGCTGCAGTGGGTCGTCAGCGCGTACGCGCTCGGCTATGGCGGATTCGTGCTGCTCGGCGGGCGCGCCGCCGACCTGCTCGGCCGCCGGCGCATGTTCGTCGCCGCCCTCGCGGTCTTCATCGCCTTCTCGGGCCTGGGCGGGCTGTCGTCGGAGGGCTGGATGCTGATCGTGGCGCGGTTCGTCACCGGCGTGAGCGCCGGCTTCCTCACCCCCGCCGCGCTGTCGATCATCACGACGACGTTCGCCGAGGGCACGGTCCGCAACCGGGCGCTGCTCGTGTACGCCGGCATCGCCGCGGGCGGCGTGTCGCTGGGCATGGTCGTCGGCGGGCTGCTGACGGCGCTGAGCTGGCGCTGGGTGTTCTTCGCGCCGGTGCTGGCGGCGGCCCCGCTGCTGCCGCTCGCGCTGCGCCTGGTGCCGGCCGGGGAGCCGCCGGCGCGCGACGGGCGCGGGTTCGACGTCGCGGGCGCGCTGAGCATCACCGGCGGGATGCTGCTCGCCGTCTACTCGGTCGTGATGGCGCCCGAGGTGAGCGTCGGCCAGACGCTGGCGACCGCGCTCGCGTCGGCCGCGCTGCTGGCCGCCTTCGCGGTCGTCGAGCGCCGGTCGGCGTCCCCGCTCGTGCGGCTGGGGATCCTGCGCTCGGTCCCGCTCGTGCGCGCGAACGTCTCGGCCGCGGTGCTGGTCGGCAGCTACATGGCCTTCCAGTTCGTCGTGGTGCTGTACCTGCAGCAGGTCCGCGGGTGGTCGTCGGTGGAGACCGGCCTGGCGCTCACCGTCGTCGGGCTCGACGCGATCCTCGCCCCCACGCTGACGCCGCCGCTCGTCGCCCGGTTCGGGACCGCGCGGGTGATCGGCGCGGGCTTCGCGGTCGCGATCGTCGCCTACGCGCTGTTCCTGCCGCTCGGGCTGGACTGGACGTACTGGGCGATGCTGCCGACGATGGTGCTGGTCGGCGTCGCGTTCGCGCTCGCCTACGGGCCGCTGACGATCGCCGCGACCGACGGCGTCGACGCCGAGGAGCAGGGGCTCGCCGGCGGGCTGCTCAACGTGTCGATGCAGTTCGGCGCCGCGCTCGGGCTGGCCGTGGCGACGGCGATCGCCGTCGCGGCCACCGACGGCGGGAGCGCCCAGGCGCAGCTCGACGGCTTCCGCGCGGCGCTCGTCGTGCCGGTCGTCGCGGCCGCGATCGGGGCGGCGGCGACCGCCACCGGCCTGCTGACGCGCCGTCGTGCCGCGGACGAAACAGCAGCATCCCGCCTGTCGCCCCGGTAGGTTCGCCGATCATGTTCAGGTCTCTCATCGCCCTCACCGCCGCGGCCTTCGTGGCCATGCCCATCGCGACCGCGAGCGCCGGCAGCGGCAACGACGATCAGATCCGCGCCTACGTCTCCGACTGCGTCAAGCAGGTCTACAAGCCGAAGACGATCACGGTCTTCTGCGCCGACGCGGGCGTCGTCATCAACAAGATCCGCTACAAGAAGTACAACTCGCGCACCGCGACCGGGACCGGCACCGCGACCGTGAACCTGTGCGAGCCCAACTGCGCGGCGGGCAACACCCAGAACTTCAAGGTCCGCTTCAAGCTCTACCGCGTGACGCAGTGCGGGGACGCCTACCAGTACCGGCGCCTGCGCGTGCGCTACGTCGGCCCCAAGCCTCCGGGCGACCGGGTGATCAACCAGCGGTTCGCCTGCGCGGACGCCCCGACGCGCTGATCCTCTGAGCGGCGGCGGGCGGGCGCCCGCCGCCGCACCGGCGCGCGGCCACGCGCGGCGCTCGCACCGCGCGGGCGGCCGAGCCGCCGCAGAACGACCTCATCGAAGGCGAGCGAGCGGCCGCGGGGCCCAGCCGCGCGGCCATCGTTGATCCCCTCCCTCGTTGTCGTCTCGTGATCGCAGAGCGAGCTCCATCTGACAACGGCGCGGGAACGCCACGCGCTCCGCTCGCACGGCGCGATCCCCGAGACCGCGCAGAACGACGTCGTCGAAGGCGAGCGGGCCGGCGCGCCGCCCCGTCCGCGCGGGTCCATGTCCCGCGCCGAATGGCGAATGGGCCCCGCCGAGCGGGGCTGAATCGCCACTCGTCCTGATGCGAGGCGGTGCGGGCTGCACCCCTCGGTGAGGCCGTCCCATCGTTGTCGGGTCGCGGTCGCATAGCGAGCTCGATCCGACAACGACGCGGGCGGCCGGGCCGGGCGCTAGCGTCCCGGCCATGCCGTCGCCGTTCACCGCCGAGCACGAGGACCTGCGCGCCTCGATCCGCCGGTTCGTCGACACCGAGCTGCGTCCCCACGCCGCCCGATGGGAGGACGAGCGCTGGTTCCCCGACGAGGTGTTCGCGCGCGCCGGTGAGCTCGGGTTCCTGGGGCTGAAGTACCCGGAGTCGGTGGGCGGCCAGGGCGGCGACCACCTGCACGACGCGGTGTGGGCCGAGGAGCTCGCGCGGTGCGGGTCGGGCGGGGTCGCGGCCGGCCTGGGCGCGCACACCGGGATCGCCACGCCGCCGATCTGGACGTTCGGCACGGCCGACCAGCACGAGCGCTACCTCGCGCCGGCGATCCGCGGCGAGCGCATCGCCGCGCTGGCGATCACCGAGCCCGACGCCGGCTCCGACGTCGCCGCGCTGCGCACCCGCGCGCGCCCCGGCGACGGAGGCTGGATCGTCAGCGGCGCCAAGACGTTCATCACCAACGGCGTGCGCGCCGACGTGCTCGTCACCGCCGTGCGCACCAGCGGCGAGGGCGGCCACCACGGCATCTCGTTCCTGCTGATCGACACCGACCAGCCCGGCGTGCGCGCCTCGAAGCTCGAGAAGCTCGGCTGGCACGCCAGCGACACCGCCGAGATCGCCTTCGACGAGGCGTTCGTGCCCGAGGCCAACCTGCTCGGCGAGCGCGACGAGGGCTTCCGGCTGATCATGGCCAACTTCCAGTGGGAGCGGCTGCTGATGGCGCTCGGCGCGGTCGCCGCGATGCAGGTCGCCTACGAGCGGACCGTCGCCTACGCGCGCGAGCGCCAGGCGTTCGGCCGCCCGCTCACCGGCTTCCAGGCGCTGCGCCACGAGCTCGCCGACATCACCACGACGATCCACGCCGGCCGGTGCGTCACCTACGACGCGCTCGAGCGGTTCGTCGCCGGCGAGAACGCCGTTCAAGAGGTGACGATGGCCAAGCTCCTCACCCAGCGCTCCGCGTTCGAGGTGATGGACGCCTGCCTGCAGATCCACGGCGGCGCCGGCTACATGCGCGAGTACGAGATCGAGCGCATGGCCCGCGACGCGCGCCTGGGCCCGATCGGCGGCGGCACCGACGAGATCATGCGCGAGATCCTCGGCCGCACGCTCGGCCTGTAGCGGCGGGCTACTCGCGGCCGTCGCTGCGCCGGTTCAGCACGGCGGTCCACACCGCGGTCAGCGCGTCGGTCACGGCCTCGACGTCGGCGTCGGCGTCGGGCCGGCCGAAGTTGCCCAGCAGGAAGCGCTGGTTCATCGACAGCAGCGCGCCGGCGAGCTGGAACGGGTCGGCCCCGCCGCTCCAGCCGGCGGCCTGGCGGCGCGCCAGCGCCTCGCCCATGCGCGCCTGCGCCTGGCGCTGGGTCTGCGAGACGAGCCCCTCGATCTCGGCGTCGGCGACCGACGCGTCGCGCATCGCGCGCATCAGCGGGCCGTGCGCCTGCCACTGCACGACCACGTCGTGCAGGATGTCGCGGATCTCGGCCTCGTCCAGGTCCTGCTCGGCGATCGCGTCGAAGCGGGCCTGCGCGGCGGCGAGCTGCGGGATCGCGCGCGTGAGGACGGCGAGCACGAGCTGCGGCAGCCCGGTGAAGTGGCGGTAGAAGACCGTCCGCCCGTATCCCGTCGGGCGCATGATCTCGTCGACGGACAGCTCGCGGAACGGCCGCTCGCGCAGGAGGCGGTCGGCCGTCTCGAGGATGAGCGTCCGCGTCTCGTCGGGCTGCTGTCTGGCGCGGGCTCGGGTCGGAGTCGCCATCGCAGACAACAGTACCCGGTTCGAACACGCCGCTGACGGTGAGTCATTTACCCACCGTCATCTGGTGCATCGGCTAGCGCAGCTCGGCGCCCAGGGCCCGCGCGTCGGCCAGCAGCGTTTCGCGCAGGCGCGGGTTGTGGAGCGCCGCCGCCGGGTGGTACAGCGGGAACAGGCGCTCGCCGACCCGGGCGCCGTGCACCTCGCCGATCCTCGCGTCGGGCGCGAAGTGGCGCAGGGCGTGGCGGCCGAGCGGGACGATCAGCGCGGGCTCGATGACGTCGAGCTGCGCCTCCAGCCACGGGCGGTGGTGGGCGACCTCGTCGGCCCGCGGGTCGCGGTTGCCCGGCGGGCGGGCCTTGACGACGTTCGTGATGAAGACCGCGTCGCGCGCGAGCCCGGCCTCGACGAGCAGCGCGTCCAGCAGCCGCCCGGCGCTGCCGACGAACGGCCGGCCGCTGGCGTCCTCGCGCGCGCCCGGCGCCTCGCCGACGACCACCACGCGCGCGCTGTCGGGACCCTCGCCGGGCACGAGGTTCGTGCACGTCTCGCACGGCTCGAACCCGCAGCCGCCGTGCCCGCGGATCTCCCGCGCGATGTCCTCGAGCGTCACGGCGCAGACTGTACGCGGCGCCCCGTAGGCTCCGGCGCCGCAGCGCACAACCCCGACTGAGGAGGAGCACATGGGAGTCCTCGACGGCAAGGTCGCGATCGTGACCGGATCGGCGCGCGGCATCGGCCGCGCCACCGCCGAGCTGCTGGCCGAGCACGGCGCGAAGGTGGTGATCAACGACCTCGACGGCGACGTGGCCCAGGAGGCGGCCGCCGAGATCGACGGCGAGACGACCGTCTTCTCCGGAGACCTGACCAAGGGCGACGCGCCCGACCGCCTCGTGCAGACGGCGATCGACGCGTGGGGCCGGCTGGACATCATCGTCAACAACGCCGGCTACACCCTCGACGCGCCGGTCCACAAGATCAGCGACGACTGGTGGGAGCGGATGCTCGACATCCACGTCACCGTGCCGTTCAAGGTCATCCGCGCCGCCGCGCCGCACCTGCGCGAGCCGGCCAAGAAGGAGCGCGAGGAGGGCCGCGAGGTCTTCCGCAAGATCGTCAACGTCTCCTCCACCTCGGGCATGTTCGGCAACGCCGGCCAGGCCAACTACGCCGCCGGCAAGTCCGCGGTCGTCGGCCTCACGAAGACGGTCGCCAAGGAGTGGGGCCAGTTCAAGGTCAACGTCAACGCGGTCGCCTTCGGCTTCGTCGACACGCGCCTCACCCAGCCGAAGGTCGACGACAACGTGATGGAGGTCGACGGCGAGAAGGTCCAGCTCGGCATCCCCGAGCAGCTTCGGGGGATGGCGGCGATGATGATCCCGCTGGGCCGCGCGGCCGCGCCGAAGGAGGCCGCCGGCGGCGTGTTCTTCCTGTGCTCGCCGTGGTCGGACTACGTCCACGGCCAGGTGCTGAACATCACCGGCGGCATGTTCGGCGGCATGACCGCCTGACCCGCCGCACGGAATCATGCCCAACGGCATTATGTCGTTGGGCATAATCCCTCGGAGCATGGCGCCGGCCGAGCCCACCAACCCCTTCCGCTACGGCGCGCTCGCCCTCGACGAGGCGTTCGCCGACCGCGAGGACGAGCTCGCCGAGCTGGAGGCCGACGCCCGCAACGGCCAGGACGTGGTGATCTTCGCCCCGCGGCGGTACGGCAAGACGTCGCTGATCTGGCGCGCGTCGCAGCGGCTCATCGCCGACGGCGTGCTCGTCGCGCACGTCAACCTCATGACGACGCCGACGCTGGCGAAGCTCGCCGAGAAGCTCGCGCGCACGATCCACGACGACCTCGCCACCCCGCTGTTTCGCGCGCGGGAGCGGCTGCGCATCTTCCAGGGCCTGCGCATCCACCCGACCGTCACGGTCAGCCCCGAGGACGGGTCGGTGAGCTTCTCGTTCGACGCCTCGCACCGGCGCGAGGACGTCAGCGCCACGCTCGAGCGGCTGCTGGAGCTGCCCGCGCAGCTCGCCGCCGAGCGCAACCGGCGGGTCGTGCTCGTCCTCGACGAGTTCCAGGAGGTCGTCGCGATCGACCGCGACCTGACCAAGCTGCTGCGCAGCGTCTTCCAGGAGCAGCCGGAGGTCGCGCACGTCTACCTCGGCAGCAAGCGCCACATGATGGAGCGGATCTTCAACGACGAGCACGAGCCGTTCTGGCGCAGCGCCAAGCAGATCGAGCTGGGCCCGATCGCGCCCGAGCGCTTCGCCGCCCACGTCGAGGGCCGCTTCGCCGCGACCGGCCGCGCGATCGACGCCGACGCGCTCGACGCCGTGCTCGCCGCGGCCGGCGGCCACCCGTACGCGACCCAGGAGCTCTGCTACTTCCTGTGGCAGGAGACCCCGCCCGGCGAGACCGCCACCGCCGCGCGGGTGGCAACGGCGCTGACGAAGGTGCTGCGCTCCGAGCACGCGCACTTCAGCCTCGTGTGGGAGCGCGCGTCGGCCGCCCAGCGCCAGCTCCTGGAGGCGCTGGCCGAGGAGCCCGGCCACCCGCTGAGCGAGGCCTACCGGCGCCGGTTCGGGCTGCCGTCGGCGGCGACCGTGCAGACCGCGCTGCTGGCGCTGGAGCGCAACGAGCTGATCGTCCGCGACAAGGGCGCGGCGAGCATCAGCGAGCCGTTCCTGGCGGAGTGGCTGCGCCGCGACGAGATCTAGGCGAGGGTCAGCGCGCAGCCGCTGAAGTAGTCGCCCGCCGGCGAGGCCAGGTAGGCGACGAGCTGCGCCAGATCCGCCGGATCGGTCGCGTCGCCCGGCAGGATCGCCACGATCCGGATCTGGTGGCGGGCCCACTCGATCGACAGCGTGCGGGCCGCGTTCTCCAGCCCGGCGCGCAGCGCGCCCGCGTGCTCGCCCGCGCCCGGCGGCGGCGCCACGAGCACGATCTTCTCGGTCCGCTCGGGGTCGAAGTGGGCGTGCACCGCCGACCAGGCGCCGTCGAGCGCGGCCCGCAGCGCGACCTCGCCGCCGGAGCCGAACAGCGGCGCGGCGTCGACGACGAGCATCGCCGCCTCGCTGCCCTCGACCGCGGCGACCGTCGCGGCCTCGTCGAGCAGGTCGGCCTCGAGCGCCTCGACCCGCGCGCCCAGCGCCGCGCACGCGTCGGTGACCGGCGTCCGCGGCGCGGCCAGCACGGTCAGCCCGTCGAGCAGGCCGTCGCGCAGGATCGGGGGCGGGCCGGCCATGCGACGGGACGGTAGCGTGCCGGCCCATGGCGGTCGGCGCCGAGCCCACGCCGTTCCTCCACGCGCTGCCCGGCGGCCGCGAGGGCGCGACCGTGCGCGTGCGGCCGCTGCTGACCGCCGAGATCATGGCGCCGCCCGCGTTCTGGGTGCGGCCCGGCGGGCCGCTGGCGGTCCCGCGCGGCCTCCTCGCCCGCCGCTCGACGTGGCTGGCGTGCCCGATCCCGGCGTTCCTGATCGACCACCCGACCGCGGGCTCGATCCTCGTCGACGCCGGCATGCACGCGAGCGTGGCGACGAGCCCGGCCGACAGCCTCGGCCCGGTCTTCGGCCGGATCCTCGACATCCGCATGCGCCCCGAGCAGGCCGTGCCGGCGCAGCTCGAGGCGCTGGGCGTCGACCCCCGCTCCGTGACGGCCGTCGTGATGACGCACCTGCACTACGACCACGCCAGCGGCATCGCCCAGTTCCCGCAGGCGACGTTCGTCGTCTCGGCGGCCGAGTGGGCGGCGGCGTCGCGCGGCGACCTGCGCCAGGGCTACCGCGCCCGCCAGTTCGACCATGCCGTCGACTGGCGCACCGTCGACTACGAGCACGCGGGCGTCGACTCGTTCGCGACGTTCGGCCGGTCGGTCGACCTGCTCGGCGACGGCTCGATCCGGCTCGTCTTCACTCCCGGCCACACGCCCGGCCACCAGTCGGTGGTCGTGCGCCTGCACGACCGCGAGCTGCTGCTGGCCGGCGACGCCGTGTACCGGCGCGAGGCGATCGCCGGCGACGAGCTGCCGCTGCTCAGCGACGACGACCACGTCTACCGCCGCACGGTCGGCGAGATCCGCGCCTACGTGGAGCGCACGCCGAACGCGATCGTCGTCCCCAGCCATGACGCGGGGTTGTGGCCCCAGCTCGCCGAGGTCTACAGCTGACCGGGGGTGCGCCGCGGGAAGCGCGGCCCGCGGCGTGAGGCGTTCAGCGGGCGATGGCGCCAGCCGAGGTCGCCGAGCATGCGCTCGACCCGCTCGGATACGGCGCCCTCGCCGCCCGTCTGCTCGAGGGCCAGCGGCTCGGCGCCCACCCGGGCGCGCAGGCCGTTGACCAGCGCCTCGGCGTGGGCCCAGTTGAGGACGAGGTGGCCCTCGAGCGCGCCCGTCCACGCGTTGCGCGTGAGCGCGCGGTAGAGCTCGGTCGCGAGATCGTCGTCGGCGATGCGGTCGCCGAGCGTGCGCAGGTCGGCGACGAGGGCGTCCTCGAGGGTCTCGGCGTCGACGAGCATCATCACTGGGTCTCCCCAGGCCCCGCCGCTCCCAATCGCCCGTGTCAGGAGGCGGGCGCGGCGCGGCGGCGCTTGGCGCGTCGCAGCGCCCGCTGCTGCTCGCGCACGCGCTGGGCGATGCTGCGCGGGCCGTGCTCCTCCAGCCCCGCGTAGAGCTCGCGGATGTGCGCGAAGACCTCGTCGGCGACCTCCTGCTGGCGCTCCCGCGGCGGGTCGGCCTCGACCGGGAACGTCAGCGGCTCCCCGTACTGGACGGTCACCTTGGGGAACTGCAGCTTCTTCCAGTTGCGCACGCGCTGGGAGCCGAAGATCGCGACGGGGACGACCGGCGCGCCGGTGGCGAGCGCGATCCGCCCGACGCCCGGCTTGGCGGCGCTGGCCAGCCTGCCCGACCGCGAGCGCCCGGCCTCGGGGTACATCGTCAGGCAGCCGCCGCGGCGGAGGATCTCGATGGCGGTGACGAACGCCTCCTCGTCGCGCTGGCCGCGGCGCACCGGGAACGCGCCGCCGTGCTCGTAGATCCACTGCATCGGCGGCGCGAAGAGCTGCGACTTGGCCATGAACCGCACGCGCCGGCGGATGAACATGCCGACGAAGAAGTGGTCCATGAACGAGAAGTGGTTGGGCGCGACGATCACCGGGCCCGAGGCGGGGACGTTGTCGGCGCCGATCGCGCGCGCCCGGAACAGCCCGAAGCCGTAGATCGTGGCCAGCACGCGCGCGACCTCGTAGATCGCGTCGGGCTCGCGCGTGCGCGCCCGCTCGTGGAACCGCTGGAAGTACTCGGCCGGCCGCGGGTCCCGGTAGACCTGCGCCTTCAGCCCCGACAGTCGCTCCTCGCCCATCTTCCGTCTCATACCCGCCCGTCGCGGCGGGGTTACCGCTCCCGCCCCGCCGCGCGCTCCAACGCCCGGTGCCACCCGTCGAGGAGCTCCTCGCGGCGCGCGTCGTCCATCGCCGGCTCGTAGCGGACGCGCTCGCGCCAGCCGCGCTGCACCCCGTCGAGCGTCCACATCCCGACGCCGACGCCGGCCAGCAGCGCCGCCCCCAGCGCGGTCGTCTCGTTGATCTCGGGCACGACGACCGGCACCCCGAGCACGTCGGCCTGGAACTGCATCAGCCAGCGGTTGGCGGTCGCGGCGCCGTCCGCCTTCAGCTCGGTCAGCCGCGGGGCGCCGACGGCGGCCATCGCCTCGATCGCGTCGACGGCCTGGTAGGCGATCGCCTCGAGCGTCGCGCGGGCGACGTGCGCGCGCCCGGTGCCGCGCGTGAGCCCGACGATCGTGCCGCGCGCGTACGGGTCCCAGTGCGGCGAGCCGAGCCCGGTCAGCGCCGGGACGAAGTAGACGCCGTCGTTGCCCTCCAGCGACGCGGCCAGCGCCTCGGTGTCGGCGGCCTGCTCGATGATCCCGAGGCCGTCGCGCAGCCACTGGACGGCGGCGCCGGTGACGAAGATCGACGCCTCCAGGGCGTACGTCGTGCTGTTGCCGATCCGCCACGCGACCGTGGTGAGGAGGCCCTGCGGCGCCGGCGGGGTGCGCGTGCCCGCGTTGAGCAGCACGAACGAGCCGGTGCCGTAGGTGTTCTTGCCCAGGCCCGGCTCCAGGCAGGCCTGGCCGAACAGCGCCGCCTGCTGGTCGCCGGCGATCCCGGCGACCGGGACGCCCGCGGCGGTGCGGCCGACCTCGCCGGAGCTGGGGCGCACCTCGGGCAGCGCGCGGAGCGGGACGCCGAACAGCTCGCACAGCTCCTCGTCCCACGCGCCGGAGCGGATGTCGTAGAGCAGCGTGCGCGACGCGTTGGACGCGTCGGTGACGAGCTCGCCGGTGAGCTTGAAGACGAGCCACGCGTCGACGGTGCCGAACACGGCGCGGCCCTCGCGCGCCCGCTGGGCCAGCCCGTCGACGTTGCGCAGCAGCCACTCGATCTTCGTCGCCGAGAAGTACGGGTCGAGGACGAGGCCGGTGCGGTCGCGCACGAGCGGCTCGTAGCCGGCCTGGCGCAGCTCGTCGCAGCGCGCGGCGGTGCGCCGGTCCTGCCACACCAGGGCGCGGTGCAGCGGCTCGCCGGTCGCCGGGTCCCACGCGCACACGGTCTCGCGCTGGTTGGTGATCCCGATCCCGGCCAGCTCCTCCTCGGCGGCGCCGGCGTCGGCGAGCGCCTCGTCGGCGACCGCGCGCGTCACGGTCCAGATCTCGGCAAGGTCGTGCTCGACCCAGCCCGGTCGCGGGAAGTGCTGCTCGAACTCGCGGTAGGCGCGGCCGATCGGCTCGCCGTGCTCGTCGAGGACCAGGCAGGTCGTGCCGGTCGTCCCCTGGTCGATCGCCAGCAGCATCGCCGCGGGATCATCCCATGACCGGGACGGTGATCCCGGCCGGGGCCGCCCGGACGCTGGCTGTCCCGTCCAGCGCCCGGGCGTTCAGCGCCCCGGCCGGTCCCTCACCGTGGCCGGCGACGGTGGGTCAGGCCGTCGCCACGCCAAGCGCACACGTCACCCCGGCCGGAGGAGGAGAGACCTGCCGGACGTCCGTTGCGGGTGATCGAGTGCATGGCGAGAAGGTACGGCGGGGGCGGGCATCGGCCCACCGACCAGCGGTCGGAACCTCGCTCGACCGCCGGTACGAACCGCTACCGGCGCCGCCAGGCGGCGGCCAGCAGGTCGCGGAGCTGGCGACCGCGGTGGGCGAAGCCGCGCAGGCTGCGGCCGGTCGCGCGGTGCTCGAGCTCGAGCGGCAGCTCGCGCACGCGAAAGCCGGCGCGTGCGGCGTCGACGGTCATGCCGACCTCCATCCCGAACCCGTCGGCGAACGGCGTCACGCACGCCAGCACCTCGCCGCGCATCGCGCGCTGGCCCGACAGCGGGGCCTCCAGCTCCAGCCCGCACAGGCGGGCGATCGCGCGGCGCGCCGTGCCGACGGCGAGGCCGAAGCCGCCGCCGACCCGGCGCGCGAACACGGCGATCGCCAGGTCGGCCTCGCCGCGCTCGACCGCGTCGACGAGCGCGGCCAGGCGCCCGGCGCTCGGGCCGAGGTCGGCGTCGCACAGCAGCACGATCGGCGGGTCGGGCGCGGTCGTGACGTCCAGGACGGCGCGCGCGGCCAGCGTCGCCGCCCCGCCCTTGCCGAGCGGCTGCTCGCTGCGGACCACCTCGGCGCCCGCGTCGCGCGCGACGGTCGCGGTGGCGTCGTGCGAGCCGTCGTCGGCGACGACGATGCGCGCGCCGGGCAGCGCGGCGGCCAGCGCGCACAGCGTCGCGGGCAGCCGCTGGGCCTCGTCGCGGGCGGCGATCAGGACGACTGGGGGCCGTGCGGGCATTCCGGCGGGTATCGTGCCAGCACCGCCCACGTCCCATCGCTCCCGGAGGTCCTGTTGCCCGACGTCGAAGCCCACATCACGGGCACCGTGTGGAAGATCGAGGTCACCGTCGGAGACGAGGTCTCCGAGGGGGACACGGTCGTCATCCTCGAGTCGATGAAGATGGAGATGCCCGTCGAGGCCGAGGACGCCGGGGTCGTCAGGGAGATCCGCTGCGCCGAGGGGCAGGCGGTGTCGGAGGGCGACACCCTCGTCGTGCTGGAGTAGTGGGCGAGGTCCTCGTCGACGAGCCGGCCGACGACGTCGTCCGGCTGACGATCTCCAACCCGGAGAAGCGCAACGCGCTCGACCACGAGATCCTCGACCGGCTGGCCGAGCTGCTCACGGGCCTCGACGCGCGCTGCGTGATCCTCACCGGCACGCAGGGGATGTTCTCGTCGGGCTATGACATCGGCGAGATCCCCGACGACGTGTTCGCCGAGGAGGCCGAGAAGCTCGTCGCCCACCCGTTCACGGCGGCGATCCAGGCGCTCGACGCCTACCCGTACGCGACGGTCGCGGCGCTGTCGGGCCACGCGATCGGCGGCGGCCTGGAGCTGGCGATCTCCTGCGACCTGCGGATCGCCCGCGAGGGCATCCTGCTGGGCATGCCGCCGGCCAAGCTCGGGCTCGTGTACTCGCACACCGGGCTGCGCAAGTTCCTGAGCGCGATCGGCGAGCCGCGCACGCGCGAGCTGTTCCTGCTGGGGCGCAACGTCGACGCGCGCACGGCGCTGTCCTGGGGGCTCGTCAACGACGTCGTCGGCGAGCACGAGCTGGCCGAGACCGCGCTCGACGTGGCCGCCGAGCTGGCCGCCAACGCGCCGCTGTCGATCTCCGGCAACAAGCGCGTGCTGCGCGAGCTGCTGGCCGCCGGCGCCGCGCTGGACCCCGACGTCGAGCGCGAGCTGATCGCGCTGCGGCGGGCCTGCTTCCAGTCCGAGGACCTGCGCGAGGGCGTGCGCGCCTTCGCGCAGAAGCGGCCGGCGCGCTGGAAGGGCCGCTGAGCGGCGCTCAGGCGCCGGCCGGTTCGGGCGCCATGCCGCGCAGCAGCAGCGCCAGGTAGGGCTCGGGGTCGGGCGCCGCCGCCCCGGCCGCGCCGAGCATCCGCAGGACGACGAGCAGGTCGTCGGCGCCGAGGTCCTCGCGCAGCTCGCCGCAGCGGTGCGCGGCGGCGGCGATCCTCTCCAGCGCGGGACGTGCGCGCGTGGTGATCCGCTCGCGCAGCCGCGGGTCGCGCGGGCGCTGCGCGAGCGCGTCGAAGAAGCCGCGGTTCTCGCGCTGCTGGGCCAGCGAGGAGCGCAGCACCGTCTCCAGCGCGCCCCGCGGCCCGCCGGCGAGCGCGTCGTGGGCGGTCTGGACGAACGCGTCGACGAGCGCCTCGGTGACCGCGAGCACGAGGTCGCCCTTGGCCGGGAAGTGGCGGTAGAGCGTCGCGACCCCGACGCCGGCGCGGCGGGCGATCGCGTCGACGCCGACGTCGAGCCCCTCCTCGCGGAAGGCGTCGGTGGCGGCGGCCACGAGCAGGGCGCGGTTGCGGACCGCGTCGCGGCGGGGCGGGCGGGCGGGCGCGTCGCCGGCGGACGCGGTGGGAGCCATCCGTCCACGATACCGCGAGAAACGGAGCGATCACTCCGGTTGCTGCTACCCTGCCGTCCGCCCGCAACCGGAGTGACCGCTTCGCTTCCATGCCCCACGCCCCCGCCCGCCAGCACCACCACCGCACGCTGCTGATCCTCGGGGTCGGCGCGCTCGCCTACTCGCTCGCGCAGACCACCGTCGTCCCCGCGCTCGCCTCCATCCAGGCCGAGTTCGCCGTCTCCACCACCGACATCACCTGGATGGTCACCGGCTACTTCCTGGCCGCGTCGATCGCGACCCCGGTGATCGGGCGCCTCGGCGACATGTTCGGCAAGGAGCGCTTCCTGGCCATCTCGCTCGTGGCGTTCGCCGCGGGCTCGGTCGTCTGCGCGCTGAGCGACTCGCTCGCGCCGATGGTCGTCGGGCGCGCGCTGCAGGGCGTCGGCGGCGGCGTGTTCCCGCTGTCGTTCGGGATCGTCCGCGACGAGTTCCCGCGCGAGAAGGTCGCCACCGGGATCGCGATGCTCGGCGCGATCGCCGGCATCGGCGGCGCGATCGGCCTGCCGCTGGGCGGGTTCCTGACCGAGCACGCCGGCTTCCAGTGGATCTTCTGGATCTCCGCGGCGATGGGCGTCGTCGCCACGATCACGACGATCCGCTTCGTGCCCGAGTCGCCGGTCCGCACGCCCGGGCGCATCGACGTCGTCGGCGCGGTCGTGATGGGCGCCGGGCTCACCTGCGTGCTGATCGCGATCTCGCGCGCCAACGACTGGGGCTGGGGCTCGGCCACGACGCTGGGCCTGGTCGCCGCCGGGGCGGTCGTGCTCGCCGCGTTCGTCGCGTTCGAGCGCCGCCACCCGCAGCCGCTGATCAACATGCGCACGCTGTCGCGCCGGCCCGTGCTGATGACGAACCTGGCGACGCTGCTCGTCGGCTTCGGCCTGTTCGGCACGTTCATCCTCGTCCCCCAGCTCGCGGAGCTGCCCGCGGGCGGGGAGGTCGGCCTGGGCATGAACCCGACGCAGGCCGGGCTGCTGCTGGCGCCGGGTGGGCTGCTGATGCTGTTCGTGGCGCCGGTCGCCGGCCGCCTCGGGGAGCGCCGCGGCTCCAAGCTGCCGCTCGTCATCGGCTGCCTGGTGGCGATCGTCGGCCTCGCGGGCCTGGCCGTGCGGCACGACAGCGCACTGCAGCTCGTCCTGTGGAGCATGATCCTCAACGTGGGCGTCGGCTTCGCGTTCGCCGCGCTGCCGAACCTGATCGTCGACGCCGTCGACGGCCACGAGACCGGCGAGGCGACCGGCGTCAACACGATCTTCCGCAACGTCGGCGGCTCGCTGGGCTCCCAGGTGTCGGCGGCGATCCTCACCGGCCACGTGCTGGCGAGCGGGATGCCCGGCGACGCCGGCTTCCGCGCGGCGTTCCTGGTCGGCGCCGGCGGCGCCGCGGTCGCCGCGCTGATCGCGCTCGCGCTGCCGCGCCACGAGCGGCGCGGCGACGCGCCGGTGGGCGCGCTCGCCACCGCGCGGCGCTGACGCGGGGCGGCGGCGCGGTTCGGTCCGACGCGCCGCCTACGCTGCCCGGGCATGCAGCCTCAGCAGATCCGCCACCACCCGCGGTGGCACGGCTGACCACGAGGGAGAGGTCTCGATGGATCTGGAGCAGCGACTGGACGAGCTCAAGGGGCTCGGCCTCTATCGCCGCATGCGCCTGGTGAGCGGGCCGCAGGGCCCGCGCGTCGTCCTCGACGGCAAGCCGGTCCTGCTGCTGTGCTCGAGCAACCACCTCGGGCTGGCCGACCATCCGCGCGTGCGCGAGGCGGCGGCCGACGCCGCGATGCGCTGGGGCGTGGGCGCCGGCGGCTCGCGGCTGGTGAGCGGGACGATGACGATCCACCGCCGCCTCGAGGAGCGCCTGGCCGCGTTCCACGGCAGCGGCGCCGCGCTGCTCTACGGCTCGGGCTACCTCGCCTCGATGGGCGTCGTCGGGGCGCTGGCCGAGCCCGGCACGGTCGTCCTGTGCGACGAGCTCAGCCACGCCGCGCTGCTCGACGGCTGCGCGCTCGCCGGCGCCGACACCCGCGTGTACGGGCACGGCGACATGGACCACCTCGCCGCGCTGCTGGACGAGGCGGCCGGGCGTCCGACGCTCGTCGTCACCGACGCCGTGTTCGCCACCGAGGGCGACGTCGCGCCGCTCGAGGAGCTCGTCGACCTGGCCCAGCGCCATGGGGCGCGGACCGTCGTCGACGAGGCGCACGCGATCGGCTGCCTGGGGCCGGGCGGCCGCGGCGCGGTCGCCGAGGCCGGCCTGGAGGGCGAGGTCGACGTGGTCATCGGCTCGCTGGGCAAGGCGCTGGGCGCCTACGGCGCGTACGCGGCGTGCGACGCGACGACCGCGCGCTTCCTGGCCAACCGCTCGCGGACGCTCGTGGCCTCGACCGCCCCGCCGCCGCCGGTGGTCGCGGGCGCGCTGGCCGCGCTCGACCTGCTCGCCGAGCAGCCGCACCGGGTCGACAAGCTGCAGGCCAACGCCGACGTGCTGCGCGCCGAGCTGGCGCGCGAGGGCTTCGAGACGGCCGGCTCGACCACCCAGATCGTGCCGCTCGTCGTCGGCGACGCCGGCCTCGCGCTGCGCATCCGCGACGCCGCGCTGGAGGGCGGCGTGTTCGCCGAGGCGCTCGGCCCGCCGACCGTCGTCACCGGCACCGCGCGGCTGCGCCTGTCGGTCATGGCCTCGCACACGAAGGCCGAGCTGCGCGACGCCGCCCAGGTCCTGGGCCGCGCCGCCCTGCGCGCCGGCTTCCGCCCCGCCGCCGGCGTGCCGGTGGCCGCGACCCACGGCGCCGACGAGCCGGTGCCCGCGCCGCCGCCCGCCTCGCCGGCGCGGCCGTTCGACGGCCAGGCCGAGATCGAGATCGCGCGCGCGGCGTAGCGCCCGCGGCGGCTACCGCTCGCCGCTGCCGGCGACCTGCAGGATCGACGCGTCGACGAGCCACTCGACCGGCGCCCGGTCGTCGGTGTAGACGCGGCCGCCGGGCAGCCGCGGCTCGAGCCGGTCGGCGGTCGCGACGGCGACCGGGCGCAGGTCGGCCGGCAGCGCCGGCGCGGCCGCGCGCAGGCGCGCCGCGGAGATGTCCTCGACGGCGGCGACCAGCATCGTGTTCGTCGGCTGCACCGGGTCGCGCTCGACGTGCGGGAAGACCGCGGCGAGCGTGCGCCCGAGCACCTGCTCGAGCTCGTTGGAGGACTCGGGGTGGCCGACGTTGATGACGACCATCCCGCCCGGGTTCAGGCGGTCGCGGCACAGCTCGAAGAACTCGCGCGTGGTCAGGTAGAACGGGATGTAGGGCTGGCGGTAGGCATCGACGACGATCAGGTCGTAGCGCGCGTCGGTCGCGCGCAGGAACGGGCGCGCGTCGTCGGTGTAGGCGTGCAGGTTGGGCCCGCGCATGTCGAACCACTTGCGCCCCAGCTCGGTCAGCTTGCCGTCGATCTCGACGGCGTCGACGCGCGTGTCGGGGAAGTAGTGGCCGTAGGCGCGGGCGATCGTGCCGCCGGCGTTGCCGAGGATCGCCACCCGCCCGGGCGGGTCGGCGGCCGGCCGCGTCGCGAACGGCAGCACGAGCGGCTCGTCCCAGTAGTCGCCGGTCAGGTAGGAGCGGTCGGGCGGCAGCAGCGAGTGGATCGCCTCGCCCTCGTTGAGCTCCATCCAGCGCGCGCCGGTCGGCCGCTCGACCACGCGCGCGTAGCCGTACTCGGTCTCGACCTCCTCCAGCAGGCGCCCGCCGTTCTCGGCCGCCTTGATCGTGCCGGTCGGCAGCGCCAGCAGGACGATCACGACGACGGGGGCGGCCAGCCACCGGCGCGCGAGCCCGAGCGTGGCGACGAGCGCCAGCGACAGCGCCATCACCAGGAACGTGCGGCGGGTGCCGAGGAACGGGATCAGCAGCAGCGCGCTCAGGAACGTGCCGGTGAGCGACCCGAGCGTCGAGATCGCGTACAGGCGCCCGGCGACCGTGCCCGCCTCGTCGACCGTCCCCACCGACAGGCGCACCGCGTACGGCGACACCATGCCGAGGATGAAGACGGGCACGGCGATGAGCACGAGCACCGCGATCAGCGAGCCGATGAAGGCGCCCGCCTCGATCGAGTCGAGCGCGTCGACGGCCTCGCTCAGGAACGGGCGCGCCACGAACGGCACGATCGCCATGAGGACGGCCGCGAGCATCACGAGGCGGCACAGGCCGTGCAGCGTCGGGTCGCGGTCGGCGACCTTCCCGCCGACCCAGTAGCCGACCGACAGCGCGACGAGCACGGTCGCGATCGTGTTGGCCCAGATCAGCGTGGAGTCGCCGAAGTACGGGGCGAGCAGGCGCGCGGCCGCGATCTCGCTGCCGAGCGACGAGATGCCGACGACGAACGCGATGAGCTGGATGCGCCGCAGGTCGGAGGGGAGCCGCATGCGTGTCGACAGCTTGCCCGAGGCGGTTCGCTGAGCCACCCGGTCAGCCGCCCCGGCCCAGCATGCGCCGGCCGGCCCGCCCGGCGCCCAGCGCCCCGCGGGCGGCGCGCAGCCCGGCCGCCGCGGTGGCGAGCGCCAGCGCCCCGGCGCCGGCGACCTGCAGCGTCCGCTCGAGGGTGCCGCCCGCGTCGATCGGCTGGAAGCGGGTGCCCTCGGGACCGACCTCGATGAAGCCCACCGGGCGCGCGTCCAGCGACCCGCCGCCCCCGCCGCCGCCCCCGGCGCTGTCGACCTGCTGACCGGTCCCCCAGCCGCCGCCGCCGGCGGCCCGGACGCGCGCGACCGGGATGATCGTGCGCCCGCCCTCACGGATCGGATCCCCGTAGCAGAGGCGCGCGCCGCCGAGGCGCTCGGCGAGCCGGCTCACCGCCTTCAGGCGGCCCTCCTTGGCGGGGCGCTTGGCGCCCTTGGCGGACACCGGCGGATCAGTCCTCGTAGGGGACGAAGTCCTGCTTGCGCGCCCCGCAGACGGGGCAGAACCACGTGTCGGGAATGTCCTCGAAACGGGTTCCAGGAGGGATGCCGCCATCCGGGTCGCCTTCGGCCGGGTCGTAGATGAACCCGCAGGACTCGCAGATCCACTGCTGCGCCGTGCTCGTCTCGGTCATGGCCGCAACGGTATCGTCGTCGGGGCGATGGAGGAGCTGAACGCGACCGGGGCCGAGACGCCGCCGCGCCCGGCCTCGACGGTCATCGTCGTGCGCGGAGGCGCCACCGGCCTGGAGGTGCTCCTCGTCCAGCGCAACCCGCAGGCGCGCTTCATGGGCGGCGCCTGGGTGTTCCCCGGCGGCGCGGTCGACCCCGGGGAGTCCGACGAGGCCGCTGCCGTGCGCGAGCTGCGCGAGGAGGCGGCGATCGAGGTCGAGCCCGACGCGCTCGTGCCGTTCAGCCGCTGGATCACGCCGGCGCTCGTGAAGGTCCGCTTCGACACGCGCTTCTTCGTCACCGCGCTGCCGCCCGGGTCGGCGCCCGGCGTCGACGGCAGCGAGTGCGTCGCCCTGGACTGGTTCGCGCCCCAGCAGGCGCTCGACGCCCACGCCCGCGGCGAGCTGCTGCTCGTCTTCCCGACGATCAAGCACCTCGAGCAGCTCACCGGGTTCCCGAGCGCCGACGCCGTGCTCGACCACGCGCGCGCCAGCGAGGTGCGCCCGGTCCTGCCGCGCGTGCTGCTCACCGGCGAGCACGCCCGCATCGTCCTCCCCGGCGACCCGGAGTACTGAGGACGATGGCGCTGACCGTCGCCGTGACCGGCGCCACCGGAGACCTCGGCCGGCCCCTGCTGCGGGCGCTGGAGCGGGCGCGGGAGGTCGGGCGCGTGGAGGCGATGGCGCGCCGTCCGTACGACCCGGACGCCGACGGGCTGCGCAAGGTCCGCTTCCGGCGCGGCGACGTGACGCGGCCCGAGGACGTCGCGGGGCTGGTCGCCGGCGCCGACGTCGTCGTGCACCTGGCGTTCGTGATCATGGCCGGGTCGGACGCCAGCGAGCAGGTGAACCTCGAGGGCTCGCGGAACGTGTTCCGCGCCGCGGTCGAGGCGAAGGCGGCGCGGCTCGTGTACGCGTCGTCGGTGGCCGCCTACGGGTTCCACGAGGACAACCCGTCGCCGCTGACCGAGGACGTGCCGGTGCGCCCGACCGACCGCCACCCGTACTCGCGCCACAAGGCCGAGGTCGAGGCGGCGCTCGGCGAGGTCACCGCCGGGCAGGCGATCGACGCCTACGTGCTGCGCCCGTGCATCGTCGGCGGGCCGGACGCGCCGATGCTCGTCCAGGAGCTGCCCTACATCCGCCTGGCCGAGCGCCTGCCGCGGGCGGTGCGCGCGCTGTTCGACAGCGTCCCCGTCCTCAAGCCGGTGCTGCCCGACCCCGGCATCCCCTTCCAGCTCGTGCACCAGGACGACGCGGCGAGCGCGCTGCGGGCGGCGGTGCTCGGCCGCGGGGAGCCCGGGGTCTACAACGTCGCGGGTCCCGGCACCGTGACCGTGGGCGACCTCGCCGACGCGCTGCGCTGGTACAGCGTCCCGGTGCCGGAGCTCGCGGTCGACGCCACCGCGGAGATCCTCGCGCGGCTGCCGTTCGTCCCCGACGAGGCGCGCTGGATCGAGGCGCTGCGCGCGCCGGTGATCATGAGCACGGCCAAGGCGCGGCGCGAGCTGCGCTGGCGCCCGCGCCACGACGCCCGGTCGACGCTGCAGGCGACGGTCGAGGCCGCCCGCGCCGATCTGGAGCGCTGAGCGGCGCCGTCAGCCGCGCACGACGCGCGCGCCGAAACGGCCGCGCGCGTCGGCGGCGAAGTCGTCGTCGCCGGTGAGCAGCAGGATCAGGTCGGGCGCGAACGTGTTCACCGCGTCGGTGAGCGCCAGCATCGGCTCGCTCTCGCCCACCTCGCCGCGGGCCTGCACGCCCTCGTCCTGCAGCGCCGCGACCGTCTCCTCCTCGACGCCGCGCGCCTCGTCGATCGCCTCGTCGCTGTCGGACATCCAGAACGCCAGCCTCGACGTGTTGCGCGCCGGCGTCACGACGAGCACGCGGGCGTCGTCGAGCCCGGGCTGCGACGGCAGCGCGGCGCGCACGCCGTCGGCGTCGACCGGCTCGTCGGCGAGCACGAGCAGCTTCATCACAGCACGTTCCCGTCCCGGCGCCACGTCACGCGGCCGCCGACGAAGCTGCGGCACTCGGCGCGCCACCAGCGCTTGTCGTCGCCCTCGCGCACGTAGTCGGTGCGGCAGAAGAAGTTGCGCTCGCCGACCGACAGCACCGGCGTCACGACGCACTCGCGAAACGGCGCGATCGTCTGCTCGCGATAGGGCCGGCACTGCTCCGCGTGCGCCTCGACCGCGCGGATCAGGACCCGCGCGTCGTTGCAGGAGATCGTCCGCTTCTTGATCTTCGTGACGATGTTGGCCATCCCGGCGTTCGAGCACGGCTTGAGCTTGCGCTTGGCCGCGACCGCGGGGGCCGCGGGGACGAGGAGGGCGGCGAGGGCGCCGCAGAGCACGATCCGCTTCATGGCGCTCCCCCGCTTCCCGCGTCGCGCGCGGGCCAAACGCGACCTGACGCGACGCCGCGGCGTCAGGCGCCGGCCGTCTCGTCGGCGATCACGTGCGACACGGCGTTGATGAGCGCCAGGTGCGTGAACGCCTGCGGGTAGTTGCCCAGGTGGCGGCCGCTCTCGGCCTCGAGCTCCTCGGCGTAGAGCTGCAGCGGGCCGGCGTACGACAGCAGCCGGCCGCACAGCGCCCGCGCCCGCTCGCGCTCGCCGATCTCGCTGAGGACGCTGACCAGCCAGAACGAGCAGATGAGGAACGTGCCCTCGCGGCCGTGGAGCCCGTCGTCGGTCTCGTCGACGCGGTAGCGCAGCACGAGCCCGTTCTCGGTCAGCTCGTCGGCGATCGCCATCGCGGTCGCGCGCACGCGCTCGTCGTCGCCGGGCAGGAACCGCTGCAGCGGGATCAGCAGCGTCGAGGCGTCGAGCGCGTCCGTGCCGTAGTGCTGGCGGAACACGCCCCGCTCGCTGACGCCGTTGGCGAGCACGTCGGCCTTGATCTCGTCGGCGGTCGCGCCCCACCGCTCGGCGAGCTCGTCGTCGCCGCGCAGGCGCGCCAGCGCCGCCCCGCGGTCGAGCGCCACCCAGCACATGACCTTCGAGGAGACGTAGTGCTGCGGCTCGCCGCGGGCCTCCCAGATCCCCTGGTCGGGCTCGCGCCACACGCGGGCGGCCGCCTCGACCTGGTCGACGAGCACCGGCCACAGCCGCTCGGGGATGTGGTCGGTCGCGCGCGTGTGGATGTAGACGGAGTCGAGCACCGCGCCGTACACGTCGTTCTGGCGCTGGTCGAACGCCCCGTTGCCGATCCGCACCGGCCGCGCGCCCTCGTAGCCCTTGAGGTGGTCGAGCGTCGACTCGGCCAGGTCCTTCTGGCCGCGGATGCCGTACATGATCTGCAGCGAGCCGTCCGCGTTGCGCTCGAGGTCGGCGACGTACTGCAGGAAGTCCTCGGCCTCCCAGTCCATGCCGAGCGCGTGCAGGCCCCAGAGCGTGAACGCGGCGTCGCGCATCCAGCAGTAGCGGTAGTCCCAGTTGCGCTCGCCGCCCGGCGTCTCGGGCAGCGAGGTCGTCAGCGCCGCCACGAGCGCGCCGGTGGGCTGGAACGTGAGCCCCTTCAGCACGAGCGCGGAGCGCTGGAGGTACTCGCGCCACGGGTGGTCGGGGAAGTCGCCGCTCTCCAGCCAGCGCCGCCAGAAGTGGCGGGTGCGGTCGATGCGGTCCCACGCGTCCTGCACGCTGCGCGGCACGTCGTCGTCCCCGCGCCACGACAGCGTGACGAACGCCCGCTCGCCCTCGCGCATCACGTGGCGGGCGCGGACGCGGTCGCCCTCGATGCCGCAGCGCAGGTCGCTGGTGAGGCGCAGCGGCGGCTCCCCGCCGCTGGTCGTGACGAAGGAGGTGCAGCCGCCCTGCACCGGCTCCGCCGCCCAGGTCGAGGCGACCGTGCCGTACTCGAACTGCGGCTCGCAGACGACCTCGACGTGCACCTCGCCGTACGTGCACTCGATCGTGCGCACGAGCATCCTCTCGGCGTCGTTGTCGGTCGGCGGGCGCACGTGCGTGCCCGACTCGTCGTCGTCGCGCCAGGGCCCGATCGTCAGCGCGTCGCGCACGACGAGCCAGCCGCCCCGCGTCATCCACGTCGTCTCGAGCACGTTGGTCCCGGGCTCGTAGCGGCGCGCGGCCGGCACCGCGGTGCCGTACGGGCCGACGCGGAACGCGCCGGCCCCGCGGTCCAGCAGCGCGCTGAACGCGCTGGGGCTGTCGAACCACGGCAGGCACAGCCACTCGACCGACCCGTCGGGGGCCACCAGCGCCCCCGTGTGGCAGTCCGACAGGAACGCGTAGTCGGCGATCGGCGGGAAGGGCGACGGCGTCGTCATGGTGGGCGCGAGAGCCTACGCGGGTAGGCGGCCACCATGTCGCTCGACGCACCGACCGCCGCGCTGTTCGGCGCGCTCGCCCGCCTGCGCGGCGGGCGCCACGCGCTGCACCCGCGCGGGCGCACGTACGCGGGCACCCTCGACCTGGGGCCCGGCGCCCCGCCGCCGCTCGGGCCCGGCCGCCGCGTCGACGTCGTCGTGCGGCTGTCGCGCGCCGTCGGGCTGCGGCCCCCGCTGCCCGACGTGCACGGGGTCGCGATCCGCCTGCCCGACCACCTGGGGCCGGGCCGCCACCAGGACCTGCTGCTGTCGGCGACGTGGGGCCGCCACGTGCTGCGCCCCGCCCGGCGCCTGCGGGGCGAGCTCAGCACGATCCTCCCGTTCGAGCACGCCGGCCGCCGGTTCGTGATCGGCCTGCTGCACCGCGGCGACGGGCGCTTCGCGCTGGCGAGCGCGCGGCCGGGCCGCCGCTGGGGGGCGCCGTGGGGCGAGCTGCGCCTGGGCGCGCCGCTGGACGCCGAGGACGATCCGCCGCGCTTCCACCCGTTCAACACCGCCCCGGAGCTGCGCCTGACCGGTCCGTTCAGCGACCTGCGCCGGCCCGCCTACCGGGCCAGCCAGGCCGCCCGGTCCGAACCGCGTTCAAATCGCTTGCGATGACTGATACGTTCGCCCCATGAGCACGACCGCGACGCCCACGCTCCAGAACTTCATCGATGGCGCCTTCGTCGATCCGGCCGAAGGGCGGACCGATGCGGTGCTCAACCCGGCGACGGGCGAGGAGATCGCCCAGGCGCCCAGCTCGACGCAGGCCGACGTCGACCGCGCCGTGGCGGCGGCGCGCGCGGCCTTCGACGGCTGGATGAACACGACGCCGATGGAGCGCCAGGCCGCGCTGCTGAAGCTCGCCGACGCGATCGAGGAGCACGGCGACGAGATCGCCGAGCTCGAGGCGCGCAACGCCGGCAAGCCGCTGCAGGCGGTCAAGGACGACGAGATCGGCGCGATGGTCGACAACCTGCGCTTCTTCGCGGGGGCGGCGCGCCTGCTCGAGGGCAAGGCGGCCGGCGAGTACCTCGAGGGCTACACGTCGTTCGTCCGCCGCGAGCCCGTCGGCGTGGTCGGCCAGATCGCCCCGTGGAACTACCCGCTGATGATGGCCGTGTGGAAGATCGGCCCCGCGCTGGCGACCGGCAACACGGTCGTGCTCAAGCCGGCGCCGACGACGCCGCTGACCACGCTGAAGCTGGCCGAGCTGGCCGCCGACATCTTCCCCAAGGGCGTCCTGAACGTCATCGCCGGCGGCAACGAGGCCGGCGCGGCGATCGTCGAGCACGACGACGTCGACATGGTCTCGCTGACCGGCTCGGTCGAGACCGGCAAGTGGATCGCCGAGCACGCCGCGCGGACGCTGAAGCGCGTGCACCTGGAGCTGGGCGGCAAGGCGCCGGTCGTCGTGTTCGACGACGTCGACATGGAGACCGCGATGGAGACCATCGCCGGCACCGGCCTCTACAACGCCGGCCAGGACTGCACGGCCGCCACGCGCGTGCTCGCCAGCGCCAAGGTCTACGACGACGTCGTCGCCGGCCTGGCCGACCAGGCCAAGGGCTACGTCATGGGCGACACGCTGAGCCCGGACACGACGCTCGGGCCGGTCAACTCCGCCCGCCAGCGCGAGCGCATCGACGGGTTCTTCGAGCGCAAGCCGTCCAACGCCGAGATCGTCACCGGCGGCGGGCACCCGGACCTGCCCGGCTTCTTCGTCGAGCCGACCGTGGTCGCGAACCTCAACCAGGACGACGAGATGATCCAGCGCGAGATCTTCGGGCCGGTCATCACCGTCCAGCGCTTCACCGATGAGGCCGAGGCGATCGCCTGGGCCAACGGCACGCCGTACGGCCTGGCGTCGTCGGTGTGGACGCGCGACGTCGGCCGCGCCCTGCGCGTCAGCAAGGCGCTGCGCTTCGGCTGCGTCTGGATCAACGACCACATCCCGCTCGCCTCGGAGATGCCGCACGGCGGCTTCAAGCAGAGCGGCTACGGCAAGGACCTGTCGATGTACGCGCTCGAGGACTACACGGTCGTCAAGCACGTGATGGCGTCGTTGTCCTGACCCGGACGGACCCGGTCCGTGCAACTTCCGTTGCCCTGAGGGGTTAGAGTCGCCGGAACGGAGCCATCGTGGAAGCCGGCGCACTCCAAGCACCAGCAGGCCTCAGTCGGATCTCGATCGCGGCGCCGCTGCTGCGACTGCGCTCCGACGAGCAGCTCGTGGCGCTGTTCCGCGCGGGCAACGACGAGGCCTTCCAGGTCATCTTCGACCGCTACCGCCAGCGCCTGTTCGCCTACGCGCGGCAGATGCTCGGCGGCTCGCGCCAGGACGCCGAGGACGCGCTGCAGGACGTGTTCCTGCGCGCGTACGCGGCGTTGCGCGCCAACGATCGCCCGGTGTCGCTGCGCGCGTGGCTGTACCGCGTGGCCCACAACCGCTGCATCGACCAGCTCCGCCGGCCGGTCCCCGCGCACGCGGACGTGTTCGACCTGTCGCGGGCCCCGCTGCGCGACCCGATCGAGGAGAGCCAGCGCCGCGAGGACCTGCGCCGCCTCGTCGAGGACGTCCAGCGGCTCCCCCAGGCGCAGCGGTCGGCGCTGCTCATGCGCGAGATGGACGGGCTCAGCTACCAGGAGCTCGCCGACGCCCTCGACGTCACGGTGCCGGCGGTCAAGTCGCTGCTCGTGCGCGCGCGGATCGGCCTCGTCGAGGCGATCGAGGCGCGCGACACCGCCTGCGCCGACATCCGCAACGACCTGATGGCCTCCTACGACCGCGGCGTGCGCGCCAGCGGCAAGGCCCGCCGGCACCTGCGCGACTGCGCCGGCTGCCGCGCCTACCGCACCGAGCTGCGGGCGGTGCAGCGCGGCCTCAGCGCCCTCACGCCCTCGTCCGGGCCGTTCGGGCTGGCCGCCAAGGTGCTCGGCATCGGCGGCGGTGCGGGCGGCGCCGCGGCCGGCGGCGGCGCCGTGCTGGGCGGCGGCGCGGCGGTCGTCGGCGGCAGCGCGGCGACCGCGACGGCGTGCAAGGTCGCGGCGATCGTCTGCTCCGCGGCGCTCGTCACCGGCGCGGCCGGCAACCTCGAGAGCACCGTGAAGCGCTACGTCGGGTCGCTGCCCGCGGCGATCGGCGGCCAGCCGGGCACGGCCGAGCGGTCGCCGGCGGGCGCGAGCGCCCCGAGCTCCACGGCCGCGAAGGGCGGCGCGACGCTGGCGCGCTCGCCGCTGGAGCGCCTCACCGCGGCGCCCGCGGCGAAGGCGGCCCCGGCCGCCGGCGCCGCGCAGACCCGGGCCGAGCGGCGCCGGGCGCGCGCCCGCTCCGGCGACGTCCTCGCCAGCGCGGCGGCCGGCGCGGCCGAGCACCAGGCCCGTCCGCTGACCCCCGACGGCGAGGTGTACCTGCCCGCCGCCGGCGCGAGCGCGAGCACCGGCGCGACCGCCCCCACCGCCGGGAACGTGACCGGCGGCGCCGTCGCCCCGCCCGAGGAGCCGGCGCCCGCCGTCGCGCCGCCGCTGCCGTCCACCGCGCCGGCCCCGGCGGCGACGACCGCGCCGGCGCCCCCGCAGGCCACCCCCGCGCCCGCTCCCACCGGCGGCGGGACCGCCACCACCGGCACCGGCGCGTCCGCCACCACCGCGACGGCGCCCGCGCCGTCGGGCCTCGCCGCCGCCGCCACGAGCGACGGCGCCGCCGCGGCCGCCGCCACCGGCGCGGCCGCCCCGCCCGCCTCGCGCTAGAACGGACGCTCCGGGCGCTCGACGCCCGCGGGCAGCCGCCCGTCGCGCTCGAGCTTGTCCAGGTGCGCGGCCAGCGTGAGCGCCGCCGCCGGCCGCAGCGCGGGCGGCGCGTCGCTCCAGGCGTCGGCCAGCAGCGCGTCGACCGTCCGGGCGCCGCGGTCCAGTGCCGCGAGCAGCCGGCGCTCGCGCTCGAGGCGGTGGCCGATCAGCTCGCCGATGCGGGCGTCCGGGTCGGTGACCGGGTCGCCGTGGCCGGGCAGCAGCAGCGCCGGCTCCAGCGACCGCAGCCGCTCCAGCGCCTCCAGGTACTCGCCGAGCTGGCCGGAGACGAACACGCTGCCCTCCCCCAGGACGGTGTCGCCGGTGAACGCGGTCGTCCCGGCGATCCAGGTCACCGAGTCGGGCGAGTGCCCGGGCGTCGGCAGGGCCCGCAGCGGGCCGAGCTCGCCCGAGCGCGCGACCGGCACGTCGCCGACGCGCTCCAGCAGCCCCGGCAGGCCCTCGACGTGGTCGGGATGGTCGTGGGTCAGCGCGATCCCGCCGACCCCGCCGCGCAGCGAGGCGGCGGCGACGATCGCGTCGAGGTGCGCGTCGAGCGCCGGCCCCGGGTCGACGACCCAGCACGGGTGGCGGCCCAGCAGCCAGGTGTTCGTCCCGCTCAGCGACAGCGGCCCGGGGTTGGCGGCCCGCACGAGCGCGACGTCGACGCCGGCGATCACCGCGCGGCGAAGCGGTAGACCGGGCCGTCGAGCGAGAGGACGTACACCCGCCCGCGGGCGTCCTCGCCGAACGACGACAGGTTGGAGACCCGCGGCACGCCCCGGATCGCCCGGTCGCCGCGGGCGCGGCGCGCGCTCAGGCGCACCGACCGGAGCTGGCCGAGGCAGAAGTCGCCGTACACGTAGCGGCCGCGCAGCGCCGGGACGCCGCGGTCGCGCACGACGTAGCCGCCGGTGATCGAGCACCAGCCGTCGTCGTGCGTCTTGGTCAGCACCGGGCGGACGTGGCCGGGCGCGGGCTCGTCGAAGTTGCGGCGGTTGCCCTCCCACGGGCGCCAGCCGAAGTTCGCGCCGCGCGCCCGCCCGCGCGGGAGGTAGTCGATCTCCTCCACCGCGTTCTGGCCGACGTCGGCGATCGCGATCGCCCCGCTGGAGCGGTCGAACGAGAACCGCCACGGGTTGCGCAGCCCGTACGCGTAGATCTCCCCGCGCGCCCCCGGCCGGCCGACGAACGGGTTGTCGGGCGGGATCGTGTACGGCCGCGACCCCGACGGGGTCGGGTCGATGCGCAGGATCTTGCCCAGCAGCGTGCCGAGGTCCTGGCCGTTGCCGCGCGCGCCGTGCTGGTCGTTGCCGCCGCCGCCGTCGCCCATCCCGACGTACAGGAGGCCGTCGGGCCCGAACTGGAGCTGCCCGCCGTTGTGGTTGCTCTCGTCGTCGCGCTGGGCGATCAGGATCCGGCGCGAGGACGGGTCCGCGCGCTCGGGGCCGGCGGCGCGGAACTCGGCGACGGTGTTCGTCCCGCTGCCGGCGGCCGTGTAGTAGACGTAGAAGCGACCCGAGGTGGCGTAGTCGGGGGCGAACGCCAGCCCCAGCAGGCCCTGCTCGCCGCCGGCCACGACGTCGTCGCGGATGTCCAGGAACGGCCGGTCGAGGACCCGGCCGTCGCGCACCACGCGGATGCGCCCGGCCTGCTCGACGACGAACACGCGCCGGCGGTCGCCGGACGGCGCCGCGAGCGCCACGGGCTCGGAGAAGCGCCCGACCTCGACGAGCCGCACGCCGCGCGCGGCGGCGGTCGCGCCGGCGCCGGCGCCGTCCTCGCGGTCGTGGCCCTCGCCGGTCGGCGCCGGGGTCGCCGTCGACGCCGGGTCGGTGGCGCGGGCGGGCGCGTCCTCGGAGTCCGACCCGCAGGCGACGACGGCCGTGACCAGCATCGTCGCCAGCAATGCCACCCCGCAGCGCATCGCGCCAGAGGCTACCCGCGGGCGGGCGCCCGTCACGCCAGCAGGCCGAGCCGCTGGGCGCGCTGGACGGCCTCGGCGCGGTTGCGGACCTCGAGC
>DATMSA010000117.1:0-49178 GCA_035565675.1 Capillimicrobium sp. | reverse complement strand
AACACCGCAGTGAGCAGCAGGTCGAGGTCGGCGAGCATCGTGGCCCCCTTGGGTCGACGGAGCGTCTAAGCACCGCCGACTTCGACTTGCTGCGTTATGTCCCCTTCCGCCACAGCGATCGCCGTGGCATCAATCATCTAGGCCGCGACGACGTCGCAGAACACGAAGCCGTCGCGCTCCACGACCGCGCCGGTGGCGCACGCCACCGGCGCGCTGAGCACCGGCCCGGCGTGCACGAACGTGTGGAACTCGCCGTTCTCGCCGCACGGGTCCACGCCGTCGGGCAGGTCGGCGAGCAGCGCCGCGTCGTAGGCGCGGCCGGCGAACGCGGCGTCCAGGCGGCGCGGGTCGACGCACACGAGCGTGGCCCGGAAGCCGGACGCCACGAACTCGCGCGCCAGCGCCGCCGTGTCGCGGCCCCACAGCGGGAACAGCGCGCGCCGGCCCGCCTCGGCCAGGCGCGCCTCGCGGTACGCGCGCACGTCCTCGAGGTACAGGTCGCCGAACGCGACCGCCTCGACCTCGCGCAGCGGGTCGCGATCGAAGGCGGCGGCCATCCGCACGCGGTACTCCTCGTCGGTGCAGCCGGGCGGGATGCCGACCTCGACGAGCCCGACCCCCGCCGCCTGCGCCTGCCGGCGCAGCAGCTCGCGGCGGACGGCGTGCATCGACACGCGCTCGTAGCCCTCGGTGAACGTCGTCATGAGCGCGCGCGGCTCGATGCCGTGCTCCTCGCGCAGCGCCCGCAGCGCGAGCGCCGAGTCCTTGCCGCCGCTCCAGGCCAGCGCCACCGCCGTCATGCCCCGGATGCTAGGTCGCCGGCCGCCTCCCCGCGTATGTCCGCCAGCCAAGCCGGACGTGTGGCACATGACGTCCGCATACCGGCTGCCATGTGCCACACGTGCCTCGGGTGCGCGCGGGCCCGGCGCCCCCGCGGGCCGGGGTGCGGCCACCCGCACCGCGTGGTCGACGGGTTACCGCCTTGGCCTTCGGCGCGCGGGCGCATACGGTTCCAGGTCCGTGCTCGACGGCGTCGTGGACCTCGCGCAGGAAGCGCTCAGCTCGCCCTGGGGGTACGTCGCCCTGTTCGCGTTCGCGGCGGTCGACGCGTTCTTCCCGATGGTGCCGAGCGAGAGCCTCGTCGTCACGGCCGGCGTGTTCGCCGCCGGCGGCGAGCCCGACCTGGCGCTGGTGATCGTGGCCGCGGGCGCCGGGGCGCTGACCGGCGACCACATCTCGTACGCGATCGGCCGCACGGCGGGCGGCCGGATCGTCGCCAGCGCGCGCGAGGGCAGCCGGCGGCGGGCGGCCTACGACTGGGCGGAGGTCGCGCTCGCCGAGCGCGGCGGCCTCGTGCTGATCATCTCCCGCTACATCCCCGGCGGGCGCACCGCGGTGACGCTGACGATGGGGGCGGTGCGCTACGACCGCCGCGCGTTCTTCCTGTTCGACGCGCTCGCGGCGATCTCGTGGGCGATCTACTCGGCGATGATCGGCTACATCGGCGGGCACGCGTTCGAGGAGGACCCGCTCAAGGGGCTGCTGCTCGGGTTCGCGATCGCCGGCGCGGTCGCGATCGCCGTCGAGATCGCGCGCCACGTGCGCAAGCGCCGCGCCCCCAAGCCGGACCCCAAGCCCGCCGAGCGCTCGCGCGAGCTGGCGTAGCCGCCGCTGCCCGGCCGATCGCGACGAGCTGCAGCCGAGTGGAATCGGTTCTGGTACCGTATCCGAGCCGATGACCCGGGTCCGCGCCGTCTCCACCTTCGCCGTCCGCTACCCCGAGCCCAACGACAACGACAACCTGCGCCACCTGCTGTTCGCGCGGGTCGAGGCCGACGACGGCACGGTCGGCTGGGGCGAGGCGATCACGATGTTCCCCGACGTCACCCGCGCCACCGCGACCCTCGTCGAGGGCATGGCCGAGCTCGTCGTCGGCACCGACCCGCTCGAGAACGTCGCGACCTGGCGCAGGATCAAGAAGGCGACCTGGTGGCACGGCCATCGCGGCGGCGCGGCCGCCTTCGCGCTGTCGGCGCTCGACATCGCGCTGTGGGACCTCAAGGGCAAGCTGCTCGGCCAGCCCCTGATCGCGCTCCTCGGCGGCGCCTACCACGAGCGGCTGCCGTCCGTCGCCTCCACCCACGTCTTCAACCCGTCGCTCGAGCACGAGGCCGAGCGCCACGGCCGCTACGTCCGCGAGCAGGGCTACCGCGGCGTGAAGATCGGCATGGGCAAGAAGGGCGGCACGCGCCTGGGCTACGACCTGGCCCGCGACATCGAGTTCGTGCGCCTCCTGCGCGAGGCGGTCGGCCCGGACGCCTGGATCATGATGGACCGCGGCCAGGCGCTCACGTGGGACGTATCGGAGACGATCCGCCGCACCCAGGCCTTCGAGGAGCACGGCCTGCACTGGATCGAGGAGCCGCTCGAGCCCGACGACGTCGCCGGCCACCAGCGCCTGCGCCAGCATGTGACGACGCTCATCGCCGGCGGCGAGCGCGAGTGGGACGCCGGGTCGTTCGCGCGCCTCATCGCGACCGGGACGATCGACGTCGTCGGCTGCGACATCGGCCGCGCCGAGGGCATCACCGGCGTGCTGAAGGTGATCGAGCTCGTCGAGCGGGCCGACGTGTGGTTCAACTCGCACGCCTGGTCCAGCGCGGTGAACACCGCCGCCTCGATCGCCCTCTCGGCCTACACGCCCCGCTGCCTGCTGCAGGAGCTCAAGCCGGACGAGAACCCGATGCAGCACGAGCTCGTCGAGGAGCCGATCGTCCAGCGCGACGGCTGGATCGACGTGCCCCGCGCGCCCGGCCTGGGCGTCGAGGTGCGCGAGTCCGTGCTCGAGCGCTACCGGCTGACGTGACCGGCGAGCCGCTCACCGAGCGGCTCGTCGCCGTGGCCCTCGACGCGTGCGAGCCGGCCACCGCGCGCGCCGCCGGCGGGCGGGCGCTGTTCGACCACCTCGCCTGCCGCGCCGCCGGGCGCCGCGTCGCGCCGGCCGGGGTCGGCGACGCGGCCGCCGCCGCGCTGCTGGACCGCGACGACCTGCACTGGCCGTCGCTCACCCACCCCGGCGCGATCGTGTGGACCGCCGTCCTCGCCGCCGGCGCCGAGGGCGACGCGCGCTGGCGCGCGGCGGCGGCCGGCTACGAGGTGACCGCGCGGCTGGGCCGGGCGCTCGGCGCCGACCACCGCCGCCACTTCCACGCCACGGCGACGGCCGGCACGGTCGGCGGCGCGGTGGCCGCCGCGGTCGCGCTCGACGCCGACCCGGTCGTGGCGGCCGGGCACGCGATCTCGGTCGCGGGCGGCTCGATCGTCGCGATCCTCGAGCGCAGCGGCACGCGCGCGCTGCACCGCGACCACGCCGCCGACGCCGCGCTGCGCTGCGCCCGCGCGACCGCGCTTCCCGCCACGCGGTTCGGCCTCGAGCACCCGCAGGGGCTGTTCGCCGCGATGGGCGGCTCGCCCGACGGGCTGCTCGACCCGGCGCCGCCCGCGCTGGCCGAGGTCAGCTTCCGCCGCCACGCGACCAACGGCTTCTGCCAGGCGCTCGTCGAGGCGGCGGCCGAGCTGGCGGGCCCGCCGCCGGAGGGGCCCGTCGAGGTCGAGGCGCCGGCGGCCGTGCTGGCGCTCGCGTCCGACCCCGCGCCGCGCGACGCCGAGTCGGCCTGGTGGAGCGCCCAGCACGCGGTGGCCGCGACCCTGCTGGGGCGCGACCTGGGCGAGCCGGCGCTGCACGCCGACCCGCACGTCGCCGCGCTGACCGCGCGCGTGCGGCTGCGCGGCGGCCCGGTCGCGCGCGTGACCGTCGACGGGCGCAGCGCGCAGCGCGACGCGGCGGCGCCGCTGACCGACGAGGACCTGGTGGCCAAGTGGCGGGCGCTGAACCCCGGCGACCCCCCGCCGCTGGAGCTGCTGCAGACCGAGGGAGCGAGGACATGAACGCACAGGGCAGGCGCGCGGTCGTCACCGGCGCCGCGCGCGGGATCGGGCTGGCGGTCGCGCAGCGGCTGCTGGAGGAGGGCGCCGACGTGCTGGCCGTCGACCTCGACGCCGGCGGGCTGGCCGCGATCGAGGCGGACGGCGCGCGAGCGCTCGCCGCCGACCTGTCGACCGAGGAGGGCGTCGCGGCCGTCGTCGCCGAGGGCGCCGGCGCCGACTACCTCGTCAACTCCCACGGGATCATCCGCCTGCGCTCGATCTTCGAGGCCGGCCGCCAGGACTGGCACGACATCTTCGCCGTCAACGCGGAGTCGATCTTCTTCCTGTGCCAGCAGCTCGGCCCGCGCCTGCGCGAGGGCGGCGCGATCGTGAACCTGTCGTCGAGCTCGGCGAAGCTGGCGACGACGACGGAGACCGCGATGTACGCGGCCTCCAAGACCGCGATCCTCTCGATCACGCGCTCGTTCGCCTACGCGCTCGCGCCGCAGGGCATCCGCGTCAACGCGATCTGCCCCGGCATCATCGACACGCCCATGCAGGACGCGGTGCTCGAGGAGGTCGCGCGGCTGCGCGGCGTCACCGCGCAGGAGCTCGCCGACGCGCGAGAGACGAGCGTCCCGCTGCGCCGCGGCGCCTCCCCGCAGGAGTGCGCCGCGGCGATCTGGTTCCTGCTCTCCGACGACAGCTCCTACATGACCGGAGAGGCGATGAACCTCTCCGGCGGGCTGGCGATGTGGTGAGTCAGATCCGGTAGATGCGCTCGGCGTTGCCCGAGAACAGGGCGACCTGCTCGTCGGGCGAGTACTGCGAGGCGATCTCCCGGTAGGCGTCGGCGACCTTGCGGTAGTCGCTGTAGAGCTTGTCGACGGGCCAGTTGGTGCCCAGGACGCAGCGGTCGATGCCGAACGCCTCGACGCAGTGCTCGAACCACGGGCGGATCGAGTCGACGGTCCAGTCGTTGTCGCACATCGCCAGGCCGGAGATCTTGCAGACCGCGCTCTCGGCCTCGGCCAGCGTGTTCATCCCGCGCTTCCAGTTCTCGAAGTACTCGGGCGTGCGCTCCAGCGGGAAGCCGGCGTGGTCGAGCACCATGACCGTCTCGGGGTGCTTGCGCGCGAGGTCGCGCGCCTTGTGCATGTTCTCCCAGTGGCAGTCGAGGTCGCAGACCAGGCCGCGCTCGCCGAGCATCGCGTAGCCGCGCGCCCAGGCCGGGTCGACGAGGTAGTCGCCCTGCCCGAAGTCGCGGATCCCGCGCAGCAGCGGCGACGCCTCGGCGTGGCGGTCGAGGATCTCGGCCACGTCGTCGGCCGCCAGCGGCGCGTCGGCGACGATCGCGTGCGGCCAGCCCGTCTGCTCGTGCTGCTCCTGCAGCCAGACCGTCTCGTCGACGGGGTCCTCGCTGCCCAGCGCGGCCTGGACGTGCACGGCCTTGCTGACGTTGCTCCCGGCGATGTCGGCGGCGTACTGGTTGCCGCTGTAGAGCGGCACCTTCATCGCCTCGATGTCGCCCAGGATCGGGTGGACCCAGCCCGGCTGCAGCCACGAGTAGTGCGTCTTGGGATGGTTCAGATCCCAGAAGTGGACGTGGGTGTCGACGAGGGACAGCTCGGCCATGGTTGCTCCGTCACACTCCGATACAGTCGGAAACCGGAAACGATTGCGGAAACGTATCTCGGAGGCTGCGCGGATGTCAAAGCGGATCCTCGTGGCGGCCTTCGCCGTCGAGGCCAACAGCTTCGCATCGGGCGCGACGACGCTCGACGACTTCCGCGCGCAGGTGTGGCGCGAGCGCGACGAGGTCGGGCCCGACGCGCTGGGCCCCGACAGCGAGCTGGCCGCGGCCTGGCGGCTGCTGGAGGCGCGCGGCGCGCGGATCGTCCCGGCGCTCGCGGCCTGGTCGGCGCCGCGGCCGGCGCTGGCGCCCGGCGTGGTCGCGGCGGTGGTGGAGCGGGTGCTCGCGGCCGCTGGCGACGTCGACGGCGCGTACCTGATGCTGCACGGGGCGGCGGTGGCCCGCGACGACGACGATCCGGAGGGGACGCTGCTCGGAGCGCTGCGCCGTCGCCTGGGCCCCGGCCGCCCGATCGCGGTGAGCCTCGACTGCCATGCCCATCTGACGCCGGCGATGGTCGCGGCCGCCGACGTCGTCACCGCGTACCGCACCTGCCCGCACGTCGACACCGCGCGCACCGGCGAGCAGGCCGCGCGGCTGCTGGCCGACGCCCTCGACGGCCGCGTCCGGCCCGTCGTGGCCATGGCCGCCCGGCCGATGGTCACCCCGCCCGGGCTCCACGACGACGCGCGCGAGCCGTTCGCCGGCCTGATGGCGCGCTGCGCCGCGCTCGAGCGGGCGCCGGTCCTGGCCACCGCGCTGCTGGCGGTGCAGCCGTGGATCGACGTGCCCGGCCTCTCGTGGGCCGCGGTCGCCACCGCCGACGGCGACGCCGCGGCGGCCCGGCGCGCCGCCGAGCGCCTCGCCGACGCCGCCTGGGCGGTCCGCGAGGCGATGCTGCCGCCGCCCGAGCCGGACGTCGACGCCGCGCTCGCCGCCGCGCTGGCCCGGCCCGGCCCGGTCGTGCTGGCCGACATGGGCGACGCCACCAACGGGGGGTCGGTCGGCGACAGCACGGAGCTGCTGCGCGCGGCGCTGCGCCACCCGGCGGTCGGCCCCGGGCGCTCCGGCGGACCGGGCCCGGCGGTGGCGCTGACGGTGACCGACCCGGCCGCCGCCGCCGCGGCCGCGCGCGCCGGCGAGGGCGCCGTCGTCGACCTCGCGCTGGGCACCGGCGCGCCCGGCGACTACAACGCCCGCACCGAGCTGCCCGGCGCGCGGGTCGAGCGGGTCTTCGACGGCACGTTCGCCTACACGCACCCGGTCAACGCCGGCTACCGCGCCTCGACCGGTCCCGCCGCGCTCGTGCGCGCCGGCGGGCTGGCCGTCGTCGTGCACACCCGCTCGCTGGGCGTCATCGACCCGGCGCCGTACGTCGCGCTGGGGCTCGACCCGGCCGCCGCGCACGTGCTCCAGGCCAAGTCGCACGTCAGCTACCGCGCCGGGTTCGCGCCGGTCACCACGCGCGACGTGCGCGCCGACACCGGCGGCCCGACCGCCGCCGACCTGGCGCGGCTGCCGTACCGGCGGCGGCCGCGCCCGCTGTTCCCGTTCGAGCGTCCTCGCTAGCCCGCGCCGGGCATCGCCACGGTGATGTCGGGCAGGTCGTCGGCGGCGTGCTTGGTCGAGCCGAACTCGGTCGGCTTCGTGCGCCCGACCCGCTCGTAGTACTCCTCGGGCACCGTGGTCGGGTCCTTGAACATCTGCCACTGGCACTTCTGCGGGGAGCCGTCGGGCTCGGTGCCGCCGAGCACCGGCGGGTCGACGACGCGCACCGGGTAGCCGAAGCGGTCGATCGGGATCTCCTCCATCAGGTAGATGCAGTGCGTGCAGTAGTGGCACACGCCGATCTGCCCGTGGTTCCACGTGTGCGGCTCGGCCGACACCGACCAGTTGTAGGGCGGCTCGGTGCGCGGCGGCGTGCCCTCGATGACGTCCCCGCGGGGGATGCGCCCGCCGGAGCCGCACGGGTCGAAGCGCAGGATGAAGCGGTCGTCGGTCTCGATCAGCTCGAAGTCGCCCTCGCGCTCGGGACCCGACAGGTGGCCGCGCATCGCCTCGCAGGCGACGGTCATCAGGACCTCGAGGCCCTCGTCCCAGGGGTACTTGTCGATGTCGAACTTCTCGTAGCGCCAGGCGAACAGCGGCAGCAGGACGCGCTCCCACATGCGCCCGAGCGCGGCCTCGCCCAGGCGCGCGACGAGCTCGCTCATCAGCCCGTAGGTGTGGTCGACGTCGCGGTCGTGGCACTGCCGCCACGTCTCCTTGAGCCGGTCCAGGGCGGCGTGGGCCTCGTCGGCCTCCTCGCGGTAGACGTGCGCGACGAGCTGCTCGCAGTGCTCGTGGACGAGGTGCCACTGCTTCAGGTGGTTCCACGGCGTCCCGTCGGGGAGCGCGAGCAGGGCGACGATCCGCTCGTTGGCGGCGTCGATCTCCGCCTTGGGGACCCCGTTGTCGGCCATGAACCGGTTGAGGTCCGGGATCCACTGGCGGTAGATCCCGTAGCAGACGCTGGCCTCCTCGACGAAGTAGTTGGCGAGCTGCGCGGCGTCGTCCCACCGGCCCTCGTCGATCGCCTCGTGGATCTTGCGGTAGGTCGAGATCCGCTGGTCCTGCCAGGAGCCCATTCGCACGCGCCGACCCAGCGCGTCCGAGAAGGCGATCATGGTGTCGGTCATCGCGGCTGAATACGTTACTGGCAACGTTTCCGGGCCGCAACTGGTACGGTCGCGCCGCAGATGCCTCGGGTCACGCTCGTCGAGCCCTACTGGGACTTCTGGGAGCCGTCGGTGCCCTACGACCTGCGGGCCGATCGGGCCGCGATCGGCGAGGCCGTCCGGCGCGCGCTGCCGGGCGTCGAGTGGGTCGCGCCCGACGCGGCCGAGGCCGTGCTCGTGCTGCAGACGATGGCGACCCCGCCGGCCTGGACGCTGCCGCGGCTCGGCGACCTGCCGGTGGTCGTGTGGGCCGCGCACCGCGGCGCGATGCCGTCCGGGTTCGACCACGCGGCGATCACCACCGAGGGCGCCACGGTGGGCGCGCCGATGCTCACCGCGCTGCTCGTGCGCGAGGGGCGCCCGTTCGAGCTGATCCTCGGGCGCATCGACGAGCCGGCGACGCTGGACGCCGTGTCCGGCGCGCTGCGCGTCGCGGCCGCCGCCGGGCGGATGCGCCGCGCCCGGATCGGCCGGGTCGGGCGCCCGCTCGACGGCTACGCCTGCGTGGACACCGACGACGCCTTGCTGCGGGCGGCCACCGGGATCGAGCTCGTGCCGATCGACCCGGCCGAGGTGCGCGAGCTGTACCTGGCCGTCGACGACGCCCGCGTCCGCGAGCTCGAGGCCGAGACGCGCGAGCGCTACGACGTCGAGATCGGCGGCGACGGCCTCGAGCGCTCGCTGCGCGCCGCGTGCGCGATCGACGACCTCGTCGCCCGCCACCGGCTCGACGCCGGCGCGCTCAACGGGCACGTCCCCGAGATCCGCTTCGGCGCCGAGATCGGCATCGCCCCGTCGTTCGCGCTCGGGCGCTCGACGACGAACGGCGTGCCCTGGACCGAGGTCGGCGACGTCCTCACCGCGGTGGCGATGCTGGCCACGAAGCTGCTCGGCGGCGCGGCCCAGTACCACGAGCTGGAGGCCGTCGACTACGCCACCGGCGAGCTCGTGCTCGCCTCGTCGGGCGAGTTCGACCTGGCGCTCGCGCCCGGCGCCCGGGCGCGGCTGGTCGCCAACGACTGGTACGCGGCCGACGACCACGTCGGCGCGTGCGCCGTGCTGTCGGCGCCCGCCGGGCCGGCGACGCTGGCCGCGTTCGCGCAGGTGGGGGAGGGCTACCGGCTCGTCGCCGCCGAGGGCGCGTTCACCGGCCGCGCGTTCCCGGCCACCGGGACCGCGAACGGCGCCTTCCGCTTCGACCGCGGCCTCGGCGCCTGGACCGACTGGTGCCGGGCCGGCGCCAACCACCACTCGTCCGCCACGCCGGGGGCGCTGGGCCCGGCCCTCGAAGGGCTCGCCCGCTTCCTCGGCGTGGCGTGCGTCCGTGTCTGAACGACCATGATTGGAATCGATTCTGAGATGCAGCTCAACGGCTTCGACGACCGCGTCGCCCTCGTCACCGGCGGCGCCCGCGGGATCGGGCGCGCGATCACCGAGCGCCTGCGCGACCTCGGCGCCCGGGTCGCCGTCGGCGACCTGCGCGCGCCGGAGATCGACGGGGTGCTCGGCCTCGAGCTCGACGTCACCAGCGAGGCGAGCGTCGACGCGGCGTTCGCGCGGGTGGAGGCCGAGCTCGGCGCGCCCGCGATCCTCGTGCTGAACGCCGGGATCTTCGTGATCGAGCCGTTCGAGGAGACGACGCTGGCCTCGTGGCAGCGCACGATCGACGTGAACCTCACCGGCGCGTTCCTGTGCGCCCGCCGCGCGCTGCCGGCGATGCGCGAGGCCGGCTACGGGCGGATCGTCGCGATCGGCTCCAGCGCCGGCAAGACCGGCGGCGCCAAGGCGGTCGCCGCCTACGGTGCGTCGAAGGCCGGCGTGATGACGCTGGCCAAGGCGATCGCCAGCGAGTACGCGCCGCACGGCGTCACCTCCAACGCGCTGGCGCCGTCGCTGATCGACACCGAGATGATCAGCTCGATGCCCGACATGGCGAGCAAGGTCCCGGTCGGCCGGCTGGGGACGGTCGACGACGTCGCCGACACCGTCGCGTTCCTGTGCTCGGCCCACGCCGGGTACATCACCGGCGAGGTCGTCGACGTCAACGGCGGCTTCCTCATCGACTGATGCGCGCGCTCGTCCTTCCCGCCGTCGGCGCCGCGCTCGAGCTCGTCGAGCGCCCGCTGCCCGAGCCCGGCCCGGGCGAGGCGCGCGTGCGCGTGGAGGCGTGCGGCGTCTGCGGGTCGGACCTGTTCCTGCAGAAGGGCGGCTTCGGGGCCGACAAGCTGCCGGTCGTGCCCGGGCACGAGGCCGCCGGGGTCGTCGACGCGCTCGGCCCCGGCGCCGACGGCGTGGCGGTCGGCGACCAGGTCGCGCTCTACTACATCGACAACGCGCCCGACGCGCCGCGGCCCAACCTCGGCCCGGCGGTCACGCGGATGGGCGTCGACGTCGACGGCGCGTTCGCCGAGTACGTCGTGCGCCCGGTGCGCACGCTCATCGCGCCGCCCGCGCCGGTCGACCCGGCCACCCTGGCGGTGCTGACCGACGCGGTCGGCACGCCCTACCACGCGCTCGTGCGCGTCGCCCGGGTGCGGCCGGGCGAGACCGTCGCCGTCCTCGGCGTCGGCGGGATCGGCTCCAACGCCGTCCAGGTCGCGCGGGCGCTCGGGGCGCGGGTGATCGCCGTCAGCCGCAGCGAGGAGAAGCTGGCGCTGGCCCGCGAGCTCGGCGCCGAGGCGGCCGTGCGGATGGACGACGCGCGGGCGGCGATCGGCGGCCACGGCGCCGACGTCGTCGTGCAGTGCGCGGAGTCGCCGAGCCTCGACGAGGCGGCGATCGCGCTCGGCGGCTACGGGGCGCGGATCGTGCTCGTCGGCGCGTCGGTCGAGCCGTTCGCGGCCCGCTCCAGCGACCTCATCTGGCGCGAGCTGGCGGTCATGGGCTCGCGCGGGTTCACGCCCGACGACATCCGCGAGGTCATCGACCTGCACCTGGCCGGGCGGCTGCGCACCGACCACCTCACCGGCGTGCGGCGGCCGCTGGAGGAGGGCAACGCGGCGCTCGAGGACCTGCGCGCGGGCCGCGTCCTGCGCTCGGTGCTCGTGCCATGAGGGTCGCGATCCTCGGCACGGGCCAGGCCGGCACGGCGGTGGCCGAGCTGCTGGCCCGCCGCGGCGTGACCGTCCACGGGCCGTTCGGGCGCGAGGACCGCTGGGACGCGCTGGAGAGCGGCGCCGACGTCGTCGTGATCGCGACCACCTCGTTCCTGGCCGAGATCGCCGAGGACGTGCGCGTCGCGGTGGCGGCCGGCTCCAACGTCCTGACCACCGCCGAGGAGGCGGCCGACCCGTGGGCGACCGACCCCGCGATCGCCGACGCGCTGGACCGCAGGGCGCGCGCTCGCGGCGTGTCGATCCTCGGCGCGGGCCTGAACCCGGGCTTCGCGTTCGACGCGCTCGTCCTCACCGCGATGGGCGCCTGCGTCGACGTGCGCGCGCTGCGGGTCGAGCGCGTCGTCGACCTCTCGCGCTTCAGCGCCACGATCCTGCGGCGGCTGGGCATCGGCTTCGCGCCGGAGGCGTTCGCCGAGGGCGTCGAGCGCGGCACGATCACCGGCCACATCGGCTTCCCGCAGTCGATGCGCGTCGTCGCGCGGGCGCTGGGCGTGGAGATCGAGCGCATCGACCGGTCCATCGAGCCGCTCCTGGCGGACGGCCGCTCGGCCGGGTTCGTCCAGCGCTACGTCGCGGTCGTCGCCGGCGCGCCGTGGTTCACCGCCGACTTCACCGGCCACGTCGACCCGGCCGGGGCGGGGCTCGTCACCCGCGACGCGGTCGAGATCGACGCGACGCCGCCGGTGCGGATGGAGATCGCCGGCGGGCTGCCGTCGCAGGCGGGGTCGGCGGCCGTGCTGGCCAACTCCGTGGCGCGGGTCGCGGCGGCGCGCCCGGGCTGGGTCACCGTGGCCGAGCTCCCGCCCGCGATCCCGACCGTCTGCTAGGCTTCGGAATCGATACCAGTACCGTATTCAGCCGAGGAGAGCGCGGGAGCATGAGCTGGGAGCTGGGGCTCCGGGATCGCGGCGTCGTCGTCACCGGCGGCGCCGGTGGCATCGGCCGCGAGGTCGCCGCGGCGTTCGCGTCCGCGGGCGCGCGCGTCGCCGTCGTCGACCTCGACGAGGACCGCTGCCGCGAGGTCGTCGCCGGGCTCGAGGACTCCGACCGCCACCTGGCGATCGGCGCCAGCGTCGCCGACCTCGACGCCCAGGAGGCCGTGCTGCGCCGCGCGCTCGACGCGTTCGGCCGCTTCGACGTGCTCGCCCACCTCGCCGCCGTGCTGCGCCGTCGCGCCACGATCGACGAGGTCACCGAGGAGGACTGGGACGTCCAGCTCGACGTCAACCTCAAGGGCGCGTTCTTCCTCAACCGCTGGGCCGCTCGCCTGTTCCGCGAGCAGGGCCGCGGCGGGCGGATCGTCAACTTCACGTCGCAGGGCTGGTGGACCGGCGGCTTCGGCGGCTCGGTCGTCTACGCCGCCAGCAAGGGCGGCATCGTCTCGATGACCCGCGGCCTCGCGCGCACGCTCGCGCCCGACGGCATCACCGTCAACGCCGTCTCGCCCGGCGCCGCCGACACGAGCATGATGCGCGAGGGCTCCTCCGAGGAGGCCCTCGCCGACTTCATCAAGATGATCCCGCTGGGCCGCATGGCCGCGCCCTCCGAGCTCGCGGGCATCGTCCTCTTCCTGGCCTCCGACCACGCCTCCTACATCACTGGCGCGACCGTCAACGTCAGCGGCGGCCAGCTCATGTACTGAGACCCCGAGGGAGCACCGACCCATGAGCAAGACCGCATCATCGACCGCCGCGGCCGCCGTGCCGCTCGAGGAGCAGCTCGACTGGCAGCGCGCCATGCTCGAGATCCGCTTCTTCGAGGAGGAGTGCCATCGCATGTTCGCGCGCGGCCTCGTGCGCGGGTCGACGCACCTCGCCGCCGGCCAGGAGGCCGTCAACGTCGGCGCCTGCCGCGCGCTGCGCGTCACCGACACGATGGCCTGCACCTACCGCGGGCACGCCGCCGTGCTCGCCAAGGGCGCGCCGCTGGACCGCTCGTTCGGCGAGATCCTCGGCAAGGCCGAGGGCCTGTGCCGCGGCAAGGGCGGCTCGATGCACCTCACCGACATGAGCGTCAACGCGATCGGCTCGTTCGCGATCATCGGCGCGCACCTGCCGATCGTGCTCGGCACCGCCTACGCCGAGCAGTACCGCGGCACCGACGGCGTCTCGCTGTGCTTCTTCGGCGACGGCTCGACGAACATCGGCGCCTTCCACGAGTCGCTGAACATGGCGGCGATCTGGAAGCTGCCGGTCGTCTTCCTGTGCGAGAACAACCTGTACGGCGAGTTCTCGCCGATCGCGCACACCACGCCGGTCGAGGAGCTCGTCGTCCGCGCGGACTCCTACGGCATGCCGGGCGTGCGCATCGACGGCATGGACATCGGCGTGGTGCACGCGACGGTGTCCGAGGCGGTCGCGCGGGCGCGCGCCGGCGAGGGCCCGACGTTCATCGAGGCGATGACCTACCGCTACAAGGGTCACTCGCGCGCCGATCCGGGCGCCTACCGCCCCGAGGGCGAGCTCGAGCGCTGGCTCGAGCGCGACCCGCTGATCCTGCACGAGCGCACGCTGCTGGCCGCGGGCGTCGAGCAGGCCACGCTCGACGAGATGCGCGCGACCGCCGAGCGCACCGTCGCCGACGCGCTGGAGCGCGCGATGAGCTGGGCCGACCCGGCCCCCGAGACCCGTCTGGAGGACGTGTACGCATGAGCCGGACCATCACCTATCGCGAGGCCGTCGTGGAGGCGCTGGCCGACGCGATGGAGGAGGACGAGCGCGTCTTCCTGTTCGGCGAGGACGTCGCCGAGGCCGGCGGGCCGTTCAAGCTCTCCGACGGGCTGCTCGACCGCTTCGGGCCCAAGCGGGTGCGCGACACCCCGATCTCCGAGCAGGCGATCATCGGGACCGCGATCGGCGCGTCGCTGTCGGGCCTGCGCCCGGTCGCCGAGATCATGTTCGCCGACTTCGCCGGCGTCTGCTTCGACGGGATCGTCAACGAGCTGGCCAAGTACCGCTACATGACCGGTGGCCAGGTCGACGTCCCGGCGACGATCCGCCTGGGCAACGGCGCGGGCGCGGGCTTCGCCGCCCAGCACTCGCAGTCGGTCGAGAACTGGTTCCTCAACGTGCCCGGCCTGAAGATCGCGGTGCCGGGCACGCCGGCCGACGCCTACGGGCTGCTGCGGGCCGCGATCCGCGACCCCGACCCCGTGCTCGTCTTCGAGCACAAGCACCTGTTCAACCACAAGGGCGAGGTCGCCGACACGGCCGAGGTCGTCGAGCTGGGCCGGGCCGAGGTCGTGCGCGCCGGCGACGACGTGACGCTCGTCGCCACCCAGCTCATGCGCCATCGCGCGGTCGAGGCCGCCGAGCTGCTCGCCGGCGAGGGCGTGTCGGTCGAGGTCATCGACCCGCGCACGCTCGTGCCGCTCGACGTCGAGACGATCGGCGCCTCGCTGGACCGCACGAACCGGCTCGTGATCGCGCAGGAGTGCACGCACGACGGGAGCTGGGGCGCCTCGCTGGTGTCGCGCCTGATGGCCGACCGCTTCGAGATGTTCGACGCGCCCCCGCTGCTGGTCGGCGGCGACGAGACCCCGATCCCGTACGCGGGCCCGCTGGAGGACCTGTGGGTGCCCAGCGCCGAGCGGATCGCCGACGGCGTGCGCCGCACGCTGGCCTTCTGAGATGGCCGCCGTCGCGGAGACCCCGAGCGCGTCGCCGGTGGCCCGGCGCACGGCGCAGCGGCTGGGCGTGGCGCTGGCCGGCGTGGCCGGCAACGGCCCGTTCGGCCGGATCCTGAAGGCCGACGTCGTCGTCGCCGCCGAGCGCGCGCCCGCCCCGCCGGCGGCCGCCCCGGCGCCGGCCGCGCCGTCGCCCGCGCCGGTCGCGAGCGCGCCCGCGACCGGTCCGCTTCCCGCGCTCGCGCTCGACGTCGAGGTCGACCTCGCCGCCGCGACCGCGCTGCGCGAGCAGCTCGCCGGCCTCGGCGATCCGGCGCCCGACCTCGTGCACCTCGTCGCCGCCGCCGCGGCGCGGGCGCTGCGCGACGACGCGACCGCCGGCGTCGACGTCGGCGTGGCCGTCCCGCAGGGGGACGGCGTCGCGCTCGCGGTCGTCCGCGGCGCCGACGCGAAGTCGCTGAGCGCGATCGCGGCCGAGTCGCGCGAGCCCGGCGACGGCGGCGGGCCCGCGCTCGTCGTCGTCGACGCCGGCGGCCTCGGCGTCGACCGCGTCGCGCCCGTCCAGGCGCCCGCGGTCGCGCTGCTCACCGTGGGCGCGGTCCGCGCGCTCCCCACCGTCGAGGGGACGCGGCCCGTCGTGTCGCTCTCCCTGGCGAGCACCCCGGGCGGCGCCGGCCTGGCCGGCGCCGCCCGCCTCCTCGCCGCCGTCCGCGACCTGCTCGAGCAGCCGCTACGGCTGGCGCTGTAGCGGCGGCGCGGGCGGGACGGCCGGCGGGGCCGCGGGCGGCGTCCCGGAGGCGAGCAGGTCGTCGCCGGGCGCGATCCCGTCCCACTGCGGGAAGCAGCGGCCCAGCGCCTCCAGCCCGGTGCGCACCAGGATCGGGTCGCACTCGGGCGTGACCTGGGACGGCAGGCCGAACGAGCGGTTGCCGTGGCCGGGCTCGTAGCCGCCGTGCGGGAAGGCGGACCGGCTGGGGAAGTACGTGAGCAGGCCGTTGGTGTAGCCGGCGTACAGCGTCACCTCGGCGGGCGAGCGCTCGCGCACCGCCAGGCCGATCTCGCTGAACACCTCGCCCGGCCCGGTGACGATCGCGCCGTCGCCGACGCGCAGCGCGTGCACGGGCGCGGTCACCGACGGCTCGGTGAGGCCCGCGGCCATCGCCGCCTCGGCCAGGTCGGCCCACACGGCGTGGTAGCGGATCGTGTTCAGCTCGCCGGGGCCGGCGCCGCGCGCCCGCGCCTGCGCGATCCGCCGCGCGGTGTCGGCGCGCACCTCGGCCAGCTCGTCGGCGGTCGGCAGCGGCTGCAGCGGGAAGGCGACGTCGAGCGCGGTCGCGGCCAGCGTGGTCGCGCCGCCGTCGGAGGGGACCGGGCGGTACAGGCTGATCGGGTTGACGGAGCCGTCGTCGCGGCGCTCGTGGCGGATCGGCCACGCGGGCCGGTCGGCGACCGCCGCCAGCGCGGCGAGCGCCAGCCGGCGGCCCATCGCCCGCGCGGGCCCGAACCCGGTGGCGAACCCCACGCGCGGGAGCACGTTGCCGCCCGCGCCCTGCAGGAAGACGCACTCGCCGCCGGTCCACGCGCGGACGGCCTCGCGCATCGGCCCCGGGTAGTCGGCGCTGTAGGCGAGGACGTCGGGCCCGACGGCGACCGTGTGGCAGCCGAAGCCGACGACGGTGGCGATCGCCGAGCCGTCGCGCCGGCGGAGCTGGAGGACCGGCACCTGCGGGTCGACGATCCCGTCCGGGTTCCAGCCCAGGATCACGCGGCCGTCGGCGCGCCGCTCGCGCCGGTTGACCGACTCGTGGCACACGCCGACGCCCCAGGCCGGCCGGGCCGGCTCCAGCCGCGACGCCGCCACGCGCGCGACCTGGACGATCCGCTCGGCCAGCGTCTCGACGTAGGCGGCGACCGCCGGGTCGACGCCGGCGTCGTCGATCTCGCCGCCCAGCCGCGCGAGCGCCAGGCAGCCGGGCGGCGCGCAGTGGGTGTGGTTGAAGTTCACGAGCACGGCCTCGAGCGGGGCGCCGGTCGCGGCCGCGATGCGCTCCCGCAGCGCGTCGATCTCGGGCGCCTGGATCGCGAGCGTGTCGACTCCGATCACGACCGCGCGCCCGCCGTCCTCGTCCTCGAGCACGACCGCGGTGGCCTCGAGGTCGCCCGCCGACGACGTCGCGGGCTCGTGGCGGCGCACGAAGCCCACCATCGGCAGCCCGAGGGGCGGCTCGAGCGAGACCGCGGCGGCGCCGGCCGCGAGCGCGCTCACGCCCGGACGCGGTGACGCTCGACGTAGTCCTCGTCGAGGACCCAGCCGAGGCCCGGGCCGGTCGGGAGTCGCAGCTCCCCGTCCACGAGCTCCGGGCGGTTGGCGACGAGGTTCCACCAGATCGGGTCCCGATCGGGGTGGAAGCACTCGACGTACGTGCCGTTGGAGATCGAGCCGAGCAGGTGCGCGGCGACCTGCGGCTCCTCGTGGTGGCCCATCGCGACGTCGAAGGTCAGGGCCATGCCGGCGACGCGGCGCCACTCGGTGGGCCCGCCCGACCACGACGCGTCGAAGTTGCACACGTCGATGGCGCCCTCGACCATCAGGTCGCGGCAGCCGCCGGCCGAGAACTCCGTCTGGCCGGCGCACACGGCCACGCCGCCCATCGTGCGCACGTCGCGCATCGCGCGGCGGTCGTTGTGCCAGCGGCACGGCTCCTCGAACCAGCGCAGGTCGGCGTCGGCCACGAGCCGGGCGAACTCGATCGCCTCCTCGCGCGTCCAGCCCTGGTTGGCGTCGGCGGCGAGGATGAAGTCGGGACCGCCGGCCTCGCGCGCCTCCAGGAAGCGCTTGGCGTCGGTCTTGGGGTCGCGGCCGCCGACCTTGAACTTCATGCCGGCCAGGCCGCGCTCGCGCATCTCGGCGATCTCCTCGGCGACGGACTGCGAGCCGTCGTAGTAGCCGCCGATCGAGATCATCGGGAGGCGGTCGCGGTAGCCGCCCCACAGCCGCCACAGCGGCTGGCCGAGCGCCTTGCCGATCGCGTCCCACAGGGCGGTGTCGACGCAGGCCTGGGCGACGAGCCCGAGGCGCCGGTCGCGCAGGATGTTGAACGTGACCCCGCGCGACAGCTCCCAGCAGCGTTCGATCGCCATCGCATCGGCGCCGATGAGCTGCGGGGCGATCTCGGTGTTGATGATCGCGTCGATCTCCAGCAGTCCGGCGTCCTCGTCGCCGGCGTAGGCCTCGCCGACGATCCCCTCGTCGGTGTGGACGCGGGTGATGATCGTGGAGCGGTGGCTCATCTCGTAGTAGCTGCCGCGATAGACGCGGCCGAGCGGCACGCGGATCGGCACGGTCTCGATGCGCCGGATCGTCAGCGTCGAGGTCGTTCCAGCCGTCGTGATCGCGTCCGTCGTACTCACTCCACACTCCCGCTCCCCCGCCGGTCGGCGGGCGTCAGATCGTTCCCGGTAACGTTTCCAGACATGTGCTCACGTGTCAACCCGCAACGGTGTTCGCCGTCCGCTCAGGTCCGGCGGAGCGCCGCTCGCCGGACCTTCCCGCTCGCCGTGCGCGGAAGCACGTCGGCGAACTCGACGATGCGCGGGTACTTGTAGGGCGCGGTCTCGCGCTTGACGTGGTCCTGCAGCTCGCGCGCCAGCGCGTCGCCGGGCGCGCAGCCGTCGCGCAGGACGACGACCGCGCGCACCACCTCGCCGCGCTCGGGGTCGGGCGCACCCACGACCGCGGCCTCCGACACGGCCGGATGGCTGGCCAGCGCGGCCTCGACCTCGGTGGGCCCGATCCGGTAGCCGGACGACACGATGATGTCGTCGGCGCGGCCGCGGAACCACAGGTAGCCGTCGTCGTCGCGCTCGACGAGGTCGCCGGTGGCCCACCAGCCGGTGTGCGACTCGCCGTCGAGGTAGCGCAGGAAGAAGGTCGGGACGGTCGCCGAGTCGACGTGGAGCTGGCCGTCGCGCACGTCGACGCGCACGCCCGGCAGCGGCAGGCCCATCGACCCGGGGCGGACGCGGCCCTCGCGCGGCATCCCGGTCACCGCGCCGGTCTCGGTCTGCCCGTAGCCGTCGCGGATCGTCACGCCGGCCTCCTCCATCCACGTGCCCACGACCTCGGCGTCCAGCGCCTCCCCGGCCGCGACCGCGGTGCGCAGCGGCAGCCGCCGCAGGGTCGCGCGGCGGGCGATCACGCGGTACTCGGTGGGCGCCATGCACAGCACGTCGACGCCCTCGCGCTCGATCAGGTCCAGGCGCTCGGCCGGGTCGAAGCGGGCGTCGTGCAGCAGCGCCCGCGCGCCACGGATCCACGGGGCGATGAACGTGTTGCGCGCCGACTTCGACCAGCCGGCCGCGGCCGTGCACCACACGAGCTCGCCCGGGCGCGCGTCGAGCCAGTGCTCGGCCTGCAGCGCCTGGCCGAACAGGTAGCTCTGGCCGTGCAGGGCCGCCTTCGGCTCGCCCGACGTGCCGCTCGTGAAGATCACGAGCGCGGGGTCGTGGGGCGCGAGATCGGCCGCCGGCGCGGGCGGGCCCGCCAGCAGCTCGTCGTCGTCGACGAGCAGCACGGGGATGCCCGAGGCCGCCGCCCCGGTCGCGTGCAGCTCGGCCATGTCGCGCTCGTCGGCCACGATCGCCGCGGGCCTGGCGACGCGCAGGCGCAGCGCGAGGTCCTTGGCGCGCAGCTGCTGGGTGCACGGGAGCGCGGCCGCGCCGATGCGGAAGCAGGCCAGCAGCGTCAGGACCCACTCGACGCGGTTGCCGACGAGCGTCATGACGACGTCGCCGCGGCGCACGCCGCGCGCCTCCAGCGTGCCGGCCAGGCGGGCGGCGCCGACCGACAGCTCGCCGAAGGTCCACTCGCGCCGCGCGCCGTCGCGGCCGATCGTGATGAGCGCCGGCGCCTGGGGCGGGGCGGCGTCGACGACGTCGCGCGTGAAGTTCATCGGGCCGGGGGCGGCGCGCAGCTCGCGCGCGCCACGAACTCGGTGGGCAGGGTCACGCTCTCGGGGGCGGCGGCGCCGTTGAGCCGGCGCAGCAGCAGCTCGGCGGCCCGGCGGCCGAGCTCGACGGTGTCGCGGCGCACGACCGCGATCGGCGGCTGGTGCAGCTCGGTGGTCGAGATCGTGTCGCAGCTCACGATCGAGACGTCGGCGCCGACCGTGAGCCCGCGCTCCTGCAGCTCGCTGATCGTGCCGGCCAGGAGCTGGTTGCCACCGGTGATGATCGCGGTGGGCGGCTGCGGGTCGTCGAGCAGGCGGCGCGTGGCGTCGCGGCCGTGCTGGGGGGAGAGCACGCCCTCGCTGACCAGGAACGTGCCGGGCAGCTCGCGGTCGGCGTAGGCCTCCTCGAGTCCGCGCAGGCGCTCGCGCGCGGGACGGACCGGGCGGCCGAGGATCAGGCCGATGCGGCGGTGGCCCAGGTCGAGCAGGTGGGTGACGGCCGCGCGCATGCCCGAGCGGTGGTCGGACAGCACGCTGGAGGCGTTGACCTCGGGCGGCAGGTGGCGGTCGATCACCACGCGCGGCGTGTCGGTGTCGGCCAGCGCGGCGAGCATCCCGGGGTCGTCCTCGCGCGCGAGCGACAGGATGAGCCCGTCGACCCGGCGCTGCTCGAACAGCCGGATGTGCTCGGCGTCGCGGTCGGGGTCGCCCTCCGAGTTGGTCAGCAGCATCGAGTAGTCGCTGCGGCGCAGCTCGCCCTCGGCGCCCTTGACGATCGAGGCCATCAGCGGGTTGGAGATGTCGCCGGCGACGAAGCCGATCGAGAGCGTGGCGCGGCGGCGCAGCGACTGCGCGAGCATGTCGGGCGTGTAGCCGAGCTCCTCGACGGCCGCCATCACCCGCGCGCGCATGGCGTCCGACACGTCCGGGTGGCCGCTGAGCACGCGCGAGACCGACGACATCGCGACGCCGGCGGCGTCGGCCACCTCGCGCATGCTGGACCGACCGCCCTCCGATCTCCTCATTGCGGTTACGATACCGGAAGCGGTTCCAGCAATCGTTCCAGGACAGCGAGGAGAGGTCGCACATGCAGCGCTACTGCTTCACGTTCGAGATCCGGCCCGGCACCGAGGCGGAGTACAAGCGCCGCCACGACGAGATCTGGCCGGAGTTGGTCAGCGCGATCCAGGACGCCGGCATCAAGAACTACTCGCTGTTCCGCCGCGGCACCCAGGTCATCGCCTACTGCGAGTGCCATCCCGACGCCGCGACCGCGTTCGCCAAGGTCGGCGCGACCGACGCCAACCGCCGCTGGTCGGAGTGGTTCGAGGACATCATCGTCGCCCTCACCGACGAGGACGGCAACCTCTTCGCCGCCGAAGAGGTCTGGCACCTTGACTGACGCCGGCGTCGTGCGCGGCGTCCACCACGTCGGCGCGACCGTCGCCGACATGGACGCCGCGCTGGCGTTCTGGGAGCCGTTCCTCGACCGGCCCGCCCGCTTCCGCGGGGTCCTGTCGCGCCCGTACCTGGGGCAGTCGGTCGGCCACCCCGGCGTCGCGATCGACGCCGCGATCGTCGACCTCCCCGGCGGCGGCGTGCTCGAGCTGCTCGACTACCACCTCGACGGGCGCGAGCAGCGCGACGACGACACCAAGCACCCCGGCAACGTGCACCTGTGCCTGGACGTCGCGGACGCCGCCGCGGCGTTCGACCGCGCCGTGTCGCTCGGCGCGCGCCCGGTCAACCCCGGCGGGCCGGTCGAGGTCGACAGCGGCCCCAACCGGGGCGCCCGCGTCGCCTACCTGCGCGTGCACGACGGCGTCAGCGTCGAGCTGTTCCAACCGCCGGACTGAGCGGCCGTGCGCATCGGCGTCGACTCCTACAGCTACCACCGCCTGCTCGGCGAGGTGCGCCCGGGAGAGCGCGCGCCGGAGCGGACGCTGGCCGGCGCCGAGGCGCTCGTGGCCGAGATGGTCGACGCCGGCGCCGAGGTGCTGTCGCTGGAGACCGTGTTCCTCGACCCGCCGGTGCGCCTCGACGTCGACGCGCTGGTCGCCGCCGCCCGCGGGCGCGAGCTCGCGGTCGCCTGGGGCCACCCGTACGGGCTGCGCTGGGGCGCCGACCCGGCGGCGCTGGCCGACCTGCTGGCCTGGATCGACGTCGCGCCGCGGCTGGGCGCGCGGATCGTGCGCTGCGTGGCCGCGCACCCGGCGCTGCGCGACGGGCCGGTGGCGCAGGGCCGGCTCGACGCGACCGCGCTGGCGCTCTCGCGCGCCCGCGAGCGCGCGCGGGCGCGCGGGGTCGTGCTGGCGCTGGAGAACCACGCCGACCTCGACGGCGCCGAGCTGCTGGCGCTGCTCGACGCCGTGCCGGGCCTGCGCGTCTGCCTGGACACCGCCAACGCGCTGCGCGTCGGCGACGACCCGGTCGCGCTCGCCGCGGCGGTCGCCGACCGCGTCGCGATCGTCCATCTCAAGGACCTGGCCGGCATGGGCCCCGACCCGCGCTCGGTCCCCTACGGCACCGGGATCGTCGACCTGGTCGGCGTCCTGGACGCGCTGGAGGCGGGCGGCGCGCCGGCCGATGTTCCCGTGTGCGTCGAGCTCGCGCAGCTCGGCCCGGGCGCGGTCGACGAGCGCCTGCTCGTCCGCCAGGGCATCGGCTGGCTGGCCGCGCAGCGGCGCGCGCGGTTCCCGCTTGACACTGCGACGACGGCGCAGGTATCGTGCCCGGAAACGGTTCCGGTTGCGATTCCGGCACAGCTTCACACGGAGGAGGAGACATGACGCGTTGGCGCAAGGGCCTGACGGCGGCCGTGGTGGCCGCCCTGGCCGTCGGGACTGCCGCCTGTGGTAGCGGCAGCGAGGACGAGAAGACGACCGCGAACACCGGCGAGGCCGCGGCGACGCAGGCCGCCGCCCCGACGACGCCCGAGCCCGCGGCCGAGGAGACGGTCGTCGAGGGCGCCGCCGAGTTCGAGGAGGCCGTGCCCGGCAGCGGCGACGGCCTGAAGATCGGCTACATCTCCCTGGGTGACCAGGTGCCGTTCGTGAAGCTCGTCTCCGACAACATCAAGGCCGAGGCGAAGGCCGCCGGCGCCAACCTCGTGTTCTGCGACTCGCAGCTCGACGCCGCCAAGGCCCTCGACTGCGCCAAGAACTTCAAGACCCAGGGCGTCGACGCGATCATCAACTTCCAGGTCGACGAGAAGTCCGCGCCGCGCATCTGCGCCGCCGGCCCCGACGTCCCGACCATCGCGATCGACATCAACCAGAAGCCGTGCCAGATCGCGTTCGTCGGCGCCGCCAACCGCGCCGCCGGTGAGATCGCCGGCGTCGCCATGGGCGAGTACTTCAAGGAGAACTTCGACTGCGAGCACGACGCCGTCGTGTCGATGCAGCAGCCCGCGGCCGGCGTCGTCAACGAGGACCGCTCCGGCGGCGCGATCGAGGGCTTCGAGCGCGTCTGCGGCGAGGCCAAGAACCTGAAGGTCGTCGACGGCGGCGGCACGATCGAGGGCGGCCAGAAGAAGTTCGCCGACGTCCTCACCTCGCTGCCGGGCCAGGACAAGATCGTCGTCCTGTCGCTGAACGACGACATGGCGCTGGGCGCGCTGGCGGCCGCCAAGGCGCAGGGCCGCGAGAAGGACCTGTACCTGGCCGGCCAGGGTGCCGACCCGACCGCGCACTGCGAGCTGGCGACCAACGAGCAGTGGGTGGCCGACGCGGCGTACTTCCCCGAGCGCTACGGCCAGATCGCCGTCCCCGCCGCCATCCGCGCGGCGAAGGGCGAGGAGGTCAACCCGGAGCTGTTCGTCCCGCACGTCGCGATCACGGGCGACAACATCGCCGACTACTACGACGTGTCGGACTGCTGAGCCGGACCGCGCCTGGATGTCGGACGACGGTCAGATGAACGAGCCCTTCCGCCTCCAGGCGCGGGCCATCCGCAAGTCCTTCGGCGGCGTCGAGGTCCTCCACGGCGTGGACCTCGAGGCCACCGGCGGCTCCGTCCTCGCCCTCCTGGGCGAGAACGGGGCCGGCAAGTCGACGCTGGTGCGGATCCTCGCCGGCGACCACGCGCCCGACTCGGGCGAGATCGTGATCGCCGGCGAGTCCCACTCGGCGCTCGACCCCATCAGCGCGCGCGCCCTCGGCGTGCGCATGATCTTCCAGGAGCTCAGCGACGCGCCCGCGCTCACCGTCGCCGAGAACATCTCCCTCGGCCGCTGGCCGGGCCGGCGCGGCGTCGTGCGCTGGAAGGCGGTGCGCGAGCGCGCGCAGCGCGCGCTCGACGAGCTCGGCGTGCAGCTCGACCCCGACCGCCCGGTCGCCGACCTGCGCATCGGCGAGCGCCAGGCCGTCGAGATCGCCCGCGCGATCTCCGACCGCGCCCGCTGCCTCATCCTCGACGAGCCCACCGCCGCCCTGTCGGCGCAGGAGGTCGAGCGGCTCTTCTCCGCGGTGCGCCGCCTGCGCGAGCGCGGCACCGCGATCATCTACATCACCCACCGCCTCGACGAGGTCGTCGAGATCGCCGACCGCGTCGAGGTCCTGCGCGACGGCAACGTCGTGCTCGAGCGCGAGGTCGCCGGCACCAGCCGCGCCGACCTCGTGACCGCGATGGTCGGCCGCGAGGTCGGCGAGGTGTCGCGGCCCGAGCCGGCCGCCACCGACGCCCAGGCGCAGCCGCTGCTCGCCTTCGAGGGCGCCGCCAGCGACGGCGCGTTCGCCGACGTCGACCTGGCCGTCCGCCCGGGCGAGGTGCTCGCGCTGTACGGCAAGCTCGGCTCCGGCACCGCCGAGGTGGCCGAGACCGCGTTCGGCCTGCGCCACCTCACCGCCGGCGTCTGCCGACTGCGCGGCGACGCGCACGCGCCCGGCGCGCCGCACGCGGCGATCGCCGCCGGCGTCGGCCTGGTCCCCGCCGACCGCCAGCGCGAGGGCGCGTTCATGGTGCGCTCGGTGGCCGAGAACATCTCGGTGCCGTCCTGGCCGCGGCTGTCGCGCCGCGGCCTGCTGCGGCGCTCCAGCGAGGCGCGCGCCTACCGGCGCTGGCACGGCGAGCTGTCGATCCGCTCGCGCAACGACCCCGACCAGCTCATCAGCACGCTCTCGGGCGGCAACCAGCAGAAGGTCGTGCTGGGGCGCTGGCTGGAGCGCGAGTCCGACGTGCTCGTGCTCATCGAGCCCACGCGCGGCGTCGACGTCGGCGCGCGCATGGAGATCTACCGCGAGATCCGCAAGCTCGCGCGCAACGGCATGGGCGTCCTCGTCGCGACGTCCGACTACGAGGAGGTCGTGCAGCTCGCCGACCGCGCCGCGGTGATGGCCCGCGGCCGGGTCGTCGGCGAGCTGGGCGGCGACGAGATCACGACTGAACGGCTCACCGAGCTGGCTGGAGGATGAACGTGTCCGATCCGGTGATGACGACCGAGCCCGCGGCTCCGCCGCCGGGCACGACCGCCGCGGTGCCGACCGCGCGACGCCGTCAGGTCCCCGAGACCGCCGCGCTCGTCGTGGTGCTGATCGCCCTCGGCGTGTTCTTCTCGATCACGTCCGAGTTCTTCCTCAACTACGACAACTTCGTCAACATCCTCACGGCCGCGGCGGTCACCGGCATCATCGCCGCTCCCGCCACGATGCTGCTGATCGCGGGCCAGTTCGACCTGTCGGTCGGCTCGGCCGCCGCGTTCTGCGGCGCCGTGATCGCGTCGCTGGCGCTGCACAACGACATCTACTTCTCGGTGTTCATCGCCGTGCTGGCCGGCATCGGGATCGGCATGCTGAACGGGTTCTTCGTGACCGTGATCGGCATCAACGCGCTGATCACGACGCTCGGCACGCTGGCCGTCTTCCGCGGCCTGACCCAGGTGATCACCGACGGCCAGACGCTCGGCATCGAGCGCTTCGGCTGGGCCACCGAGCGGCCGCTGTTCGACATCCCCGTGCCGGTGTTCATCTTCGCCGGCATCGCGCTCGCGTTCTGGTTCCTCAGCCGCTACACGGTGTTCGGCCGCTCGATGTACGCGATCGGCGCCAACCCGGTCGCCGCGCGGCTGAACGGCATCCGCTCCAAGCGCATCATCTTCGTCGGCTTCGTCCTGTCGGGCCTGTGCGTCGCGATCGGCGGCCTCATCCTCGCCTCGCAGCTCGGCGCCGCGTCGCCGCAGGCCGCGACCGGCATGGAGCTGTCGGTCGTCACCGCGGTGATCCTCGGCGGCGCGAGCCTGGCCGGCGGGCGCGGCGCGATCACCGGCACGATGCTCGGCCTGCTGATCATCGGCACGCTCAACAACGGCCTCGTGCTGCTGAACGTGTCGAGCTTCTGGCAGACGGTCGCGCAGGGCGCGCTGCTGATCTTCGCCGTCTCGTTCGACCAGCTCCGCATCCGCCTGACGAGCAAGTAGAGGAGAGCACGATGAGCAAGCTGCGTCTGGGGGTGATCGGCGCCGGCTCGTGGGCCATCGCCTCGCACCTGCCGAACTTCGCCGCGCGCGACGAGGTCGAGTTCGTCGGCGTCGCCCGCAAGGGCACCGACGCGCTGGCCCGCATCAAGGACCAGTACGGCTTCCGCGTCGCCAGCGAGGACTACCGCGACGTGCTCGAGGCGGGCGCCGACATCGTGCTCGTCTCCAGCCCGACCGGCCTGCACCACGAGCACGCGAAGGCGGCGATGGAAGCGGGCGCGCACGTGCTCGTCGAGAAGCCGTTCACGATCGACCCCGCCGACGCCTGGGACCTCGTCGAGACCGGCGAGCGCCTCGGCCGCCACATCGTGGTCGCGTTCGGCTGGAACTACAAGCCGATGGTCCGCGAGCTGCGCCGCCTGATGGTCGAGCGCGGCATCGGCGAGGTCGAGCAGGTCACCGTCCACATGGCGTCGGTGACGCGCGAGCTGCTGTCGAACACCGGCGCCTACCCGGACGCCGACCCCGACACCGTCCCCGAGCAGGCGACGTGGACCGACCCGCGCGTGTCCGGCGGCGGCTACGGCCAGGCGCAGCTCAGCCACGCGCTGGGCCTCGCGCTGTGGCTGACTGGGTTGCGCGCCGACGCGGCGTTCGCGCTCATGAGCGCCCCGCTGAACGCCCCGGTCGAGCTGCACGACGCGATCTCGGTCCGCTTCGACAACGGCGCGATCGGCACCGTCGCCGGCGGGTCCGCGCACCTCGGCGCCGGCGGGAACAAGCACCAGCTCGAGGTGCGCGCGATCGGCAGCGACGGGCAGGTGCTGTGCGACGTCGAGCGCGAGGCCGCCTGGCTCTGGCGCGACGGCGGCGACACCGACCTCCGCCTGGCCGTGCGCGAGGGCGACGGCGCCTACGACTGCGACGGCCCGCCCAACACGCTGGTGGACCTGGCCCTCGGCAAGGAGGTCGTCAACCAGTCGCCCGGCGAGCTCGCCGCGCGCACGGTGGAGCTGCTGGACGCGGCCTATCGCAGCGCCGGCAGCGGGGCGCTGGAGCGGGTCGCCCGCACCTAGCAGGATCGCCGCGAACCGACAGGCACGTCTCGGTTGACAACCGAGCGTGTCATCGGTCACGATGGTGGAACCGATTGCGGTAACGATTGTCCGCAAGGAGGGGAGAGAGATGGGTCAGCTGGATCGCGGTCGGCGCTCCGAGGCGGAGCGCCTGGTCCGCAGCCTCGAGACCGGTCAGGTCAGCCGGCGGCAGTTCATCGGAAGGGCAACGGCGCTGGGGCTGACGTTCCCCACGATCGCCGGCATCCTCGCCGCCTGCGGCGACAGCGACAGCGGCGGATCAGGCGGCACCACCGGCGGAGCCGGCGGCACGGCGACCGCCGAGGGTGGCGCCGGCGATCTCCAGGCCATCACGTCCAAGGTGTACCCCGACGGCATCACGTCGGACCCTGAGTACAAGGGGCCCAACGGCGGCTCCCGCGTGGCGTTCCTGCCCGAGGACGCCTATGAGGGCACCGACGAGAAGGGCATCCGGAAGTGGGTCTGCTACGACTTCACCGCGGACAAGCCGTACCGGATCGCCTTCGCGCACTTCTCGGCCAAGTGGGACCTCTCGGTCGAGATGGCGGCCCGCGCCGAGCGGGCGATCCGGGCGATGGGCTGCGAGCCGCTGATCTTCGACAACAACTTCGACGCCGATCAGGCGATCAAGAACGTCGACCTCATCGTCCAGCAGCAGGCCGACTTCGTCGTCGAGGCGCAGATCTTCCCCGACGCCAACAAGGCCATCTACAACCGCCTGGAGGCCGCGGGCATCCCGAGCGGCTACTACGCGGTGGAAGGCCCCGAAGGTGCGCTGTTCCAGGACGCCGGAAACCTGCGCATGTGCACGGCGCTCGGCGAGTGGCTCGGCGAGTACGCGCGCGACAACTGGGACGGTCAGGTCGACCTCGTGATGCTGGCGGCGCAGCCGCGGGCCGGCACCTACGTGGCCGAGCGCGAGGTGGGCTATCGGGCCGGCCTCAAGAAGGTGCTCCCCGACCTGCCCGACTCCGTCTTCGTCGAGTTCGACTCCCAGGGCCTGCTCGACGAGTCCCAGAAGAAGGCGGCCGACGTCCTCACCGCCCACCCGAACGCCAAACACATCATCGGCTGCGGATCCAACGATGACGCCGCTGTCGGCATCGTCCGTGCGCTCGAGGCCGCCAAGCGGGCCACGACGGCCGCGGTCGCCGGCCAGGCCGGCCAGGCGTCGGCGGTCGAGGAGCTCAAGAAGGGCGGCGACAGCCCCTTCAAGGTGAGCGCGTTCACCGACATCGAGACGGTGCCGTGGCTGACGGCGATCGGCATCCTGGAGCTGATGGGCGGCGAGGTCGCCCCGGTCAACTTCCTGCCGTTCTACCTCGTCGACGCCGACAGCGTCGGCAGCTTCCCACCGCAGGCCGGGACGCTCGGCTGAGGCGCCGGCCGTGACCGCCGAGCAGACGGCCCGTCCGCCGCAGCGCGTGTCCGCCGACGACGGCGGCGCCGCGTTTGCGGCGCGGCTCGCCGCGGCGCCGCTGGCGCGCCTGGCGCTCGCCTACGCGGTGCTCGTGGCGGTCTTCGCGGTCACGGCCGACCACTTCCTGACGACCGACAACTTCCTCAACATCGGCCGGGCGACCGCGGTGTTCGGGATCGCGGCGCTCGGGCTGACGGTCGCACTGATCGCCGGCGCGCTGGACGTGTCGTTCGGCGCCGTGATGAGCGTCTGCGGGATCGTTGCGGCCGAGCGCATCGCCGCGGGGGCCGGGGTGGTGACGGCGATCGCCGTCGCGCTGGCGGTCGGCGTCGGCCTGGGGCTCGTCAACGGCGCGCTGACCGCGGCGCTCCGCCTCGACCCGCTGATCGTCACGCTCGGCACGCTGTCGATCTTCGGTGGCTGGGCGTTCCTGCACACCAACGGCGCGCCCACCCCGGCCTCCAGCGAGGCGTTCGCGAAGGTCGGCCGCGGCGAGACGCTCGGCATCCCGACGCCGGTCGTGATCATGCTCGGCGTCGCGGTCGTGCTGGCCGTGCTGTTGCGCTGGACGTCGTTCGGCCAGCGGTGCTATCTGGTGGGCGACAACGCCCGCGCGGCCGCGCTCGTCGGTGTCCGCACGGCCTGGGTGCGCGCGGCCGCCCTGGCCATCTCGGGTGCGACCGCGGCCCTGGCCGGCGCGGTGATGGTGGCCAACGCCGGGGTGGCCAACGCCGGCGAGGGCGAGCGCCATCTGCTCAACGCGATCGCGGCGGTCGTGATCGGCGGCACCGCGCTCAGCGGCGGCGCCGGGCTGATCGCCGGCACCGTGCTCGGGATCGCCGTCCTCGGAACGATCGACAACGGGCTCAACCTGCTCGGCGTCTCGAGCACATGGCAGGACGTGCTCAAGGGGCTGATCGTGATCGGCGCGCTCGTGCTCGACCGCGTCCGGCGGAGGGATCCATGACGCCGTTGCTCGAAGCGGTCGGCGTCGTCAAGACGTTCCCCGGCGTGCGCGCGCTCGACGGCGTCGACTTCGAGCTGCGTGCCGGCGAGGTGCACGCGCTGCTCGGCGAGAACGGGGCCGGCAAGTCCACCCTCATGCGGATCTTCGCCGGCGACCATGCGCCCGACAGCGGCGAGCTGCGATTCGACGGTCGTCCCGTCCGGCTCGCGTCGCCCGCCGACGCGCTCGCTCATGGCGTGCGGCTCGTCGCGCAGGAGCGTGCGCTCGTGCCGACCCTCTCGGTGGCCGAGAACGTGCTGCTCGGCCGCCTGCCGCGCCGGCGCGGACGCGTCGACTGGCCCGCCGTGCGTGCCGCGGCGGCGGCGCCGCTCGCGCGCGTGGGTCTCGACGTCGATCCGGGTGTCGAGCTCGGCCTGCTGCGCCGGGACGAGCAGCAGCTCGTCGAGGTTGCGAAGGCCCTGTCGGACGAGGGCCGGGTGCTGATCCTCGACGAGGCGACCGCGTCGCTGTCGACGAGCGAGTCGGAGCGCCTCTTCGAGGTCGTGCGCAACCTGCGCGAGCATGGCGTCGGGATCGTGTACATCACCCACCGCGTCGGCGAGCTGACCGCGGTCGCCGACCGCGTGACCGTCCTCCGTGACGGGCGGCGCGTGGGCACCTCCGCGTTGGCCGGCACCACCCGCGAGCGGCTCGTGGAGCAGATGGTCGGCCGCAAGCTCGCCGAGCTCTACCCGCGTGAGCGCCCGCAGCCCGGCGAGCCGCGCCTGTGCGTCGAGGGCCTGACCGCCGACGGCATGTGCAGCGGCGTGTCGCTCGAGGTGCGGGCCGGGGAGATCGTCGCGCTGTTCGGGCTGGTGGGCTCTGGGGCGACCGAGATCCCGTACGCGATCGCCGGCGACGTCGCGGCGCACGGCCACGTCGAGGTCCGGGGGCGCCTGGGCCTCGTCCCCGCCGACCGGCGCTCGGAGGGGCTCTTTCCGCAGGCGACCGTCGGTCGGAACATCGGCGCCGCGAGCCTCGACCGCTACGGGCCTCCCGGGCTCTACCGGCGACGTCGCGAGACGGCGGCGGCTCGCCGTCAGATCGCGGCGCTCGACCTGCGCCCGCCGCGCCCGTGGGCGCCGGTGGCGAAGCTGTCGGGCGGCAACCAGCAGAAGGCGGTGCTCGGGCGCTGGCTCGAGCGAGGCGCCGACGTGCTGCTGCTGTCGGAGCCGACCCGGGGCGTCGACGTCGGGGCGCGGGCGGAGATCTACCGGCTGCTCGGCGAGCTGTGTGCCGGCGGTCGGTCCGTGCTGCTGGCGTCCTCGGATCTCGACGAGGTGGTGGGGCTGGCCGATCGCGTCCACGTCGTCTCGCGCGGGCGCGTCGTCGCGGTCCTGGCCGGCGAGGATCTTCGCCACGAGCGCGTGCTGGAGGCGGCGACGCGATGAGCCGGCGCCTCGCCGTGCGCGCGCTGCGCAGCCCCGAGCTCTACCTGTTCGTCGTGCTCGCGGCCACGATCGCCTGGTTCTCGATCGCGAACCCGTTCTTCGGTACGTCGGCCAACTTCACCGGGTTGGCGGCCGGGGCCGCGGTGCTGGGGATCGCCGCCATGGGGGTGACCGTCGCGCTCGCCGCCGGGTCGATCGACTTCTCGATCGCGGCGACGATCGCGCTCGCCGGCGTGATCGCCGCCTGGCTGGACGGGCACGTCGGCGGCGCGCCGGCGATCGCCGGCGCGCTCGTCGCGGCGCTGGCGGTCGGGGTCGTCAACGGCGCCGTCGTGACGCGCTTCGGGATCAACCCGTTCATCGCGACGCTGGCGATGGCCGGCACGCTGCGCGGGATCGCCTTCCTCGTGGCGGGGTCGTCGGCCGGCATCGTGGTCGAGGACGGTCCGATCGTCACGCTGGGCCAGCACGAGCTCGCCGGCGTGCCGCTGCCGATCCTCGCGTTCGCGGCCGTGGCCCTCGTCGCCTACCTGCTGCTGGCGCACACCCCGGCCGGCCGCGCCCTGCTCGCGGTGGGTGGCAATCCGGAGGCGGCGCGGCTCTCGGGCATCAGCGTCGCCGGCGCCCAGCGCTGGGGCTACATCGCCTCGGCGGGCGCCGCCGGCGTCGCGGGCGTCCTGCTCGCCGGCCGCACCGGCAGCGGTCTTCCGCAGGCCGCGGCCGGGCAGGAGCTGCTCGTGTACAGCGCGGTCATCCTCGGCGGGACCAGCCTGTGGGGTGGGCGCGCGACCATCGTGGGATCGGTCCTGGGGATCCTGTTCGTCGAGACCCTGCGCAACGGGCTCATCCTCGAGCGGGTCTCGCCCTACTGGCAGACGATCCTCCAGGGCGTGTTCCTGATCGTCGCCGTCTGGCTGGTGCGCCAGCAACAGCTCGGACGTGACCCGGTGTGGCTGGCCGAGCGGGTCGGCCGGCGCCTGCGGCGGGGCCCGCCCGCGGAGGCACGATGAGCGGGCCGCTGACGTGGTCGTCGACGCTGCGCAAGCGCGTGCGCGTCGGCGATTGGCCCGACCAGGCGATCGGGACCACGCACAAGGTCGCGGAGGCGATCGAGGCCGGCGACTGGGAGATCGCCGCGCAGCTCGTCGACGTCTTCATGGAGGAGGCGAAGGTCTGCCACGTCGTGTACCGGACGTGGTCGGACGGCTTCGACCGCTTCCTGCGCGGCCGCGGCCTCGGCGACGCCGAGCTCGCCGAGGAGCGCGCGCGCCTGGCGCGGCTGCTGGCGTTCCCCGACGGCGCGGCGTTCGAGCCGGCCGGGCGCTGGAGCGACCTCGGCGCCCGCGCGGGCCGGCTGGCCAACGAGATGCGGGGCCTCCAGCTCGACGCCGGCGACGCCCTCGCGCGCTTCGACGCGCTGCGCGAGGCGTGGCGGGCGCTGCACGACCGCTGGGCCGACTATCAGGCCGGGCTGCTGACGCTCGTCGCCGACCGCTTCGGCGAGGCGGCCGTGGGCGACTGCTACGCCGAGGTGCTCGAGCCGTACCTGGCCGAGCGCTACGCGCCGTTCGACACGCGCCTGCAGCCCTACGCCGACACGCTGGAGCGCAACCTCTATCTCGCGTTCGAGTCGATGCGCGCGCACCTCGTCGGCCCCGAGCGCATGGGCGACGTCGACCTCACCGAGCACGACGACCGCTGGGTGCTCGCCTTCGACCCGTGCGGGTCGGGCGGGCGCCACCGGCCCGCCGACGGCTTCGCCGTCACGCAGGACGAGCACGACTGGGCCGGCAACCGGCGCGGGGTGTGCCTGTACTGCGCCCACTGCGTCGTCGCCCTGCAGAAGTGGCCGATCGAGCAGTGGGGGACGCCGGTGCGCGTCGTGGAGCCGCCGGTGCACCGCGACGGCGAGCCGCCCGCGCCGTGCACGTGGACGATCTACAAGGACCCCGCCGCGGTGCCCGGCGAGGCCTACCGGCGGGTCGGCGCGCCGCCGCCCTCGCGCTGATCAGTCGCGCGGCGGGGCGCAGCTCGGGCGGGCGACGAACTCGGTGGGCAGCACCTCGGTGCGCGGGCCCGGGTCCGGATCGCCCAGGCGCTCCAGCAGCAGCTTGGCGGCGCGGTGGCCGATCTCGCGGTTGTCGCGGCGGACGACCGCGATCGGCGGCGTGAACAGCTCGGTCACGTCGATCGCGTCGCAGCTCACCAGCGAGACGTCCTCGCCGATGCGCAGCCCGCGCTCCAACAGCTCGCCGAGCGTCCCGATCAGGAGCTGGTTGCCGCCGGCCACGATCGCGGTCGGCGGCGGGCCGGCGTCGAGGAGCTGGCGCGTCGCGTTGCGGCCGTGCTCGGCCGACAGCATCCCCTCGACGACGTGGTAGGTGGCCGGGAGGTCGCGGGCCGCGAACGCCTCCTCGAGGCCGGCGCGGCGCTCGCGCGACGGGCGCATCGGCTGGCCGACGATGAGCCCGATGCGCCGGTGGCCGAGGTCGAGCAGGTGGGCGACCGCGTCGCGCATGCCGGTGCGGTGGTCGGACAGGACGGCGCTGGCGCCGACCTCGGGCGGCAGCTCGCGGTCGACGAGCACCGCCGGCGTCTCGAACTGCTGCAGCACCTCGATGGTCTCGGCGTGGTCCTCGGCGGCCAGCGACAGCATCAGCCCGTCGACGCGGCGCTGCTCGAACAGGCGCACGTGGTCGGCGTCGCGGGCCGGGTCGCCCTCGGAGTCGGTCAGCAGCATCGAGTAGCCGGCCTCGCGCAGCGCCTGCTCGGCGCCCTTGACGATCTCGGCCAGCAGCGGGTTGGCGATGTCGCCGACGACGAACCCCACCGACCGCGTGGCGCGGCGGCGCAGCGACTGGGCCAGCAGGTCGGGCTGGTAGCCGAGCTCGGCGACCACCGCCATCACGCGCTCGCGCATCGCGGCGCTGACGTCCGGGTGGCCGGACAGCACCCGGCTGACCGACGACATCGCGACGCCCGCGCGGTCGGCCACCTCGCGCATCGAGGCGCGGCTGGCGTTGCGGGTGCGAGGGGACGTCACCGGCCGGCTCCCGTGTCGGATGCTGTGCAAAGGGCGCGCACTCGGCGATCCTAACCCGTGCTCCGGAGCGTTCCCTCGACCACCAGCCGCTCCACGCCGGCCAGCCCGATCTCCAGCCGCAGCGGCGCGTCGGCGCCGGTCGCGGGCGGCCGCGGGAGGTCGATCGCGGCGGTCTGGCCGCGCCGCACGTAGAAGCCCGACTCGGGCCCCAGGCACGCGGCCGAGACGGGCTCGCCGGTCTCGCCGGGGCTGTCGTTGACGAGGCGCACCGCGGCGGGATCCAGGGGCGTGCCGGCGACCTCGACCCGCAGCTCGCTGACGTAGCGCGAGGCGCGCCCGGGGTTGTGCAGGCCCACCCGCGCGCGGCCCGGCTGCGCGCCGTCGGCGGCGACCAGCTCCAGCGGCTCGGACCAGCAGCACGCGACGAAGCGGCGCAGGTCGGCCAGGTCCTCGAGGTCCTCGCCCGCCAGCAGCCGGCGGGCGCGGCGGGCGAGCCGGTCGGCCGCGGCGTCGATCGACGCGCGCGCCCAGTCGACGTCGGCGGTGAAGCGCGGGTTGGGCCCGTACACGCCGGCGTGGGCGGCCTGCGGGTCGTCGCTGAGGCGGTCGAGCCGCACCAGCTCGGGGTGCAGCGCCTGCATCCACGAGGTCTCGACGAGCGCCGCGTGGTCGATCACGCGCGGCTCGCCCTCCTGCGGCCCGTCGAGGCCGGCCGCGTTCAGCTCCAGCCAGCACAGCCCGTAGGCGCGCAGGTCGCCGCGGCGGGCGGCGACCTCGGCGCAGACGCGCTTGAGCAGATGCACGAGGTCCAGCGGCCCGTGGCCCGTGAGCACGACGACGACCCGGAAGCCGCGGTCGGCGAGCCGCTCGACGGTCTCGCGCACGGTCGCCTCGACGAGCGACGCCGAGAACGAGAGCGTGAACGGCATGTCCAGGCACCCGTTCGCGACGTAGGTGGGCGGGAGGACGACGCCGCCGGCGCGGTCGGCCGCCTCGAGGGCCAGGCCGTGCGACGTGAACCGGTCCACCCCGAAGGGCAGATGCGGCCCGTGGTGCTCGAGCGTGCCGATCGGCACCCAGGCGATCGGCGCCTCGTCGACGAGCGCCGCGAGCTCGCCGGCGTGGAGGTGCTCGTAGCGGCGCTCGACCATTCCGGGACCATAGCCGGAATCGGTTCCGGGTTCACGGCGAGGGGACGCGCCGGTTCCCCCGCGCGGATAGAAGTCGCGCCCCACGGGGCAATCGGACAGGGCACATGCTTGCCTTCGTCATCATCGACCTCCTCGTGGTCGTCCTGGCCGTCGGCTTGGCCTGGCGCAGCTCCCGCGCGCGCCGCGAGCCGGCCTGGTGGGCCGACTTCGAACGCGACTTCCGCGCCTACGTCGCCGAGCGCCGCGCGCCCGAGACGCCCTGACGGGCGCCGTCAGGCCGAGCGGCCGCTGAGCACGCGCGGCGCCGGCCGCGGGTGCCCGGGCCCGGGCACCGGCTCGGTGACGTCCGCGTCGGCGGGCGTCGAGCGGCGCAGGAGCACCATCGCCAGCACCAGCGCGATCACGATCAGCGCGGCCGACAGCTTCAGCGACGTGCCCAGCGAGCTCACGAACGCCTCGCGCACCGCCTCGTGGACCTGCGGGGCGCGGTCGCCGGCGATGTCGCGCAGCGTGTCCTGCGCGCCCGAGGCGCCGGCCAGCAGCCCGTCGAGCTGCTCGGCCTGGGCGCGGCTGACCGTCACGCCCTGCTCGCCGCTGAGCGTCACGGTCCGCTCGGTCATCAGCTCGTTGAAGATCGCGCCGGTCACCGCGACGCCGAGCGTGGCGCCCAGGCCGCTGAGCGTCACGAGCACGCCCGAGGCGGCGCCGGCGTGGTCGCGCGAGATCGCGTTCATCGCCGCCAGGTTCATCGGCGTGAGCGCGAGGCCGACGCCGAACCCCATGAGCGCGCTGGGCGCCCAGAGCTGGGCGTAGCCGGTGTCGAGGTCGAGCGTCGAGATCAGGAAGACCGACACCGCCATCAGCGCCAGGCCGGTCGCGATCGGCGGCCGTGGGCCGACCCGCGCCGCGATGCGGCCGCCCAGCGGTGAGCCGACGACCATCGTCGCCGTCAGCGGCAGCAGCAGCACGCCGACCTTCGTCGGCGAGTCGCCGAGGATCTCCTGGAAGTAGAGCGGCAGGAAGAACAGCAGCGCGCCGAACGAGAAGTCCAGCGCGAAGATCACGATCGTCGAGCCCAGGAAGTTGCGCCGGCGGAAGAACGAGAAGTCGATCACCGGGAACCGCGTGCGCCGCTCGACGAGCCCGAAGGCGACGAACAGGACGACGCCGACGGCCAGCAGCGCCACGGTCGCGGGCGCGCCCCAGCCCCAGTCTGAGCCCTGGATGAGCGCCAGCGTCAGCGCGGTCAGCGCGGTGGCCGACAGCGCGACGCCGGCGACGTCGATCCGCCGCGGCGCGCTGGGGTCGCGCGACTCCGGCGTGGCGGTGAACGCGAGCACGGCGATGAACACCGCGAACGCGGCGCACACCACGAAGATCCAGCGCCAGTCCAGCTCGCCGGTGAGCACGCCGCCGACGAGGACGCCGACGCCGGAGACGAGCTCGGTCGCCGCGCCCCACAGGCCGATGGCCATGCCGCGGCTGGCGCCGCGGAAGACGTCGGTGATGATCGACATCGACGACGGCATCAGCAGCGCGCCGCCGCTGCCGGCCAGCGCGATCCCGGCGATCAGCACCTCGACGCCGGGGCTGGCGGCGGCCAGCACGGACCCGCCGCCGAACAGCGCGGCCCCGCACAGCAGCATCCGGCGGCGGCCGAACACGTCGGCCAGGCGCCCGCCGGTGATCAGCAGGGCCGAGAACGGGATCAGGAACGCGGTGACCGTCCACTGCAGCTCGGCCATCGACGTGCCGAACTCGCGGTGGATCGTCGGCAGCGCCATGACGATCGCCGCCGTCGGGAGCTGCACGATCCCGGCGGCGCACACCATCGCCGTGAGCGTGCGCGCGCGCCCGACCGGGCGCTCGTCCCTGGCTTCGCGCTCGTCCCCCGTGACCGCGCTCACCCGCCAATCTTGGCGGGCGAGGCGGATGTCATGCGCAGGTCAGACGGCGACGGGCGACTCGATGTAGTGCTGGACGGCCGCGCCGAGCGCGATGTCGAGCGACACCGAGCCACCGGTCAGGCGGACGGCCGAGCCGTCCTCGGTGATCTCGGCGTGCCAGCCGTGCGTGTCCACGCCGCGCAGCGCGACGGCGAGCACACGGGCCGCGCGCTCGTCGCGCGTGTGCTCGAACTCCGGCTTGTCGAGCTCGAGCGCCAGCTCGAAGTCGATGCCGGCGTCGTCGGGCATCTCCCGCAGGCGCTGGAGGTTCTGGTCGATCTGGGCGGCGACCGGCGCCAGGGCCAGATCCTTCGGTGACTTCGGCGTGAGCGGCATGGCGGGGTTCCCCTTGGTTCAGGCTTCGTTTTCGATCTGCCCCGATCGAACCGCATGAGCGGCGCCGCGCCATCCGCGCCCGACCGCCGACGGGCTGCGGGAATGCGCGGACCCGCCATCCGTAGTCCTCCGGGCCGGCGCGGCCGCCGGCCTGTGGCACGATCTGCGCCGACCCGAGGATGGAGGTCCCATGCCGGCGACGGCCGCCGATCTGGCTCTCGTGAACGGACGCGTGCGCACGCTCGATCCCGAGCGGCCGGCGGCGAGCGCGGTCGCCGTGACCGCCGGCCGCATCGTCGCGGTCGGCGACGCCGTCGACGTGCGCCCGCTCATCGGCCCCGCGACCGAGGCGATCGACCTGGGCGGCGCCGCCGTCGTCCCCGGCCTGATCGACGGGCACGTCCACGCCCTGCCGGGCGCGATCTCGATGGGGTCGCTCGACCTCAGCGACGCGCAGACCCTCGACGACGTCCGCACGCGGCTGGCCGACGAGCGCGCCCGCTGCGAGCCAGGCGGCTGGATCGTCGGCTGGGGGCTGGACCAGCGCGTGTTCGCGGAGACGGGCATCCACGGGAAGCTGATCGAGGAGGCGGCCGGCGGCCTGCCGGTGCTGCTGCGCTTCGCCGACTTCCACACGGCGCTGGCCTCGCCGCGCGCGCTCGCGCTCGCCGGCGTCGCCGGTCCGCGGACGTTCGCCGAGCACGCCGAGATCGTGTGCGTCGACGGCGTGCCGACCGGCGAGCTGCGCGAGGCGGCCGCCACGATGCTCGTGCAGGGCGCCGCGCCCGCGCCCACCGCGAGCGAGCGCCGCGCCACCGCCGTCGAGAACATGCGCCGGCTGGCGGCGACCGGCATCACCGCCGCCCACCTCATGGACGGCGACCCGTCGAGCCTCGACATGCTCCGCGACCTGGAGGCCGGCGGCGACCTGCGGGTGCGCTGCGTGGTCCCGATGTGGATCAAGCCGGAGATGGAGCGCGACGAGTGGGAGGCGCTGGCCGCGCACCGCGACGCGCGCGGGCGGCGCTGGCGCGCCGGCGTCGTGAAGCTCTTCATGGACGGTGTCGTGGACTCGGGCACCGCCTGGCTGGACGAGCCCGACGCCGACGGCGCGGGCACCGACCCGTTCTGGCCCGACCCGGCCCGCTACCGCGAGGCGGTCGCGTTCTTCTCCGGCCGCGGCTTCCAGTGCGCGACGCACGCCTGCGGCGACCGCGCCGTCCACGAGGTCCTGAACGCCTACCGCGATGCGCCGCGCGCCGCCGGCGTCCGCCACCGCATCGAGCACGTCGAGCTGCTGCGCGCCGAGGACCTGCCGCGCTTCGCCGCCGAGGGGGTGATCGCGTCCATGCAGGCCCAGCACATGACGGTGCTCGAGCCCGACGGCGGCGACGGCTGGTCGCGGCGGGTCGGGCCGCAGCGCTGGGGCCGCGCCTACCGCGCCCGCGACCTGTACGAGTCCGGCGCGTGGCTGGTCCTCGGCTCGGACTGGCCCGTCGTGCGCCACGACCCGCGCGAGGGCATGGCCGCCGCGCGCCTGCGCCGGCCGCCCGGGCGACGCGACCGCGCCCCGTGGGACGACCAGGCGCTCACCGCGCTGCAGGCGCTTCAGGGCTACACGACGTGGGCGGCGCGGGCGGTCGGCCACGACGACCAGGGCCGGATCGCCCCCGGCTGCCTCGGCGACCTGACCGTCCTCGCCCGCGATCCCGTGGACTGCGACGCCGACGACCTGCTCGACGACCCCGTGCTGCTCACCGTCGTCGACGGCGAGGTCACGCATCGCGACCCGTCGCTCTGACCCGTCGCGGTCGCGCCGGGGCGGCCCCGGCGCGACCACGCGGCTACGGGGCGATGTTCTGGTTGATCGAGAACAGGTTGCCCGGGTCGTAGCGGCGCTTGACCGCGACCAGCCGGTCGTAGTTGGCGCCGTAGCTGGCCCGCACGCGCTCCTCTCCCTCGTCGTGCATGAGCATGTTCACGTACGCGCCGCCCGCCGCGTGCGGGTGCAGCGCGTCGTGGTAGTCGCGCGTCCAGCGCGCGATGCGCTCCGCGTTGGCCGGGTCCGGGTCCACGCCCACGATCACCTGGCCGTAGCGCGACGCGCGGAAGCGCCACGCGGTCTCCTCGGGCCCGACCCGGCGCACGGCCCCGTCGATCGGGTACAGGTGCATCGTCGACAGCGGCGTGGGGAGCCGGCGCGCGTGCTCGACGTGCGCGGCGATCGCGTCGTCGGTGAGCTCGTCGACGAAGTCCGCCCGCCAGTACCACTGGAGCCCGGCCGGGTAGAACGGGTCGAACGCGCTCTGCAGCGCCGGGAACGGCACCTCGGCGACGCCGTCGAACGCGGGCGCCAGCGCGCGCATCGGCGCCAGCAGCTCGTTCGCGCGGCGCGGCGGCGCGTTCACGCACCACACGACGCCGCAGACGGGGACGCCCTGCAGCTCGGGCGGGAACGGCGCGACCGGCGGGACCGTCAGGAACGCGAACCAGCCGTTGAGCTCCTCGGGCGCCTGCCCGATGAACGCGTCCCACGCGCGCATGATCTCCGCGGCGCGGTCGAGCTCCCAGAGCATCGGGCCGCCGACGACCGTGTCGACGGGGTGCGCGCGGAACTCGAACGAGGTCACGACGCCGAAGTTCCCGCCGCCGCCGCGCAGCGCCCAGAACAGGTCCGGGTGGGCGTCGGCGGAGGCCGTGACCTGCGTCCCGTCGGCGAGCACGACGTCGGCCGACAGCAGGTTGTCGATCGTCAGCCCGCAGGCCCGGGTGACGTTGCCCAGGCCGCCGCCGAGCGTCAGCCCGCCCACCCCGGTGCTGGCGATCATGCCGCACGGGACGGCCAGGCCGAACGCGTGGGTCGCGTGGTCGACGTCGCGCCAGCGCGCCCCGCCGCCGACCCGCACGGTGCGCCGCTCCGGGTCGACGCGCACGTTGCTCTGCGGCGACAGGTCGACGACGATCGCGTCGTCCCAGACGCCGAGGCCGCCGGCGTTGTGGCCGCCGCCGCGGACGGCCAGCGGCGCGTGCGACTCGCGGGCGAGCCGCACGGCGGCGATCACGTCGGCGGCGTCGGCGCAGCGGGCGATCAGCCGCGGGCGGCGGTCGATCATGCCGTTGTAGACGGCCCGCGCCTCGTCGTAGCCGGGGTCGTCGGGCAGGATCAGCTCGCCGTGGAACTCGGTGCGCAGCTCGTCGAGCCCGGGGAGCCGTGACGGGGAGTGCCGCTCGGTGAGGGTCATGGTGTGCTCCTTCGGTCGGGTGGGGCGAGCCTCCCGGCCGCCCGCAAGCCCAGCGCAAGGGGAGCGTGAAGCGGGCGTGAAGCCCGGCGCGCCCCGTCAGCGGGGCACGCCGGCCTCGGCCAGCGCCACCAGCCGCGCGACGGACGCCCGCATGTCGCCGCGCTGGCGGTCGACGAGATCGGCGTGCTCGTCGGCGCCGCGCATGCGCAGGTGCACGGCGCAGCCCTCGGGGGCCGGCTCCAGCGTCCACTCCCAGGCGATGTCGAACGCCAGGCACGAGATCGTCACGCGCGACCCGTCGCGGGTCGCGTGCAGGGCGGTCGGGTACGGCACGCCCGGCTCGGCCAGCGTGTACCGCGTGAGCGGGTTGCGCTCGCCCTCGATCCGCTCGGTCCCCACCCACCAGTCGGCGAGTCGGGCCGGGTCGTACAGCAGCGCCCACACCTCGGTGGCCGGCGCCCGGCAGGTCGCCGACACCTCGAACTCCACCATCACCTCACCTCCAGGTCGTCCGCGCGCCCGGCGCGCGAGAGCAGCTCCGCCCGCTCGCTCAGCACCCGCTCGAGCTCCACCCCCGGCTCGAGCAGGCCGGCCACCGGCGGGCGCCCCAGGTCCACGAACGCGGCCGCGAGCCGGTCGCCGGACGCGGCCGCGCCCGCCAGCGCGCGCCAGCCCGCCTCCGCGCGCCCCAGGTGCGCCGCGGCGGTCTCGGCGTCGCCCCGGGCCGCGGCGACGAGGCCCTGCAGGCGCCGCAGGCGTGGCACGAGCGCGTCGGGCATGTCGGCGGGGCCGACCGGCTCGAACGGCACGCGCTCCAGCTCCGCGGCCGCCGCGTCGACGTCGCCGGCCTCCAGGAGCGCGTCGGCCAGCCGCAGCCGGGCGAGCGCCCGCGGGATCCGGCCGTCGGGATCGTCCAGGGCGTCGCGCAGGCGGGCGGCGGCGACGCGCGCGTCGCCGACGGCGAGCGCGACGGAGCCCTCGTCGAAGGCCGCCATCGCCTCGGCCGCGGGGCGGGCCGAGCGCTGGGCGAGGCGGGCGAGCTCGCGGGCCGCGCGCCGCGCCTCGTCGTGGCGCCCCAGCCGCGCGAGCGCGTAGGCGCGGGCCGCGGCCCGCTCGGCGTCCGGGTGGGCGGCGCCGGACGCCATGCCCTCGGCGCTCTCGACGAGGGCGAGCGCGCGGGCCGGGTCGCCGCGGGCGGCGGCCGCCGACGCCGCGTTGACGCGGGCCACGTGCGAGAGCTCCGGCCGTCCGGCCGCCAGCGCCAGCTCGACGGCGCGCTCGCTCACCGCCTCGCTCTCGGCGAAGCGGCCGGTGCGCATCAGCGCCGCCGACCGGTCGAGCGCGAGCTCGGCCGCCAGCGCGGGGTCGCGGGCGGCCTCGGGGAGCGCCTCCGCCCGCGCGATCAGCGCGTGGGCGCGGTCGACGTCGCCGCTGACCGCCTCGGCCCACGCGGCGCCCGCGACCGCCATCGCCCACAGCTCCGGCAGCGCGTCGGCGAGCGGCTCGACGAGCTCCAGCGCGCGCTCGTAGGCGGCCAGCGACGCGCGCGGGTAGCAGAGCGTGGTTCGCAGGCAGCGCGCGTGGGCCGTGTGCGCGGCGGCGAGCGCGGCCACGTCGCCCGTGCGCTCGAGCAGGCCGGCGGCGTGGGCGAACGCGTCCTCGTAGGCGTCGCGGTCCCCGCGCCAGGACTCGACCTCGGCGAGCAGCAGCCACAGCTCGGCGGCCAGCTCGTCGCCGTCGGCGACCGCGATCGCCTCGCGCAGGAACGCGGCGGCCTCGTCCAGCGCGCCGAGCCGGCGCGCCGCGGCGGCCGCGGCGGCCAGGTGGCTCGTGGCGTCCTCGTCGCGGTGGGCGAGCAGCAGGTGGCGGGCGATCTCGGCCACCGAGCGGCTGGAGCGCGCGAGCATCGCGTCCGCGAGCTCGCCGTGGCGGCCCGCGCGATGCGCGGCGGGAAGCGCGGCGTAGCAGGCGTCGCGCACGAGGGCGTGGTGGAAGGCGATCCGCCGGTCATCGCGGTCGTCGAGGAGGTGCACGGCGCACGCCTCCTCCAGGGCGGCGGTCAGCGCCCCGGCGCCGATGAGCTCGGCCGCCTCGGCGCGTTCGAGCGGGCGCCCGGCGGCGGCGACGAGGTCGACGAGCCGGCGGGCCGGGTCGCTGAGGCGCGCCAGCGGCCCGCGCACCCACTCGGCCAGCCCCTGGGCCGGGTCCGCTCCGGCGGCCGTCGCGTGCGCCGCCTCGCGGGCCAGCAGGGGCGTGCCGCCGGCGGCGTCGACCACCCGGCGGCGGGCGGACGGATCCAAGCTGGGCGCGGCCGCGTCGACGATCGCCGCGATGTCGCGGTCGGGCAGCGGCGTCAGCGCGACCTGGGCGCCGAGCGCGTCGGCCCGCCGCAGCGCGTCGGCGGTGACCGCGACGCGCTCGTCGCCGTCGCGCCCGGTGACGACGAGCAGCATCGGCCAGGCCGGGACGCGGCGGGCCACGGCGGCGAGCAGGGCGGCGCTCGCGGCGTCCATGCGCTGGAGGTCTTCGAGCACGACGAGCAGCGGACGGTCCGCCGCCCACCAGGCCAGGGCGGCCATGAGCGTCTCGAACAGCCGCATCCGCTCGATCTCGGGCGCCGCGCCGAGGCGCGACGCACGGCGCCCCCAGACGGTCTCCGCCGTCCGGCACACGTGGACGAGGTCGTCCGGCCAGGCCGCGTCGGGCGGTGGCCGCGGCCCGTCCTGCACGAGCTGGTGCAGCGCGTCCGACCACGGTCCCAGCGGCGGCGCGCCGTCGAGGTCCAGGGCGGCGCCCACCGCCCTCCGGCCGCCGGAGGCGACGGCGCGTGCGCCCAGCTCGGCCACCAGCCGGGTCTTCCCGATGCCCGGCTCGCCGGTGACGAGGGCCACGCCGCCGGCGCCGCCGCGCGCCCGCTCCCACGACGCGGTGAGGACGTCGAGCTCGCGCGCGCGGCCGACCAGCGGCGGGCGCGCGGCGACTGGATCGGAGGGCGCGCCGGCGACCCCGGGCGCGGGCTCCGGGGGCGCCGCGGCCGTCCCGCCGCGCTCGTCGGCCCGCAGCCGCGCCACGAGCGCCCGGGTCGCCTCCGACGGCGGCGTGCCGAACTCCGCCGCGAGGACGGCCGCCAGCCGCGCGTACGCCTCGAGCGCCTCCGCGCGGTCGCCCGCCGCGGCCAGCCGCTCCATCAGCGTGCGGTGGACGGCCTCGCGCAGGCGCGCGTGGCGCAGCGCCCGCCGCGTCCAGGCGATCGCCTCGGCGGCGTCGCCGCCCGCCTCGGCGTGGTCGGCCAGGCGCAGCGCGACGTCGACGAGCCGCTCGCGCCACTCGTCGCGCGCCTCCAGCACCCAGTCGTCGGCGAGATCGCTGAGCAGCGGCGCGTCGGCCAGGGCGAACGCGCGCTCGAGCGACCGCGGGTCGCCCGCGTCGGCCAGGCGCGCGAAGCGCTCGACGTCGACCTCGCGGGGCAGGCCCGCCGCGATCCCGACGCTGACGCGGTCGGCCTCCAGGTAGCGCACGCCGCCCGCGGCGTCGAGCGCGGCGCGAATCGTCGACAGGGCGTTGCGCAGCGAGGCGCGGGCGCTCGTGTCCAGCACGTCCGGCCAGAAGCGGGCGGCGACGTGCGCGCGGGCATGGGGGCCCGGCTCCATCAGCAGCCACGCCAGCAGCGAGCGCGGCCGCAGGCCGGCGATCTCCGGGACGGCGCGGCCGTCGATGTCCAGCGTCATCGGCCCGAACAGGCGGGCCCGCAGCATGCGCCAACCCTACCGGCGCCCCGGCGCCCGGGGGAGAAGTTTGCGCTCGCCTGACGGTGGCGTTGCGGCCCGCGCCTAGCGTGCCCGCCGTCCACCACGACCGAAGGTGCGAATCGATGCGTCAGATCGACGAGACCCGCGGCGGCGCCCTGACCGTCGCGCCCCGCTTCAACGGCCCGCCGGGCGTGACGAACGGCGGCTACGCGTGCGGGCTGGCCGCCGAGCCGATCGGGCCGGCGGCGAGCGTGCGCCTGCTGGCCCCGATGCCGGTCGGCGTCCCGCTCGACCGTCGCACCGGCCCGGACGGGACCGTCACCGTCCGCCACGGCGACGTGGTCGTCGCCGACGCCGTGCCCGGCGAGCCGACCGTCGCCCCGCGCCCGGCGCCGAGCCTCGCCGCCGCGCGCCACGCGACGCGCCGGTACGCGGCCGCCGACCCCGACCGCCACATCTTCCCGACGTGCGTCGTCTGTGGCCCGCTGCGTCCCGACGACGGCCTGCACGTGTTCCCGGGCCCGCTCAGCGCCGGGGACGTGCTCGCCTGCCCGTGGACCCCGGCGCCCGGCCTGGGCGGCCAAGGCGGGAGGATCGACTCGCGGCTCGTGTGGGCGGCGCTGGACTGCCCGTCGGGCTTCGCGTGCATGCCGGAGGGGCGCGTGAGCGTGCTCGCGACGATGACCGCCCGCATCGACGCGCCGGTGCGGGCCGGCGAGACGTACGTGATCGCCGCCTGGCCGCTGGAGCGCGGCGAGCGCAAGCACCGCGGCGCCAGCGCCGTCTACGCGGCGGACGGGACGCCGCTGGCGGTCGCCGAGGCCCTGTGGATCACGCTCGAGGGCGATCGCGGGGCCCGCTGGCAGGCCTGACGACCACGGGCGGCCCGGCGGGCGGGGTGGCGGCCGGGCCGGCCTCGCCGAGCATCGCGTCCTCCTCCTCGGTGGCGAACACGTGCAGGCCGAGGCGGTCGGAGATCTCCCGGCAGACGCGGGTGCCGCGGACGCTGTTGCCGTAGGCGTCCAGGCCGGGCGAGAACACGGCGATCCCCATCTTGCCGGGGATGACGCACAGGATCGCGCCGCTGACGCCGCTCTTGGCGGGCACGCCGACCTCGTAGGCCCACTGGCCGGCGAAGTCGTACATCCCGCATGTGTACATGACGCTCAGCACGTCGCGGACGCGGTCGCGCGGCAGGCACGCGCGGCCGGTCACCGGGTTCACGCCGCCGTTGGCCAGCGTCGCGCCCATCACCGCGAGGTCGTCGCAGGTGACGTGGACCGAGCACTGGCTCAGGTACAGGCGCAGCGTCGCCTCGACGTCGCCGGCGATCATCCCCTGCGCGCGCATCAGGTAGGCCGTCGCGCGGTTGTGGTCGGCGGTCAGCAGCTCGCGCTCGAGGGTGTCCGCGTCGACGTCCAGGTCGGGGTTGCCGGCGAACTCGCGCAGGCTGCCGACGATGCGCTCGAGCTTCTCGTCGACGTCGTAGCCGCGCACCAGGTCGGTCGTGGCGATCGCGCCCGCGTTGACCATCGGGTTGTACGGGCGGTTGTGGCGCTCGTCGAACACGATCGAGTTGAACGCGTCGCCGCTGGGCTCCACCCCGACGTGCTGCAGGAGCCGGTCGCGGCCGAGGTCCTCGAGCGCGAGCGCGTAGGCGAACACCTTCGACACCGACTGCAGCGGGAACGGCAGGTCGCTGTCGCCGACGCTGACCGTCTCGCCGCCGATCGTGGCGATGCTGATCGCGAACTGGTCGTGGTGGGCGGTGGTCTCCTCCAGCGAGCAGAAGCCGCGCCCCGGCTCGTAGTAGGTGACGATCGCCGCCGGGTCGATGTCGAGATGGCGCTCGTACAGCCCCTGGAGGCGGTGGCGCAGCCGCCGGATCGTCGGCGACCCCTCCGCCGGGTCCTCCTCGAGGAAGCGGCCGATGACGCCGGCGTCGGCGATCCCCGGAAGCTGCGCGTCGAGGATGCGGTGGAAGACGAGCTCCTCGCGGCTGCGCAGCGGCGGGGTCACCGCGTCGCGCTCGCGCTCCAGCTCCTCCTCGGTCGCCTGCTCGCCGAAGTGGGCGGCCAGCGCCTCGTTCATCCCGGTGCCCTCGCCGAACTGCTCCTTGGGGCGCCACAGCACGTCGTCGGGCAGCCAGCCCTCGAACGCGCGCCGCAGCAGCCACTTCTCGGGGCGCGTCTCGGTCGTGAGCTTCCACGTGGGCGGCAGCGCGAGCGCCAGCTCGACCACGTCGAGGTCCAGGAACGGGATCCGGGGCTCGATCCCGTTGGCGCTGGCGACGCGGTCGACGCGCTGCAGGCCGAGGTTGTGCATGCCGCCGATCGTGTCCAGCAGCTCGGCGTGCAGCTCGTCCCCGGTCTCGATGGCCGCGTAGTGCGCGTAGCCGGCGAACAGCTCGTCGGCGCCCTCGCCGATCAGCACGACCTTCACGTGGCGGCTGGCGAGGCCGGCGACGAGGTGGTTGGGCACCGCGCTGTGCACGAGGCTCGGGTCGAACGACTCGAGCTTGCCGATCACCTCCGGCACGCACGCGATCGCCTCCTCGATGGAGAACACGAGCTCGTGGTGGTCGGTGCCGAGGTGCTCGGCCACGACGCGCGCCGCCGCCAGGTCGGGGCTGCCGGGCAGGCCCGCCGCGAACGTCGGCAGCGTCCGCCCCTCGCGCTGGGCGATGCGCGCGGCGATCGCGGTGATGAGGCTGGAGTCCAGGCCGCCCGACAGCAGCAGCCCGACGGGGACGTCGGCGGCCAGCGCGCGCTCGACCGCGCGGATCAGCGTGTCGCGCACGGCGTCGAACACCCACGGCGGGGGCATCTCGTTCGGCCCGCGGCTGCGCATCAGCACCGGGCGCGCCGCGGCGGTCGGGCGCCACGGCCGCAGGCCCTCGGCGGGACTCCACGCGTGCCCGGCGGGCAGCGGCTGGGCGAGCGGGCGCCACTCCTCGTCGAACGCCTTCAGCTCGGAGGCGAAGATCGTCGTCTCGTCGCGCTGGGCGTAGTAGAGCGGGGCGACGCCGAGCGCGTCGCGCGTCGCCACGAACCGCCCGTCCTCGCCGGCGATGACGAGCGCGAACGTCCCCCACAGGCGGTCGAAGGCGTGGATGTCCTCGTCCGCGTAGGCCAGCAGCGCCGCCTCGTGGTCGGAGCGGGTGCGGAAGCGGTGCTCCCCCAACCGGGCGCGCAGCCGCTCGTGGTTGTAGATCTCGCCGTCGCCGACGATCCACAGGTCGTCGCCGTGGCTGCGCAGCGGCTGGCCGCCGCCCTCGGGATCGACGATCGCCAGGCGCCGATGGCCGAGCCACGCGTCGCCGACCGCGCGGCTGCCGGTCCCGTCCGGACCGCGGTGCGCGATGCGCTCGAGCATGCGCAGCCCGGTGCGCGGATCGAACGGTCCGTGGGCGGCGACGATCCCGGACACGTGGGGAAGTGAAGCACGGCACCCGTCACAACCGCGCGGGCCATCTCGTCCTTGGGGGCATGAGGACGAAAGGAGACCGCCGATGCCCGCCCAGCCACGCACCCGGACGCCCGTCGGAGACGCGTTCAGCGAAGGGGGCGGCATGCTCGCCTCGCTGGGGATCTTCGTGATGGTCCTGTTCCCGTTCGCGATCCCGGCGATCGTGCTCGGCGCGCTCCTGCTGGTCCCGCTGCTCGTCGTCGGGCTCGTGGCCGGCGTCTTGGCCGCGCCGCTGCTCGCCGTCCGCGCGCTGCGGGGAGGCCGATCGTGAGCGCCGCCGACCACACCACCACCGACGGGTACGACGAGCTGCGCGCGGCCGCCTTCGGCGCCGCCTACCGCATGCTCGGCAGCGTCAACGAGGCCGAGGACCTCGTGCAGGAGGCGTTCCTGCGCCTGCACCGCGAGCGCGCGGCCGGCGCCCGGATCGACTCGCCCGAGGGCTTCCTGGTCACGGTCGTGACGCGGCTGGGGATCGACCAGCTCAAGTCGGCCCGCAGCCGCCGCGAGACGTACGTGGGCGAGTGGCTGCCCGAGCCCATCCTCACCGCCGAGGACGGCGACGACCCCGGCCGCCACGCCGAGATCGCCGAGTCGCTGTCGATGGCGCTGCTGGTCGTGCTCGAGCGGCTGTCGCCCGAGCAGCGCGCGGTGTTCCTGCTGCGGGAGGTGTTCGACTACCCCTACGAGCGGATCGGCGCCGTGCTCGGCAAGAGCCCGGCCGCGGTCCGCCAGCTCGGGTCGCGGGCGCGCCGGCAGGTCGACGGCGGCACCCCGCGCTTCGAGACCTCGCGCGAGCAGCGCCGGCGGCTGGCCAGCCGCTTCTTCGACGCGGTCGAGGAGGGCGACCTCGACGGGCTCGAGGCGCTCCTGGCCGAGGACGCGCTGGTGCGCGGCGACGGCGGCGAGGGCGGCGGCCGACGCACGCCGACCCGCGGCCGCGTGCGCTG
>DATMSA010000116.1:0-13623 GCA_035565675.1 Capillimicrobium sp. | reverse complement strand
GCGGCCACCGACGGCCGCAGCGCCGCGCGCATCGAGGAAGAGGTCGTCGTCACCCCCGAGGGCCCGCAGGTCATCACCCGCTTCCCCGGCGAAGAGCTCCTCGTCGCCGGCCGCCAGTACGTCCGCGGCGCCGACCTCGTCGGCGACCGGGTCGTCGTGTAGACGGCTACGTCGTGATGCGGATCGACAGCCCGCCCAGCGGCTCCAGCCGGTAGTCGTAGGCGCCGTCGCCCTCCAGCCAGATCAGCGGGACGACCGAGCCGGTGATGATCGCGTCGCCGGCCCGCAGCGTCTCGCCGAACGCGCCGAGGAAGTCGGCCACGTGGCGGGTGACGTCGAGCAGGTCGCCGACCATGTCGAGCGGGCTGTCGGTCTGCGCGAACGGCTCGCCGTCGCGGTCGACCGCGGCCCGCAGGCCAGCCGCGTCGCCGCCGGCGCGGCCGGCGTCGACCGGACCGAGCACGACCCCGCGTTGGAAGATGTTGCCGGCGACCACGGCCTCGAGGTCGTCGAGCGGCAGGTCGAGGTCGGCGAGCTCGAACGCGGGGCCCAGGCCGGCGATCGCGGCCGCGGCCGCGTCGCGGTCGGAGCCGGCGGGGAGGTCGGCGCCCATGTGCACGGCGATCTCGGGCTCCAGCGCCCCCTTCGTCCAGCCGGCGACCGAGTAGGCGGCGCCGTCCTCGACCCGGGCGGCGTCGGTGAGGAAGCCGACGAGCGGCGCCTCGATCCCGAGGTTGGCCATCGCCTGCGGCGAGCCGAACGCGACCTTCCAGCCCAGTGGCCGCTCGCCCGCCTCGAGCCGGCGACGGCGCTCCTGCAGCTGACGTTCCATCCCGCTGGCGACGCGGGGATCGTTCCAGACGCTCATGTGCAGCGACGCTATACGTCGATGCGCGAAGGGGTCAAGCCGCAGCGTTCATCGCCCGAAACGCGGGCCCGCGTGCGCCGCGTAGCGCGCACGTAACACTGAACGCCGATCAGTAGCACTTGACACCAGTGCCCGGGCCTCCGTATGGTCGTCGCCGAGGAGGAGCCACGTCGTTCAGACGTGCGAAACGGCCGCGTCAGGCCAAGGAGGAGAGGGATGAGACAGGAGCACCGCCCGGCGGTGAGGATGCTCGTGCTTGCCGTGCTCGCCGCCGTGGCGCTGGTCGCCGCGGGATGCGGCGGCAGCGACGACTCGGACGACGGCGCGGCCACGGGCGCCGCCGCCACCCAGGAGGCCGCGGCCACCCAGGCCAGCGAGAGCAACCCGGCCGTCGAGGAGGCCCGCGCGGCCGTCGAGGCCAAGAGCCAGGCGCCGACCGACATCGGCGTCACCGAGCCGCTGAAGGAGAGCGTGCGCGGCAAGAAGGTCGTCTTCGAGCAGTGCCTGGCGCCGATCTGCGCGCTGATCGGCTCGCAGGTCAAGGACGCCGCCCAGCACCTGGGCGTCGACGTCCAGATCATCTCGACGGGGGCGACGCCGGACACGATCACGAAGGCGTTCAACGCCGGCGTGGCCGCCAACCCGGACGCGCTGATCGGGTCGACGATCCCGACCGTCCTGTGGTCCGCGCAGGCGCACGAGCTGAAGGACAAGGGCATCCCGATCATCACGAACGCGACGCTCGTCGACCCCAAGGACAAGGACGCCGTCGTCGCCGAGTTCTACGACGACGAGGTCACCGCGAGCGTCGGCGTCGAGGACGCCAACTTCGTCATCTCCGACTCCGACGGCACGGCCAAGACCGTGTACGTGTTCACGCCGGAGTTCCAGGGCCTGTTCCCGCAGGTCGACGCCTACCGCGACAAGCTGAAGGCCGACTGCCCGGACTGCTCGTTCGAGCGCCTGGACGTGAAGTCGACCGACGTCGGCAAGGTCATCCCGGGCCGCGTCGTCAGCTACCTGCAGCAGCACCCCGACGTGAAGTACGTCGTCTTCCAGTACGGCGACCTCGCGACCGGCGTGCCGCAGGCGCTGAAGGCGGCCGGGATCGAGGGCGTCAAGCTCGTCAGCTCCGGCGGCGGCCCCGTCAACTACCAGTACATCCAGGCGGGCGAGCAGGATCGCGACCTGTCGCTGTACCTGGACGTCTACGGCTGGCAGATCATGGACGCCACCGCGAAGGCGATGGTCGGCCAGGAGGTCACGGTCCCGCCGCTGCCCGACGGGTGGATCACCCAGGACAACGACGACTTCGACCCCAAGCAGCAGCCGCCGTTCGGCGATCCCGACTGGAAGCAGAAGTTCCTGGACCTGTGGCAGGTCTCCACGTGACGGAGGCCGGTCCGCTGCTCGACGTCCGGGGGGTCACGAAGGACTTCCCGGGCCAGCGTGCCCTCGACGGGGTGGACCTGCGGGTCCACCCCGGCGAGATCGTGGCGCTCGCCGGGGCCAACGGCTCCGGCAAGTCCACGCTGATCAAGGTGCTCGCGGGCTACCACACCCCCGACGCCGGCGAGATCGACGCCTTCGGCCAGCGGGTCTGGCCGGAGGCGCATCTCCATTCGTGGCGGCATCGCTGCCACTTCATCCACCAGGACCTGGGGCTGATCCCGACGCTGAGCGCGGCAGAGAACCTCGCGCTCGGCAGCGGCTACCAGCGCGACCGGGTCGGGCGCATCCGCTGGCGCGCGCAGCGCCGGCACGCGAGGGAGGCGACCGCGCGCTTCGGCGCGCACTTCGACGTCTCGCGGCCGGTGATGGAGCTGTCGCCGGCCGAGCGCACGACGGTCGCGATCGCGCGGGCGCTCGACGGCTGGCACGACGCCGAGGCGCTGCTCGTCCTCGACGAGCCGACCGCGTCGCTGCAGGACGAGGAGGTCCACAAGCTGTTCGAGGCGACGCGCCGCGTCGCGGCCGCCGGCGCGGGCGTGATCTTCGTGTCGCACCGCATCGACGAGATGCTGTCGCTGGCCCATCGCGTGGTCGTCCTGCGCGACGGGCGCGTGGCCGGCGACCGCCCGGTCGCCGGGCTGCAGGCCGACGCGCTGGTCGAGCTGATCGCCGGTCGCCGTGTGGAGGAGCTCTACACGGAGCCGCCCCCGCCGCGCGACGACGTGGTGCTGTCGGTGCGCGGGCTGACGGGCGAGCGCGTCGACGACGTCTCGTTCGACCTGCACCGCGGCGAGGTGCTCGGCGTCACCGGCGTCACCGGGTCGGGCCGCGAGGAGCTGCCCGCGCTGCTGTTCGGGTCGGCGCGCCGGCTCGGCGGCTCGGTGCGGGTCGGCGACGACGAGCTGCCGGCGGGCTCCACGCGCGCCGCGATCGACCGGCGGCTCGTGCTCGTGCCGTCCGACCGGGCGCGGCTGGCCGCGGTCATGACCCAGACCGTGCGCGAGAACGTGCTGCTGTCGAACCTGCGCACCGCCTGGCGGCGGTGGCGGCTGGAGCGCCGGCTCGAGCGGCGCGAGGTCGCCACGTGGATGGACCGCCTCGACGTGCGCCCGCGCGACCAGGACCTGCCGCTCGTGCAGCTCAGCGGCGGCAACCAGCAGAAGGTGGTGCTGGCCAAGTGGCTGCGCACGCAGCCGCGGATCATCGTGCTCGACGAGCCGACGCAGGGCGTCGACGTCGGCGCCAAGGCGGCGATCTACCGCCATCTCGCGCACGCGGCGCAGGACGGCGCCGCGCTCGTCGTGTGCTCGGCGGAGGCCAAGGACCTCGCGGCGATCTGCGACCGGGTCCTCGTCCTGCGCGAGGGCGCCGTCGCCGCCGAGCTGCGCGACCAGAGCCTCACCGAACAGCGGATCATCAGCGAGTCCGTGGCGGCGGGCCGGCCGGCCGGTGCCGCGGAGAAGGGCAGCGAACATGTCGTCGAGCTCACCTGAGCGCCCGGAGGGGACCGCCCTCGCCGAACCCGAGCCGCCGGCGGCCGCGCCCGCCGGCGAGGCGCCGGCCGCCGCGCCGCACGCCGGCTCCCCGCTGCGGTCGGTCGCGCGGGCGCTGTCGTTTCGCAACATCAGCGCCGTCTACGTCGGCATCGGCTTCCTGATCCTGTTCACGATCTGGGTGCCGGACCTGTTCTGGACCCAGACGACGTGGAAGACGCTGATCGGCGAGCAGGCGATCGTGGCGATCGTCGCGGTCGGCCTCGTCGTGCCGCTCGCCGCCGGCGTCTACGACCTGTCGATCGGCATGGCCGTCGGACTGGGCTCGATGATGGTCGCCTGGCTGATCGGCGACCAGGGGATGGCGATCGTCCCGGCGATCCTGATCGCGGTGGCGGCCGGCTGCGGCGTCGGCGTGATCAACGGGATCATGGTCACGCGCTTCAACATCGACTCGTTCATCGCGACGCTGGCGATGACGTCGGTGCTGACCGCGGTCGTCGTCGCGATCTCCAACGGCGAGCAGATCATCGGCCTGCCGGCGTCGTTCTCCGACATCGCCGCGACCGAGGGCCCGTTCGGAGTGACGCTGCCGTTCTGGATCATGCTCGGCGTCGCCGTCGTCGCCTGGTACCTGCTCGAGCACACGCCGCCCGGGCGGCGCACGTACGCGACCGGCGGCAACGCGGATGCGGCGCGGCTGACCGGCGTGCGCACGCGGCTGGTGATCGTCGTGGCGCTGATCGTCGGCAGCGCGGTGGCCGCGTTCGCGGGCGTGCTCGTCACCGCCCGCTCCGGCGCGTCGGCGCCCGACGTGGGCGCCGGCTACCTGCTGCCGGCGTTCGCGGCCGCGTTCCTGGGCTCGACCCAGATCCGCAACGGCCAGTTCAACGTGTGGGGCACGGTGCTGGCCGTGTACGTGCTGGCGATCGGCGTGAAGGGGCTGCAGCTCGCGGGCGCGCCGATCTGGCTGCCGGACATGTTCAACGGCGTCGCGCTCGCGGTCGCCGTGGGGATGGCGCGCTGGCGCCGGCGCCCGCGGTCCGCCGCGCGCCGGCGGCGCGTGCTGCAACCACGAGGAGGAGGGTGATGTGGCGACGTCGGTGACGTCGGACGCCGAGGTGCTGGAGCGCACCCGGGCGATCGTGCCGCTGCTGCGCGAGAACGCGCAGCGGGCCGAGCGGGAGCGGCGCATCCCGTTCGAGAACGTGCAGGCGCTGCTGGACGCCGGCGTGCTGCGGATGACGACGCCGCGGATCTTCGGCGGCTACGAGAGCTCGTGCGAGCTGCAGTGCCGGGTGCTCGCCGAGGTCGCGCGCGGCTGCCCGTCGACGGGCTGGGTGGCGACGATCTACATGGCGATGATCTGGAACGTCGCCCTGTTCCCCGACGAGGCCCAGGACGAGGTGTTCGCCACCGAGGACCTGCGCGTCGCGTCGGTGTTCGCGCCCGGCGGCGTCGCCAAGCCGGCCGACGGGGGCGTGATGGTGTCGGGCCGCTGGCCGTTCAACACCGGCTGCGACCACGCGCAGTGGGCGATCATGACCGCGCTGCGCGAGCTGCCGGGCGGCGGGATGGAGCCGATCTCGGTGCTGATCCCGTACGCGGAGCTGACGATCCTCGACGACTGGCACGCGACCGGCCTGGCCGGGACGGGCTCGCACACGACGGTCGGCGAGGACGTGTTCGTGCCCGCCCACCGGATCCTGCCGGGCGCCGCGCTGGCCACCGGCGAGTACCTGTCGCAGCGGCTGCGCGACGTGCCGCTGTACCGGACGCCGGGCGTGCCGTACCTGGTGGCCAACGCGGGCGGCGCGCCGGTCGGGATCGCGCAGGGCGCGCTCGACGCGTTCCGCGAGCGCCTGCCGGGCCGCAGGATCACCTACACCGACTACGAGAGCCAGGCGGCGGCGCCGGTGACGCACATCGAGCTGGCCCGGGCGGCGATGCTGGCCGACACCGCCGAGGACCACATGCTGCGCGCGGCGCGCCTGCTCGACGAGGGGCTGACGTCGCCGCTGGACCTGGAGCAGCGCGCCCGGATCCGCGCGCACGTGGGGTTCGCGACCGACGCGGCCCGCGAGGCGACCTCGATCCTGTTCCGCTCCAGCGGCGCGAGCGCGATCCAGGAGGACGTCCCGATCCAGCGCTACCACCGCGACATCGAGGCCCTGGCCAACCACGCGCTCATGGCGCCCCTGACGAACCTCGAGCTGTACGGCCGCATCCTCTGCGGCCTGGAGCCGAACACGCCGTTCGTCTGAGCGCGCCTCCACTCCGCGCGGCACCCGCCGCGCGGCCCCGCCTCGCCTCCGTGCGGGTCGCTGCCCTTCCCGCGCGAGGGGCGGGGCGGGTCGCGCCCGCGCCGGGCCGGGACGTGTGGCACTTGGCGTCCGCTATGCGGCTGCCATGTGCCACACGTGCGCGGAGGGAAGGGGGCGGGCGCCCGGCGCGCGATGTGAGCGGGGGCGGCGGGGCGCGCGGCGCGCGGGGAGAAGGGCGCGCTACGCCGTCACGACCGCGAGCTGCCCGCCGTCGACGCGCATCGAGATCCCGTTCACGAAGCTCGAGGCCGACGACAGGAGCCACACGACGACGGACGCGATCTCGTCGGGCTCGCCCCAGCGGGAGTGGCCCATGCCCTGGCGGTCGAGGATGACCTGCATCGCCTGCTCCTGGGACAGGCCCTCCTGCTCGGCGAGCGCCGCCGCGCGCTGCTCCCACACGCCGGTGCGGGTGTAGCCGGGGATCACGCCGTTGACGCGCACGTCCGCGGGCATCAGCTCGTGGGCGAGGTAGGCGGTGAGCGCCACCACGCCCGTGTTGGCGATCGCGGTGACCGCCGCGCCCGGCGTGACGCGCTGGGCGGTGACGCCGGAGATGTTGACGATCGCCGCGCGGTCGCTCTCGCGCAGCGCCGGCAGCGCCTGCTGGACCAGGTGCAGCGGCCCCGTCACCTTCGTCGCCAGCCCCTCCTCGAGCGTCTCGCGCGCCAGGCCCTCCAGCGGCCCGCCGCCGAACCGGCCGGCGTTGTTGACGATCCCGTCCAGCCGGCCCAGCCGCTCGAGCGTCCCGGCCACCACCGAGGCCGCGCCCGCCTCCGTGCTGACGTCGCCGGCGAGCCCGACGACCTGCGGGCCGAGCTCGGCCGCAGCCGCATCGCACGCGCCCGCATCGCGGCCGCAGATCGCCACCCGGGCGCCTTCGGCGGCGAGCGCCGCTGCGATCTCGCGGCCGATGCCGCGCGAGCCGCCGGTCACCAGGTACGCGCGATCGCCAAGGTCGAGCTGCATCCGCCATCTCCTCCGCTGTCGTTCAGGGCAGCTAAACGCCGTGGCGAGCAGTCCTATCACAAGCCGCCCTCGGGACGCCGTCCGTCGCCGTCCTTGACCGCCGCGGGCCCCCATGTGTAGGGTCACTGAACGATGTTTCGCCACCACGTGACCCGTTTCGACCCCGCCGCGCTGGCCGTCCCGGCCGGCTACGAGACGCACTCCGACGGCTTCCGCCGGATCGCGCACATCGACGGCAGCGAGGGCTCCGTTCACGCCGGCTTCGCCACCTGCGAGCTCGCCCCGGGCGGCGAGATCGAGGGTCACGTGCACTCCTACGAGGAGAGCTTCTACCTGGTGCAGGGCTCCGTCGAGCTCACGCTCGACGGCCGCGCCGTGCGCCTCGAGGTCGACGACTGCGGCCTGGTCCCGGTCGGCGTCGAGCACGCGTGGCGCAACACCGGCGACGAGCCGTGCCGCTGGATCGAGATGACCGCGCCGCAGCCCCGGCTGCCGGACGCCGAGTCGCCCGACACGTTCTTCGTCGGCACCGCGCCCGCCGACGACGCCGTCGCGCTCGACATCCGCGACCCGCGCACCCGCCACTTCTTCCGCCTCGGCCCCGGCCAGATGGAGCTCGACAACCTCAAGCTCGGCGCCCCGGTCGACGCCCCCACCGTCTCGGCCAGCATGGCGACGGCGCTGCTGGCCTACAGCGGCATCGCCGTGAAGATGCTCGTCGACGAGCGCCTCGGCGCCCAGCTCGCCAACATGTTCATGGTCGAGTACGAGCCGGGCGGCGTCGCCCAGCCCCACGACCACCCGCTGGAGGAGTGCTACTACGTGCTCGACGGCGAGGTCGAGTTCGTCGCCGACGGGCGCAGCTACGTGCTCGGCCCCGGCGACGTCGCCTGGGCCGGTGTCGGCTGCGTCCACGCCTTCTACAACCGCACCGACCGCCGCGTGCGCTGGCTGGAGACCCAGGCGCCGCTGCCGCCGGCCGCGCACTCGTACCGCTTCAACCGCGACTGGGACTACCTGGGCGAGCGCCAGCTCGCCCGGCGCGCCGGGGAGGGAGGAGACTGATGGACGTCGCGATCGTCGGCCTGGGCCGGATGGGCCAGGCGCTGGCCCGCCGCCTGCTCGACCAGGGCCATCGCGTCGCCGTCTGGAACCGCTCGCCGGGCCCCGCGCAGGAGCTCCGTGCCGCGGGCGCCGAGGCCCTCGGCGACCTCGCCGCCGCGTGGGCGGGCAACCGCCCCGTGATCACCTTCCTCGCCGACGACGCCGCCGTCGAGGCCGTGTGCGCCGACCTGATCGCGGCCGCGCCCGCGGGCGGGCTGCTCATCGAGATGAGCACGATCTCGCAGGCGGCCTCGGCCCGCGTCGCCGACGCGGCCGACGGCGCCGGGGTCCGCTACCTGCGCGCGCCGGTGTCGGGCAACCCGACGGTCATCACCGCCGGCAACCTCGGGATCATGGTCTCCGGCGACCGCGCCGCGTTCGACGCCGCGCACGAGCTCCTGACCGCGATCGGCCCGAAGGTCTACTACGTCGGCGACGCCGAGCAGGCGCGCGTCATGAAGCTCGCGCTGAACGCGATCATCGCCGGCACCACGCAGCTTCTCGCCGAGGCGATCACGCTCGGCGAGGCGCACGGGCTCGACCGCGCCGACATGCTCGAGGTGATGGCCGGCTCGGCGGTCGCCTCCCCGTTCATCGGCTACAAGACGAAGGCGCTCGTCGACCGCGACTACACCGCGACGTTCTCGACCGCGCTGCTGGCCAAGGACCTCGGCCTGGCCGTCGACGCCGCCGGCGACGTGCCGCTTCCCGTCACCGAGCTGGTGCGCCGGCTCACCGACGAGACGGTCGCCGAGGGGCTGGGCGACCTCGACTTCCTGGCCCTGCTGCCGCACCTCCAACAGCTTGCCGGACGTCCCACCGACGTCCCGGTACCGACGCCCCGCTGAGCGCTCCCGATGCCCTCGCCTCGCGCCCCGCTCGACGACGACCGCCGGGCGAGCGCCGGGCCCGTGGCTAAGATCGCGCCGATGGCGACCGACGGGTCAGCGCCGAAGGAGTCACGGCAAGGCGTGATGGACGACGAGCTGCCCCGGCGGCTGCGGGCCGAGCGCGAGCGGCGCCGCATCTCCGTGCGCGAGCTCGCCCGCCGGCTCGACGTCACGCCCAGCGCCATCTCGCAGATCGAGACCGGGCGCGCGCGCCCGTCGGTGGCGACGCTGTTCGCGATCGTCACCGAGCTCGACATGTCGCTGGACGCGCTGTTCGACCACGAGGCCGGCTCCGGGGGCCGCGGCCGCGCCGAGCAGGGCCTCAGCCGCGTCATCGTGCGCGACTCCGAGCGCGAGGCGCTGGACCTCAGCACCGGCGTGCGCTGGGAGCGGCTCACCGCCGATGCCGATCCCGAGGTCGACTTCCTGCACGTGGTCTACGAGCCGGGCGGCGCGTCGAGCCCGCCGGGCCAGCTCATGCGCCACGCCGGCCGCGAGTACGGCCTCATCCTCAGCGGGCGCCTGGAGGTCACGCTCGGGTTCGAGACCCGCGAGCTGGGCCCGGGCGACTCGCTGTCGTTCGACTCCACCTCGCCGCATCGGCTCGCCAACACCGGCGACGAGCAGGTCACGGCGGTGTGGGTCGTCCTCGGCCGCCACGGGTCGGACCCGCGCACCGAGGGCTTCGGCCAGTAACGCGCGGTCAGCCCTGCGGGGTGGCGGTCTCGGCCAGCCCGGTGTCCTCGAACACCGGGTTGCGCGGATCGCTCTGGCGTCGGCCGACCACGAACCAGATGCCGGTCGCGGGCACCTCGCCGTTGTTGGCCAGCAGGTGCGGCTCGTCGGAGCTGAACGAGATCGAGTCCCCGGGCCCGAGCCGGTAGGTCTCGAAGCCGACGGTCACGTCGAGCTCGCCGGTGAGGACGATCCCGTACTCGCGCCCGGCGTGGCGCACGAGGTTGCCCATCGCGTTCGACGCCCCGCCCGGCTCGTAGACCACGTGCAGGAACTCGATGATCGGGTCGTGGTGGGCGGTCAGCCGCTGCCACACGACGCCGGAGTCGAGCTCCAGCCGGGGGCGGCTGTCGGCGCGCTGCACCGGGTTGCCGGTGGTCGGCGGCGCCAGCCACTCGGGCGCGTCGGACAGGCCGGCGCCGCGGGTGACGACGGTCTCGCTGGGACCCGCCGGCCGCGCGGCCGGGGTCTCGTTGTCGAACAGCTCGTCGAGCGACAGCCCCAGCTCGGACACGAGCGCGTAGAGCGTGCGCACGGACGGCCGCGACTTGCCGGTCTCGATCTGCGAGAGGGCGCTGGCGGAGATGTCCAGCCGGCGGGCGAGCTGGCGCAGGCTCAGGCCGGCGCGCTCGCGCGCCTCGCGCAGGCGGCGCGAGACCTCGACGGGCGAGTCCGCGGAAGGCTGTCCATCGGTGTCGTCAAGCGGCACTGCCCGCATCCTACTTCCGTGTCTCGGCATCCCACCCAATCCTCGGCGCCCAGTCGATCCCGTTGAGTATAGCTTGACGATCGTGGTGAACGTCAAGCGTCCGGATGCCGTAGCGTTCGTTCCTACTTGACGACTAGTACGCCGACAGCGTACGGTTGCGAACAGTGCCGCCGGCGTGGGTGTCCGGCGAGCCGACGGACTCAGGAGGAGAGCGTGAACATCGACCTTTCGGACCGGGTGGCGGTCGTCACCGGGGCGAGCTCAGGGATGGGCGCCGAGACGGCACGCGTCATGGGTCGCGCGGGCGCCACCGTGCTGGCCGTCGGGCGCGACGCCGAACGACTCGGAGCGACGGTGGCCGACGTCCAGGCCGCCGGCGGGCGCGCCCAGGCGCTCGCCATCGACCTCTCCGACGGCGCGTCAGCCGACCGCGTCGTCGAGGCCGCCCTCGAGCTCGGCGGGCGCCTGGACGCGCTCGTCCTCGCCGCCGGCCACTTCGTCAACACGCCGCTGGCCGAGACGCCGATCCAGCAGTTCGACGACCTCTGGGCCGTCCACGTGCGCACGCCGTTCCTGATCGTGCAGAAGGCGCAGCCGCACCTCGGCGAGGGCTCGTCGATCGTCTTCTTCTCGTCGACCGTGACGCAGAGCGGCTTCGCGCCGTACGCCACCTACTCGGCGGTCAAGGGCGCGATCGAGTCGATGGCGCGCTCGCTCGCCGTCGAGCTGTCGCCCACCACGCGGGTGAACGTCGTCGCGCCCGGCTTCACGGGCACGCCGATGGTCTTCGACCAGTTCAAGGACTTCCCCGCCCTCGAGGAGATGATCGTGCAGCGCACGCCGGTCGGCTTCCTCGGCGGGCCCGAGTCCGCGGCCAGCACCGCCGCGTTCCTGTGCTCCGGCCTGGCGAACTACATCCACGGGTCGCGCGTCGTCGTCGACGGCGGCTGGACCGCACAGGGGTGGCAGGCGTAGCGATGGCCGCCCCGGCCGCCACCACCGAGCGCCCGCGCTTCGCGGCCCTGCGCCGCGAGAGCTCGTTCACCGCGATCTGGGTCGTGGCCGTGGTGCTGTTCGCGATCAGCCCGCTGATCGCGTCCGGCAGCCTGTCGCAGGCGTCGCTGAACGCGATGCTGCCGTTCGCGGGCGTCCTGGCGATCGCGGCGATCGGGCAGACGCTCGTGATCCAGCAGGGCGGCCTGGACCTGTCGGTGCCGGGCACGTTCTCGCTCGGCGTGGTGCTCATCGTGATGGTGCCCGGCGGCGACTCGTCCAAGCTGGCGCTCGGCCTGCTGGTCGTCGTCGCGGCCGGCCTGGCCGCCGGCCTGGCCAACGGCCTGGCGGTGACGTGGCTGGGCATCACGCCGCTCGTCGCCACGCTCGGCATGAACGGCGTCCTGCTCGGCGTCCAGCAGCAGGTGACGCACGGCTCGATCAACTACACCGCGACGGCGAACTGGGCCGACTTCGTCGGGCAGAAGCTCCTCGGCGTCACGGTCATCGCCTGGATCGCGCTCGTCGTGACGATCCTCGTCGCGATCGCGATGCGGCGATCCGTCTGGGGCCGCGAGTTCGAGCTCGTCGGCGCCGGCCCGCGGGCGGCGCGGGCGGCCGGTCTCCCGGTCGCGCGCTACCAGGTCGCCAGCTACGCGATCGCCGGCGTCTGCTACGCCGTGGCCGGCGCGCTCGTCGCCGGGTTCCTGGGCCGCCCGCAGCTCGACGCCGGCAACGAGTACCTGCTGCCGACGATCGCGGTCGTCGTCCTCGGCGGGACCGCGCTCGGCGGCGGGCGCGGCAGCGTCCTGGGCACGCTCGGCGGCGTCCTGTTCCTGGCCCAGCTCGACCAGCTGCTCACCGTGCTCGGCGTCACCACCGCCGTCCAGTACGTCATCCAGGGGGCGATCGTCGCCCTCGGCATGGGTCTGCGCAGCGTGCCGTGGAGCGCCCTGCGCACGAGGAGGTCCCGCGATCCGGCGGGCTCCCCACCCGGGGCCCCACGTCCCGGCCCGCCGCTGACGACGAGCGCATCGTCGTCCTGATCACCTGACCATCAACAAGGAGGAGTGTCCCCATGGAGTCACGCAGCCTGCGTGTCCGCGGTCGGAGGACCGCCGCACGCACGCTCGTCGCGTTCGCGTTGCTTCCGCTGCTCGTGCTGAGCGCCTGCGGCAGCAGCGACGACGACGGCGAGAGCACCCAGGCCGCCACCGCGGCCGCCAGCACCGCTGCCGCCGACACGACCGCATCGGAGTCCTCCGGCGGCGCGCCGGAGTGGTGCGGCGACAAGGAGATCAAGCTCGGCATCCAGGACGGCGGCGGCCTGAACGCCTGGTCCGCGGCGTCGCTGGAGCAGGTGAAGCTCGAGGCCGCCAAGTGCCCGAACATCACCGACACGGTCGTCGTCAACGCCGGGTTCGATCCGCAGAAGGCGACCTCGGGGATCCAGTCGATGATCTCCCAGGGCGTCAACGCGATCGTGATCATCCCCGACGCCGGCGTGTGCGCCGAGCTGCCGGCGCTGCGTCAGGCGACCCAGCGCGGCATCGCGGTCGCCACGCACGCGGCGGACGGCTGCGGCGAGGTCGGCAAGGACTACGTCTCGTACACCGACTGGGATCCGGTCGCCAACGGCAAGGTCTGGGGCGAGTGGATCGCCAAGCAGATGGGCGGCAAGGGCAACCTGCTGTTCCTCGGCGGCCCGGCCGGCAACCCGGTCGACCAGGGCAGCGTCACCGGCCTGCTCGAGGTCCTGAAGGACTACCCGGACATCAAGGTCCTGGAGGACGTCTCGCCGAAGAACTGGCCGGCGACCAACTGGGATCCGGCGCAGGCGCAGAAGCTCGTGTCGAGCCTGCTGGCCAAGTACCCGCAGATCGACGGCATCGTCGAGGGCTACGGCGCGAACGTGCCCGGTGAGATCAAGGCGTTCGAGGACGCCGGCCGCAAGATCCCGCCGATCGCGACGCTGCAGCTCAACGCCCTCTCCTGCATCTACGAGGAGAAGAAGGGCACGCCGGAGGAGTTCGAGCTCGCGACGATCTCGAACCGCAACTGGACGGGCCGTCTGGCCGTCCGCAAG